>DASYBQ010000164.1:0-16171 GCA_036500625.1 Pseudonocardia sp. | reverse complement strand
ATGCCGCGCCCACGCCGCGCCCGGTGCACCATGCGCGGCGTGGGCGGGGAGTGCGCGGCGCGGGGCCGGTGGGCGGGGTCAGCCGATGCCTAGCAGGTTGCCGCCGAGCAGGCCGCCCAGCAGGCCGGGGTCCGCGCCCCTGTCGCTGGTGGTGCGGGCGACACCGTCGTCGTCTTCGTGGTTCGAGTCGTGGCTGGAACGCTGGTTGTCGGTGTGCTCGGTCCGGCCGGACTGGGCGCCGCTGTCCGTGGCCTTGCCGCTGCGCGAACCCTGGGAGCTGGTGCTGTGCCTGGCCCGCTCACGTGAGCTCTGCGCCGGGCGCAGCGGGGCAGCCGCCGCGCTGGCCTGATGGGACGGCGTTGCGCTCGAACCGTGCGCGCTCGAGCCGGTGCCGCTCGCGGCTGACCTCGGCGCGTTCGCCTCCGGTCGACTGGCCTCGGGCGCGGGGGAGGTGGCCGGTGCCGGCAGGCCGACCGCCGGTGAGTCCACCGAGGGTGAGCCGGCCGCCGGGTCGGGTGAGGCGAACGCCGGTACGCCGACGGGGGCCGGGTTGGCGGGGCGCGCGGCGTGCTTCGGCGGTGCCGGCACCGAGCTGGCGTAGCCCTCGGCCAGCGCCGGCGTCTGCTGGGCATTCAGCGCGATGAGCCCCAAGCTCATCCCGCCGAGCAGCACGACCGCGCCGAGCATCGCCGCGATCATGCCGGCGGACAACCTCCGGCGCGGCCACGGCGTACCCAGCGCGGGCAGCTTCACACCGCGCAGCGACCGCGCCAGACCGGCCAGCCGTGCCAGCGCGGCCACCCACAACCGGTGCGCCAGCCGTCCCAGCGCCGTCAGCTGTGGCCGCAGCGCGCGGACCAGACCAGACGCCCGGGACACCACCGGGTTGCCCTTCAGCCCCTTCGAGGCTTTCAGGCGCTTCCGGCTCTTGGCTGCCGGCTCGACGGTCGGGAACTCCAGCGTCGGGCGTGGGTCGACATGGGTGAACAGTGAGTCCTTGGGTTCCTGGTGCATCGATGGCCAGTGCCGCAACGGCACCCCGAAGGAGGTGGAAGGAGAGAGCCGGAACGGTGAGCGCGGCAGCGACGTCTGGCAGGTCTGCGCCTCGGCCTCCGGACCGGCCTGCTGCCGGGGGAACGCCTCCGGCCCGGCCTCGCGCTGGAACGCCTCCGGCCCGGCCTCCCGCTGGGCGAACGTCTCTGTGCCGGCCTGCTGCTGGGGGAAGGTCTCCGGGCTGGCCTGCTGCTGGCGGGGGAACGGGGTGGGCCGCTGCCGGGGGAACGGCGTCGGCTTCGGCCGCACCGCCGGTCGACCGGCCGGCTCCTGCCATACCGACTCCGAGGCCTGCCGCTCTTGCGTCGGCTCCTGCCACTCGGTCTCCGGAGCCTGGTCCGAGGTCTGCGCGAGTGTGTCATCGGCCGGCGCGGCCCACGGGTTCGGCTCACCCTCGGCGGCCTGTCCGCCCCCGCCGGCCTGCTCGGCGGGGAGGCCCTGTTCCGCGACGTGGGTGTGCTCGGCGGTGGGCGCCTGTTCCGCGACGGCGTCCTGTTCCGCGACGAAGTCCTGTTCCTCGGCGAGGTCCTGCTCGGCGAGGTCCTGTTCGGTGCGAAGGTCGTGTTCGGCGAAAAGGTCAACCTGGGGCTGCGCGTCGACAGCGGACCGCTCGCCGGCAGCGGGGTGCTCGACTGCCTGGGGCGCCGCGTGGCCCGCCGCCGGTTCCGCCGCCGTGGCGGGCGCGGCGGCCGGCTGCGTGGCGAACTCTCCGTGCAGGCTCTCCAGCGGCGCGGACCGGGGCTCCGGTGGCTCCGTCAGGCCTGGGCTCGGCTCCACCGCCGTCTGCCGCTCTCTTGTCCGCTCTCTTGTCACCGTGGTGTCCAGCTCCGACAGCACTTTGTTCTCCTGTTCAGCTCCCGGCGTCGCCGGCTCCGCGTGTGAATCCGTCTCGGTGGCGCCGCTACGCGCCGGCCCGATACCCCCGTGGTAAGCGGGCTGCCATCGCTTACGGATGGCCTGGTGCGGCGAGTTCCGGACATCGCCCTGTGCCGCGGCCGACTCGGGCGTACCCGGGCTGGTGCGCCCGGTGCCGTCGTGCGAACGCTCAGACAATTCAGTCCTCACCGTCGAAAAACATTCGCGGCCCCCATCGACATTCACTTGAACCTCGGGCGCCACAGAGTCACCACACGCTGCAACGAGCACTCTGTGACGCGGTTACGACACCGAGCCACTCGGATGTGCCATATGGGCACTTCGACCTAGTGGTTCCGCTTACGCAGTGCACACGCTGCACTGACCGCCAGCCGGCGTGCCTGGCGGTCATAATCAGCACTGAGCTGCGTAGATAGCGAAATGAGGACCCCACTCACGCGCTGGACACGTGTGAGTGGCAAGTGTGAGGTCACGCTCTGTCAAGCACCGCAAGGTTCTCGGCGTGTCGGGTTTGGTACCCGACCGAGTGAGCCATCCCCGCCGACAACCCGCTCGCTGCCGGGAGCGGCACGGCTTAGGCTGCCGGCTGCCGACCGCGCCGGTCGGGCTTACTCTGGCCGAGGGGTTCGAGATCGGGTTCGCCGGCGAGAACAGACAGCGCGGCGAGGTCCCGAGGCGGGAGCTGAGCGCGGTCATCGCGCGGGTGTTCGATGACATCGTGCCGAGGCACTGCGTCGCCGGCCTGCTGCCGTTGCTGCAGCGGGAGCAGCCTGACCTGGTCATTTACGAAGCGGGCAACCCGGGCGGCGCGCTCGCCGCCAAACTGGCCGGGGTCCCGTGCGCCGCGCACTCGTTGCGAGGTGATCGCCGCCTGGCCACCCTCGAGGTGGACGTGCTGGTCGCCACCTGCCCCAAGGCGCGGACCAGTTCGCCAACGCCGACGTCGTGCGACAGCTCGGCGTCGGTGACCGGCTGCCGGCCGGCGAGGTCACCTCGGCCGAGGTCACACACCGGTGCGCCCGGGTGCTGGCCAACCCTTCGGTGCGGGCCGCGACGCACCGCATGGCGGCCATGCCCGCCCCCGCCGAGGTTGCCCGCCGCCTCCCGCCCTCATCCCCTGACCGCACACATCCGTTGGCCGTCGATTCTGGGCTCGGCTGGAGGCGGACTAGGGTTGCTGGCGTCTTGGGGCGCGTAAGTCGGTTTGCACGTGGCTGTGCCCGATTTCGGGCAGGAAAGTGGCGGAAAGCGGGCAGAGAGTGCCATTCTCGGGTCTCGTGAGCACGTTCAGCGGTCCGGTGGCTGCCCATGGGGAGCTGATCCGCCATCTGACGGTGTCCACCGGGCTGGCCCCGGGCACCGCCGCGCGGGTGGTCACCGACGTGCTCGCCTACTACGCAGAGACCACCGAACAGTTCGTCCGCCGCCGGCACGCCGAGCTGCGCCGCCGAGGACACGGCAACACGGCGATCTGGCCGGTGCTCGCGGAGGAACTGTCCGAACGTCTGGTACTCGCCGCCGCCCTCTCCGAGCGGCAGTTGCGGCGCATCGTCTACGGCTGAGGAGCGAATGCATGTGCGGGATCGTGGGCTATGTCGGCAGCAGGAACGCCGCTCCGGTGCTGTTGGAGGGGCTGCGCCGGCTGGAGTACCGCGGCTACGACTCGGCGGGCATCGCGCTGGTGCAGCGCCGCCGGCTGAAGGTGACCAAGACCGCCGGCCGGGTACGTGACCTGCGCGCCCGGGTGGACGAGTCGGCGCCCGGCTCGGTCGGCATCGCGCACACCCGGTGGGCCACCCACGGCGAGGTCAACGACACCAACGCCCACCCGCACACCGACACCGCCGGGCGGTTCGCCGTGGTGCACAACGGCATCGTGGAGAACGCCGACCAGCTGCGCGCCCAGCTGGTCCGAGACGGCGTGACGCTGGTGTCGGACACCGACACCGAGGCGCTGGTGCACCTGATAGCCGCGCACGCCGAGCAGACCGAGACCCTGGAGGACGCGGTCCGGGCGGCGCTGCAGTCGGTGGAGGGCACCTACGGCCTGGTCGTGCTGGACTCGCGGCGCCCGGACGAGCTGGTGGTGGCCCGCAACGGCAGCCCGATCGTGCTCGGCGTCGGCGAGGGCGAGACGTTCATCGCCTCCGACGTGTCGGCGCTGGTCCGGCACACCCAGCGGGTGGTGTACCTGGACGACGGTGAGATCGCCACCGTGCGGGCCGAGTCGTTCCGCACCAGCGGGCGCGCGCAGACCGTCGAGCTGTCCGACGAGGACTACCAGCTCGGCGAGTCCGAGGACTTCATGCGCAAGGAGATGCTGGAGCAGCCGGAGGCGGTCCGCCGCGCGTTGCGCGGCCGGCTGGACCCGAAGTTCTCCACCGCCCGCCTCGGCGGCCTGCGGCTGGACCCCCGGCAGTTGCGCGGCGTGCGCCGGGTCAAGTTCCTCGGCTGCGGCTCGGCGTACTACGCCGGCCAGGTCGGCGCAAACCTGGTGGAGGAGCTGGCCCGCATCCCGGCCGACGCCGAGCCGGCCTCGGAGTTCCGCTACCGCAACCCGGTCGTCGACTCCGACACCCTGTACGTGGCGATCAGCCAGTCCGGCGAGACGCTGGACACCCTCGCCGCGGTGCAGGAGCTCAAGCGCAAGGGCGGCAACGTCATCGGCGTGGTGAACGTGGTCGGCAGCGCGGTGGCCCGGGAGTGCGGCAACGGGGTGTTCCTGCACGCCGGGCCGGAGGTGTCGGTCGCCTCCACCAAGGCGTTCACCAACATGGCGGTGTCGTTCGCGATGCTGGCGCTGCTGCTGGGGCGGGTGCGCGACCTGTCCTCGGCACGTGGCACGCAGCTGGTGGAGGGCCTGCAGGCGTTGCCGGACCAGATCCAGACCGTGCTGGACACCGACTCGGACATCGCGACCGTCGCGGGCAAGTACGCCTCGGCGGAGCACATGTTCTTCATCGGCCGGGTGCGCGGCTGGCCGGTGGCCAGGGAGGGCGCGCAGAAGCTGAAGGAGATCTCCTATCTGCACGCCGAGGCCTACCAGGCCGCCGAGCTCAAGCACGGTCCGCTGGCACTGATCGACCCCGGCATGCCGAGCGTGGTGATCGTGCCGGACGACGAGCTGCTGGCCAAGAACATCTCCACCATCGAGCAGATCAAGGCGCGCGGCGGCCCGGTCATCGCGGTGACCAACGCGGAGCTGCCGGTCGGGCTGGCCGACGCGGAGCTGCGCACCCCGGTCAACTCACCGGAACTGGACCCGATCCTGCTGACCATCCCGATGCAACTGTTCGCCTACCACGTGGCCTCCGCGCTGGGCCGCGACATCGACAAGCCGCGCAACCTCGCCAAGAGCGTCACCGTCGAGTAACCGGATCGGCCCGGTCGCGCGGCTGCCATTACCGGATCTCGCCGATCAGTGGCAGCGGCGGCAGTCTGCGCACCGTGAACTCCCAGCCTCGGCGTTCCACAATCGTGCCGGGGCACCAGTCGGCGACCAGGTCGAGCATCTCCAGTGCTTCGCATGCCACGTCGCCGGTCAGGCCCTGGGCCGCCATGCTGGATCGGAATGCCTCGACGTAGTCGTCTCGGCTCAGCGGCACCATGGTTACCAGCGCCGTGGACGTTGCCTGGTGGGAGGCCAGCCCGTAGAACGCCCTGGCGCAGCCGCAGTCGCTGTACGGATCCCGGGTGCCGTCCGGGCACATCCCGCCGACACAGACCAGCTCGCCCTGGGTGCATTCGTAGAAGTCGCCGGCGCGGGTGCCCTGCGACTCGCGGGTGGCGACCAGGGCCTTGGTCATCACGCCCTCGGTGGCCTCGTTCACCGCCCTGGCCAGCTCGAGCATCCGGTTGGCCTGGACCAGGACGTCCTCCCCGGGGCCGAACAGCTCCAGATCCACCGGGCCCTTGTGCTCTCTCATCGCTGCTACCTCCTGCGTCGGGTCTACATCGGACCCAAGAGGTACCAGCGAGCACCGACAGTTCTGGGGCTCGCGGCGGTATTCTTCTGCTATGACCGCGGACCCGATGGTCGATCTCCGGAAACGGTTCACCGTGGCGGAGTACGAGCTCATGGGTGAGGTGGGCGTCTTCGATCCCGCGGATCGGGTCGAGCTGCTCGATGGGGAGATCGTCTACACGTCGCCGATCAGTGCCGGGCACGCGGCCGTGGTCGATGCTCTCGTGGCCGTGCTGGTGACAAACCTGGCGGGCCGGGCGACGGTGCGGGGTCAGAACCCGCTACGGCTGTTGCCCCGGTCCGAGCCGCAACCGGACGTCACGGTGGCGCGCTACCGCCGCGACTTCTATCGCGGTGCGCACCCCACGGCCGAGGACATTCTGCTGCTCATCGAGGTTGCCGACTCCTCGCTGCGCACCGACCGGGCGGTCAAGCTGCCGATCTACGCCCGGCAGGGGATCGTCGAGGTCTGGTTGGTCGACCTCGCCGCGAACGCGGTGCACGTCCACACCGAGCCCGACGGCGACAGCTACGCCGAGGTACACACCGTGCACCTCGGCGAGCCGCTCAAGCCGAGCGCGATCCCGAACCTGGAGCTGCGCACCGCCGACATCTTCGGGGAGTAACGACCCGCTCAGGACTTGCGCAGCAGGTGTTCGACGAACCAGTCGCGGGCGGCGCCGGAGCTGATTTCGAAGCCCGATCCGGTGTAGGCGTCGAAGTGGCCGCCGGGGACCAGCTCCAGTTTCTTCGGGTGCGCCGCGGTCTCGTAGGCGGCGGTGGCCAGCTCGCCGGCGGCTAGCCGGTCGTTGGGCGCCAGCACCATCAGCAGCGGGGTCGGAGCGATCAGCGGGACGTACTTGCCGGGCTCGTAGCCGCGGAAGAACTCCATGGTCAGCAGGGTGACCTCGTTGCGCCAGGACGGCGCCCGTTCCTGCGAGGTAGCGGTGAACCACTGGTGGGAGTCCGGGGTGGGCAGCGCTGCCACCGCGGTCGGGTCCTCGGCGACCACCGGGATCATCGTCGGCTCGCCGCCGGCCGCGATCGACTGGCGCTCGGCGGCGAACATCGCGTCCATGCCGGCCCAGTTGTCGATCCGCACCAGCTCGCGGAAGTGCCGGGAACCGGAGATCGCCGGAACCTGGCCGACGATGGCCTTCACCCGGCGGTCGATCGCGGCGGTCACGTAGGCGTTCGCGGCTCCGTAGCTGGAGCCCCACAGCCCGATCCGCTCAGCGTCGACGTCCGGGCGGGACGCCGCGTAGGTGATCGCGTGCTGGATGAACCGGATCTGCTGCCACGGGTCGATCTCCTGGCGCGGGCTGCCGGGCACCGCGTCGCTGGCGCCGAAGCCCGGGTGGTCGTAGACCAGCACGCCAAGACCCGCATCGGCGAACACCTCCGCGTAGCGGTCCAGCCACATCTCCTTCACCGCGGCGAACCCGTGCTGCAGCACCACGCACGGCGCCTCACCACCGGCCGAGCCCTCCGGGGGGTAGAACCAGCCGCGCAGCGTGGTGCCCTGCGCGGTGAACTCGATGTCTTCCCTTGCCACGTAACCCTCCTCGATCGAAAATCCTGGGCTCACAACACCCGTCACCTGCCGAAAAGAATCTCAGCCCGGTCAGAACTTCGCACCCGGGGCGGTCGGGAGTACCGAGGAGGGGCACCGCGCGATGCGCAAAATCAACATCGGACAATGCTAGGCAAGGTCCGGGCCAGCTGGGCATGGCGTGCCGCGCGGGGTGGAAGGAAATTTGCATGATCGAGGTCAGCTTCCCGGACCAGGTTGCGCTAATCACGATCAACCGCCCGGAGAAACGCAACGCGCTGACCCAGGAACTCTGTGAACAGCTGCGACACGCGGTGAGCACCGTGCTGGCCGACGGGGCTCGCGCGCTGGTACTGACCGGTGAGGGCACCAGCTTCTGCTCCGGCGCCGACCTGGAGACGTTGTACACCGCAGAGTTCCGGGTGTCGCTCTACGCCATGCTGAGCACCGTCACGCACGCGCCGGTCCCGGTGGTCGCCGCGGTGAACGGACCGGCCATCGGCGCCGGCACCCAGCTCGCGTTGGCCGCCGACCTGCGTATGGTCGCGCCGACCGCGGTGTTCGGGGTGCCTACCGCGAAGATCGGACTGGCGGTGGACCCGTGGACGATCCGCCGGCTCGCGTTGCTGGCCGGCAACGGGGTGGCCCGTGCGATGCTGCTGGCCTGCGACCAGTTCTCCGCCGAGCAGGCGCTGGGTTGCGGGCTGGCCGAGCGCTCCGGGCGGCTGTCCGACGCGCTCGGCTGGGCCGCCGGCATGACCGAACTGGCCCCGCTCACCGTCGCCTACAACAAGCAGGTGCTCAACACGGTGTTCGAGCCCGAGCTGAGCAACCCCGAGCTGGCCGAGGCGTTCGAGGCCTGCTGGGCCAGCGAGGACTTCGCCGAGGCCCGCCGCGCCCGCGAGCAAAAACGCAAACCCCGCTTCCTGGGCCGCTAATGGCGCTGCCGGAGGCCATGTGCCCGTTGGGCAGCCGGTCCACGCCGCCGAACTCCACCGCGTAGTGCATCGTTACCCCGGCCGCGTGTCCCGCGGCGGCGAGCACCCGCTCCGAGTCGGGGTGCTCGCCCTCGTCCAGCACGGTGTCGCAGGTCAGCACCGCGCTCCAGTCGAACCCGGGCACCGGACGCATCGCGCCGAACACGCCGTCGCCCAGCTCCCTGGCCACCGCGGTGCCCTTCGGGCCGGCCGCGCCGACCAGGATCGGTATCTCGATCGGGCGCGGCGGCCCGAAGTCGGGGTACTGCATCATCCGGATCGGCGCGCCGTTCCACTCCACCTGCTCGCCGCGCAGCAGCCCACGCAACGCCCGGACGTAGTCCGCGACGAACGTCCACCTAACCGGGCGCTGGCCGAGGGTGAGCGCGCCGGTGAACCCGGTGCCGACGGTGACCGCGACCCGCTCCGCGCCGGCCAGTGACACCAGCGTGCCGATCGCCGAGGCACTGGCCATCGGGTGACGCAGCGTCGGGACCAGCACCGCCGGGCTGAGCCGCACCGCTCGGTGCGCTCCGCCGCTCGGCACAGCGGCATCCAGACGTCCGCGTAGAGCGCGGGCGAGTCGTAGAACCAGACGGTCGAGTAGCCGAGCTGCTCGGCGATCCGGGCGTGCTCGTGGCCGTGCACCGAGGTGTTCAACGCACACGACAACGTGAGGGTCACACCCATGTTTGCGCAAGTCGAGGCTCTCAGCACAGTGAGTCGGGGATTTCAGCACACCGAGTCGGATAGCTTCGCCCGACTCGCGGGACGTGGTGAGCCCGACTCGCGGGGACGTGGTGAGCCCGGCTCGCGGGGACGTGGTGAGCCCGACTCGCGGGGACGTTGCGGCCGGCTTGCGGAGACGTGCGCCCGGCTGGCGGCGGATTGTCAGTCGACGCCTTCGGGGGCGGCGCCCAGGATGGGAATGGCGTCGGCGACGATGCGCTCGATCTCCGCCAGGTCCGTCGCGGTGAGCTCGATTTCCGCGGCGGCAAGGCTGTCGGAGATGTTGCGGCGGCTGCGCGCGCCGACGATGGCCACGTGCACGCCGGGCTGGGCGAGCACCCAGGCGATGGCCAGCTGGCTGATGGACATCCCCCGGTCGGCGGCCAGCTCGGTCAGCCGGGCCACCACCTTCAGGTTCTGCCGCAGCGTTGCGCCTCGGAACGCGTCGGAGCCGGCACGCCAGTCGTCGTCGGCGAACGTGGTGTTCTCGTCGAAGGCACCGGTCAGCAGCCCGCTGGCCAGCGGGCTGTACACCAGCACCCCGACGTCGTGCGCGATCGTGTAGGGCAGCACGCCTTCCTCGATGCCGCGCCGGAACAGGTGGTACGGCGGCTGCAGCGTCTCCACCGGGCGGACGTGCTCGAACTCGGCCAGCTGTTCGGCGTCGTAGTTGGACACCCCGACGTGCCGGATCTTGCCCTCGTCCACCAGCTCCTGCAGCGCGCCGGCGGTCTCCTCGGCGGGAGTGTCCTGGTCCGGCCAGTGCACCTGGTAGAGGTCGATGTGGTCGATGCCCAGCGCGCGCAGGCTCTGCTCGACGCCGCTGCGCAGGTAGTCCCGGCGCGCGTCGCGGGGTCGTTCGCCACCGGGGTTGATGCCGCCCTTGGTGGCGATGACGACGTCGTCGCGGTTGCTGGTCAGCTCGCTGCGCAGCGCCTGGCCGAGCAGCTGCTCGGAGGCGCCGAAGCCGTAGCCCTGCGCGGTGTCGAACAGGTTGACGCCCAGCTCTCGGGCGTGCCGGATGGCCGCGACCGCGGCGTCGGTGTCGAACGAGCCCCACTCACCACCCAGCTGCCAGGTGCCGAAGGCGACACGGGACACGCGCAGGCCACTGCGGCCCAGAACGGTAAAACGCATGTGCTCATCTCAGCGCGTCCCGACGCCGGACGCACGTTCTGCGGTCTCGGCCTGTTGTTCCAGCGGGGGAACTCGTTTGACCTCAAGCACTGTTGATGCACCAGGCTGAGGTGCATGAGCGTTCGGGACGAGGTGGTCGAGCCGCCGCTGAGCCGGCAGCTGTTCGGCGCCAGCCGGCGGGCCATCACGATCGGCACGCTGTTGCTGACAAGCATGGTCGCGTTCGAGTCGATGGGCGTGGGCACCGCGATGCCCGCGCTGGTCAGCGAGCTGGGTGCGGTGTCGCACTACGCCTGGCCGTTCGTTGCGTTCCTGGCGGCCGCGGTGTTCGGCACCGTGCTGGGCGGGCGCTGGTGTGACCGGGCCGGCCCGAAGGCGGTGCTGCTGCTGGCCCCGGTGCTGTTCTCCGCCGGGCTGATCATCGCCGGCAGCGCGACGGGGATGCCGCAGCTGCTGGCCGGCCGGGTGCTGCAGGGGCTCGGCGCGGGTAGCGTGACGGTGGCGAACTACGTACTGATCGCGATCGTCTACCCGGATCGGCTGCGCCCGGCGATGTTCGGGCTGATGTCCTCGGCGTGGGTGCTGCCCTCGCTGGTGGGGCCGCCGATCGCCGGGCTGGTCACCGAGCGGTTCTCCTGGCGGTGGGTGTTCTTCGGGCTGGTGCCGGTGGCGTTGCTGGCGTTGTCGCTGGTGGTGCCCTCGGTGCGCCGACTGGATCGGACGGAGGCCGGCCGCGCGGACCGGGCGGAGCGGGCCGGTCGGGCCGCCGCGCCGAGGCGCCGCGGTCTGGTGCTTGCCGCGCTCGGCGCCTCGGTCGGGGTGTCCGGGCTGAGTTTCGGCTCGCAGAGTCCGGGTCCGGTGTCCGCCGTGGTGGTCGTGCTCGCGCTGCTGGTGCTGGTGCCCGCGATGCGGCTGCTGCTGCCGCCCGGGGTGTTTCGGGCCCGGCGCGGCGTGCCGGCCGTGGTGGCCTGCCGCGGTCTGTGCGCGGCGTTGTTCTTCACCGCCACCTCCTACCTGCCGCTGATCATGACCAGCACGCACCACTGGTCGCTGGCCGCCGCCGGCACGCCACTGGTGGTCGGCTCGCTTGGCTGGTCGGCGGCCTCCTGGTGGCAGGGCAGCCGTCCGGAGCTGCCGAGGCAGGTGTTGCTGCGGACCGGGTTCTGCCTGCTCGCGGGCGGCGCGTTGGCGTTGCAGCTGGTCGCGTCGAGCTGGGGGATTGCCTGGTTGGCGCTACCGGTGTGGGCGGTCGCCGGTGTGGGGATGGGGCTGGTGTTCCCCTCGGTGGCATTCTTGCTACTGCGCCAGTCGGCGCCCGGCCAGGTCGGGTTCCACAGCTCGGCGGCGCAGATGGCCGACCAGCTGAGCTCCGCGACGATGATCGGCGTCGGCGGTGCGCTGCTGGCGCTGCTGGGTACGGCGTCCCGGGCGATGCCGTTGTTGCTGGCGGTGCTGGCCTTGCTCGGCGTGCTCGGGGCGTTGATCGCGGGCCGTGCGCCCAGCCGTGAGCCGCCCAGCCGTGAGCCGTCCGGCATCGAGGCGTCCGGCACCGCCGGCTCGTAGGCTCGGCGGCATGCAGCTGAGCGAGGAGCAGGCCCGCCGGCGGTTCGCCGAGGCCCGGCACGCCTACCTGGCCACCTCGGACCCGGCCGCCGGGCAGCCGCACCTGGTGCCGGTCACGTTCGCGGTGCGCGGCGACGTGGTGGTGATCGCGGTGGACCACAAGCCGAAGTCCGGCGCCCGGCTCAAGCGGCTGCGCAACGTCGAAGCCAACGAACAGGTGTCGCTGCTGGTCGACGAGTACCACGAGGACTGGACCAGGCTGTGGTGGGCACGCGCCGACGGGGTGGCCCAGCTGCGCACCGACGAGATCGCCGAACCGGTCCGCTGGCTGTCCGAGAAGTACCCGCCCTACCGCGAACAGCCGCCGCCCGGCCCGGTGATCCACATCGAGGTGCACCGCTGGTCCGGCTGGGCCTACACAGCTCCCTCGGCGTTCGGCGGTCGGGTTTAGGTGGTGTTGCCGGCGGGTACCAGGCACGCCGCGCATGTCCCGTCCACGCCGCGCGTGGTGTGCCATGCGCGGCGTGCACGGAAGGTGCGCGGCGTGGAGGTCGCGCCGGGTGCGGCGGCTAGCCGGCCGGCTCGGCCGCGGACGTGGCGGTCCACTCCACCTGCAGCGGGATCGGTCCGTTGGGCAGCCACGGTTGCTCGGCCACCGCGTCCGCGACCTTCCAGCGGCCCCGCTCGATCACCCCGAGCGCGGCGTCCATCACCCAGTACCGCTGGAAGTCCTGGTGGATGGCCTGCGACTCGACCCAGGCCACCAGGAACTCGCCCGGCGCGAACTGGCAGCGCCGCTGAATCGCGTTGATCATGAACTCGTCGTGCAGGTGGCCGTCGCCGAAGTTGAACGCGACCAGTGAGTTGCAGGCGAACTCCGCCTCGCGCAGCGTGTAGGTGTCGATGTCCTCGCCGAGGTGCTTGATCATCAGGGAGAACAGGCCGCGTGCCTGGCTGTGCATGGAGCGCCATGCCAGCGTCTGCTGCATGGTGATCTCCGCGATTGGCGCCGGGTACATGGTCCGCAGCTGGTCGATCTGGTTGTCCGCCGCGCGCACGATGTGCTCGTTGAGCTTGGCCTCGGCACCGGGGGCGAACGCCCAGGTCGCCGACGCCCAGTTGCCCGCGTACTGGCGCATCGAGGGCAGGAACGAGACCAGGTCCGGCCGCAGGTTGCCCAACACCGGGAAGAACACCAGGCAGGCGATGACCACCGCGGCCACCCACGGCGAGGACATGTCAGCCAGCCCGTAGCCCGCCCACGCCGGGTGCCCCCAGAACAGGAAGACCGCCGCATAGGCGAACAGCACATTCCATTCCAGCGGCACCGCCAGCGGGAATGTCAGCAGAATGAATACGTGGAAGACCACCATGAGCGCCACCGCGAGCAGGGTGAGCGCGTGGTTGGTGGAGAACAGCAGCACCAGTGGTGTGATGCATTCGACGCAGGTACCGCCGATGTGCGCGAGTGTTTTCGCCCAGCGGGACGGCCGGATATCGTTGGGGAATTCACGGTAGTGCGCCCGCTTCATCGCCCTGCTGAACAGGAACGGGGTATTGCTGACCATCGGCGGAACAACGTTGGAAAAGTGCCTGCCGAATTTGGAGATGCCCGCGCCGATCCACACGCTGGCGATGAGCAGCTTGAGCGAAACAATCATGTCGACCGGGCCGAGCAGCGCGAAGAACACCATCGCCGGCAGATACTGCTCACTGCGAGCCGCGAGGAAGACAACCTTGTCGCGCACCCCGACGACAGCGAGCAGCGCGACCAGCGAGAGCATCAGCGAGCCGTTGACCAGCCCCGCGTTCGGCCCGTGCACCAGGTGGTCCACCGCTGTGCTGGGCACACCGGGCAGCACGAGCGCGAAGACGAAGTTGGCCAGCAATGCCAGGTAGAGCACGATGTCGACGACGGTCCGCCGGTCGCCGGCTGTGAACGGCACCTTTCCCGGCCAGGGGGGCAGCCGGATGGTGTTCGGCTTGGTCCAGAACAGGATACCGCCGGTCATCGGCTTGAAATGCCCGGCGAGCGGGCCCCACGAGCCGGCCAGCCCGACGGCCTCGAGGAAGCCGGTCCACAGAACCATCTTCTGGTAGAAGACCGGCTCGGCCCACCAGTCGCTGACGTGCCAGAACGGGCCCAGCCCAGAGGTCGCCGTCGCAAGGACCGTGCCGCCGAGCACGTACAACAGCAGCAGCTTCGCGATATACGTCGTGTGAATCATTCGTGGCGAACCGAAGCCGTACTCCACCCAGTGCAGGGCGAGTATTTTCATGCGCTCCAGGAATGGCTTTTCCAAGAAGGTCTCGACGTCAACGGGCGGGAAATCGCCGGTCTTGAAACCCATTGGTTCTCCCACGGTTCCTGAAGGCGGGGCCGCCGGTCCGCGATGCTTTCGAGGGGGGCCGCGCGCCGGGCCTGGTAGCCGAGACGCTACGAGCCGGTCCGTGCGCTGCATATGGTTGCGGCGGCCGAAGCTGACCGGAGTCGTTGTACTCGGGCACCAAACTGGTCTCCCTCGACGGCTTGTGGGCACTGCTTTCGTCGGCTTTCGGTCGCAAGAAGAACTTTCCAGAAAAGTCGGCTACAGGGTCGGCTCCGGCCGTTCAGCGACCCCGTGACCCTGGATCGGCGCACCACCCTCGATGTAATGCCCGCGACCCGCGAAGCGTCCCATTCGGGTGAACAGCGACCAACCTGACGGTGCGGCCGGCGGATGTCCGGCACGCTGGCCGACTGCAAATTGGATAGGAAGGAGACCCGAGATGGGCGACCACGACGACGGCAAGGGCAATCCCGACGCTCCGCGATGGTCGCCGGGCTACTGGAACGCGGCCGCGCACACCGCGCACCAGCGTGTCCGGTGCCCACGACCACCGGTGACCGGCTCGTCACGATCGACCGGCACGGCCAGCGCGTCGAGCTGGACGCCTCGGTCTCACCTCGACCCACAACGCGATGCGGCCACCAGTGAACGGGGCAGACATGCCTGACGAGGTGAGCCCGCCGATACCGACCACCGGGCACGACCTGCTGACGGTGTCCGAGGTGGCCGCCATCTGGCTGGTGTCGAAAATGACCGTCTACCGGATGGTGCATTCCGGGGAACTACCCGCCGTGCGTGTCGGCCAGTCGTTCTGCATACCTATCGAATCGGTCCGCGCGCTGACGACCCGCTCCGGGTAACCCGGGGCGCCCAGTAGGGTGCTAAACCCCGCCGGGCTCGGAGCCGTTTGATCGGGAGTCAGCGGGCCAGGTGTTGTCGGGCCAGGTGTCGCGGCTGGCGTCGTCGGTGCGGCCGTTCGTCCGCGCCACGCCGTTCCCGCTGGTATGCCCGTTGGCACGTGCGACGCCGTTGGTGTGGCCGTTGGTGTGCGGCACGCCGATGGTGTGCCCGTTGTTACCCGCGGCGCCGTTGGTGTGCGCGGTGTTACGCGCGGTGCCGTTGGTGTGCCCGTTGGTGTGCGGCACGCCGATGGTGTGCCCGTTGTTACCTGCGGTGCCGTTGCTGGGTGCGGTGCCGTTGGTGTGGGCCGCGCCGGTGACCCATTCGCCGTCCACCCAGTCGGGGCCGGACGGACCGGCTGGCTGGTCGGGGCGGGCGCGGGGTGTCTCGTTGCTGTGCCACCACAGATCGGCGCTCGGCGCCTGGGCAGCGTCGGAAACGCCGATCGCGGCGGAGAAGTCGCCGATCCGACGGCGCCCGTTGCCGACGCGCTCGGCCGGTGGCGAAGGCAACGCGCGGGTGGCCGGCTCCGGCGCCTGCTCGGCCGGCCTCGTCGGTTGGGTTCGCGCGGCATGCCGGGGTCGGGGCTGCTGAGCCCGCTGTGGCTGCTCCCGGCGCCCCGGCCGGTCGGCGCGTTCCGGCTGCTCCGAGCGCTGTGGCTGCTCTGCACGCTGTGGCCGGCGGGGGTTCTCGGGCTGTCCGGCGGGCCGCCGGGGCCGCGCGGGCTCGGTCGGGCGGTGCACCCCGTTCACCGCCGGCGCCGGATTGGCTTCCGCGCCCACCGCGTCAGCGCCGCGTGCCGTGCCGGCGCCGCGGGCCACTCCGGCCTTGCGTACCGACCCGGCGGTGCGCGCCGCCGCGACCGCCCGAGTGAGTCCTACCGTCCGCGCCACCGGGTCCGGCTGCGCCGAGCCTGGCCGCGCGGACGCGACGGCAGCGGCGGCGGGCAGGAGTGCGGGGTCGATGGGTTCGTCGGTGAGGGCGCCGTTGGCGAGGTGGACGACTCGGGTGGCGAGGCGGGTGAGTGCGGGGCGGTGGGTGGTCATGACGACGGTGCGGTCGGTGACGAGGCTGGTGAGTGCTTGCACGA
>DASYBQ010000163.1:0-23883 GCA_036500625.1 Pseudonocardia sp. | reverse complement strand
CCACCTGCAGAACCATGACGTCTCCTATGCAGCTGTGGCCCGGGCCCCGATCGAGGAGGTCGAACCATTCCGCCGCCGAATGGGCTGGCCGTTCCGGTTCGTATCTTCCTTCCACAGCGACTTCAACTACGACTTCAACGTCTCGTTCGCGCCCGGGCAGGCACACGGAGGGACTATCTACTACAATTGTCAGAATCGCCAGGTTCCCATGGAAGACCTGTCGGGGCGCAGCGTCTTTTACAGGAAGACGATGGTCAGATCTTCCACACCTACTCTGCCTTCGGCCGTGGCTCGGAGGAGCTGCTCAGCACCTACGTGTTCCTCGACCTCACACCCAAGGGCCGCGACGAGAACGGCCCCAACTACCGCCTGGCCGACTGGGTGCGTCCACACGACATGTACGGCAAAGGCGGGGCCGTCGAAGGCAACGGCCGATATCACTCCACCGGACAGGCCAGCACCGAATCAGCATGACGGACCAACCCGACCCGTGCCGCGCTGCCCGATTCGCTTCGCCGATGGGCAACGGCCTGCCGCCGCCGCGCACCCGAGGACACGGCGGAGGCCAGCCGACACCCGAGGTGCGACAGCCATGACGCATGACCCCGAGGTGCCCGTCCTGGTCGTGATGGGGGTGTCCGGGTCCGGCAAGTCGACCCTTGCCATGCGGCTGGCCGCCGACCTCGGGTGGGACTTCCAGGAGGGCGATGACCTGCACCCGCCGGCCAACGTGGCCAAGATGTCCTCCGGTGTGCCGCTCGACGACGACGACCGAGCGCCGTGGCTGGACGCGGTGGCCGGATGGATCGACGAGCACACCGCATCCGGGCGACCGGGCATCATCACCTGCTCCGCCCTCAGGCGGGCGTACCGCGACCGCCTGCGCCGGCCCGAGGTCGTGTTCGTGCACCTCACCGGCGACCGGGAGGCCATCGCCGGACGACTGGCCACCCGCGCCGGCCACTTCATGCCCTCGGCCTTGCTGGAATCCCAGCTGGCGACGCTCGAGCCACCGGCCCCTCCGGAGAACGTGCTGCAGCTGGGTCCCGAGCTGACGCCCGCTGAACAGGCCGCCGCCGTGATCGAGCTACTCGGTCTGCGACCCGCCGGCTGATACCAGTGGCCGCCGGGTCAATGGGTCATGGCAATGGTCCGGTAGTGCAATGCCTCCAGCGCCAGGGTGGCGCAACCAACGGTTCCCGCGTCGAAGCCGTTCACCGGTCGCTCGATCCGCAGGTCATCCCGCAACACCGTGAAGACCTCGGTGACCAGGCGCTGGTGGAGGCTGTCGAAAAGGCTTTCCGGCGCGTTGCTGAACACCCCGCCGAGCCGGATCAGTCCCGGGTTGAACAGGTTGACGACACTGACCAGGCCGGTCGACAGGTGCCGGACGATGTCCTCGCGCAGCTGGATCCCGGCCGGGTGACCTTCCGCCGCACTGCGTTCCAGTACGCGCAGCAGGCCGCCCTCGGCCGCTTGGCAATCGATCCGGACCGCGTCGCCGGTCACCTCGGCCAGGCGTTGCCGCAGCCTCGGCACCGACACCTCGGTCTCAAGGCAGCCACGGGCTCCGCAGCCACACAGCCGCCCGTTGTCCACCACCTTCAGGTGCCCCAGTGCGGTGAGGCCGTGGGTGCCGCCGTAGAACGGCACACCACGAAGCACGACACCGAGGCCGACCCCGGTCCCGACGTAGACGAAGGCAAGGTTGCCGTCCGGGCGGCAGTCCCCGTGGCGCAGCTCGCCGATGGCCATCGCGCGCACACTCTGGTCGACCACGGTGCGGATGCCGAGCCGGCGCTCCAGGTGGTCGGCGATCGGCACGTCGCGCCATCCGAGGTTGACCGACAGCAGGTTGCGCCGCCGATGCGGGTCGACCGGGCCCGGCACGCCCACCCCGATACCGATCAGCGCGGCTCCCGCCGCATCCTCGGGCAGCGCGGCGATCTCGTCGGCGATCCGGTCCAGTACTGCCTCGGCCGGCTCGGCGACATCGAACTCGAGTGTCCAGGTGTCCTGGGTTTCACCGGCCGCGTTCACCACGCCAAGTTCGACGAGTCCGGAGCCGAGCAACACACCGCACACCCGGACCGCGTTCACCACCGGCACCAACCCCACAGCGGGACGTCCGATCCCCGCCGAGGACGCCACCTCCTGCTCACGCACCAAACCGCGATCGAGCAGGGATCCGACCGCCTTCGTGATGGTCGCCGGAGAGAGTCGGGCAGCTGACGCCAGGTCGGTCCGCGACAGGTTGCCCCGGTCCCGCAGCAGGGTGAGCAGCAGCCCGTCGTGCCGACCCCTGCCTTCAGCCGGCTCCGTGTGCTCACTCACCCGTCAGATCCTATCGGCTATTATTTGATTTACAAAGCAAAATAATGCTTACTTCCGCGCAGGTCAATGACTAATAGAGGCTGACAGGCGGTCCGTGGCACACCTACTTTTTTCACGGTATGAAGCTAACTGCCTGGCGTCATCGCCGGAGGAACAGTGCGCCCATGACATGGCGGGCCGGAGCATGCTCGCGTCGTGGCGTGGCGAACCGCCCGACCGGCGGCATGTGGCCGGGGAGCACCCGGGATCTGGTACACGACCCCACCTGCGCGTGGCTGGGATGGGCGGCCCGCCGCGGCGTCGTTGCCCGGGAGCGAATTCTCGAGCTGGTCCGCTGGCGAGTTCGCGGACCTCTCCCCGAACCCGAGCTGAGCGTTCAGTCGGCCGGGCTCCGTGAGCCGATCCCGTTGACAGAGTTGGTCGCCGCGTGGTACCCGGCACCAGGTGGGTTTCGGACACCGCGGGGACAGACCCACGATCGGCCGGAGACCGTAAGATCCTCTTCGTCAACCGGGCGTGTCTGACTGAGGGGTGCCGTGGACGGAGAGCAGAGCGGGCGGACTCAGCCGTCGACGTTGCCCGCTGACCACTTCCGCAAGAAGTCCTCGGCGCGGGTATGGGACTACTGGCTCGGCGGCACAGACAACTACCTTGTCGACCGAGCCGCCGGCGACGAGTTCACCCGGCTTTACCCGGACATCATCGACACGGCCCAGCACTGTCGCCAGTTCCTGACCCGGGTGGTGACCTACCTCGCCAGCGAGGCCGGAGTGCGCCAGTTCCTCGACATCGGCACCGGGCTGCCCGGCCCACCCGGCATCCGCCACACCCACGAGGTCGCCCAGTCCGTCGCACCGACATCAAAGATCGTCTACGTGGACAACGACCCGCTGGTGCTGCTCTACGCCAGTGCCTGGCTGGCCAACACCACACCGCAAGGAAGCACCGACTACCTGCACGCCGACGTGCGCGACCCCGACCAGCTCGTCACCGGCGCACACGCCACCCTGGACTTCAGTGCGCCGATCGCGGTCATCTTGCAGGGCATCCTCGGCCACGCCGCCAGCACCTTCGAGCAGATGTACACCATCACCAGAGCGCTCCTCGACGCTGTACCGTCCGGCAGCTACCTGATCCTCAGCGACGGCGCCGACACCGGGCACCCTGGGTTCCGCGAGGCCTGCCGGCGCCACCAGTACCACCTGCGCAGGCTCGACGAGTTCCGCGCCTGCCTCATCGGCCTGAAGGTCATCGAGCCCGGCCTGGTCCCGGTCGACCAATGGCGACCACCCCCCATCCAGACCGCCGCACGCACACCACTGCGGTCTGTCGTAGCCGTTGCCCGCAAACCCTGAGCTAACAGGTCGATCGAGCAGGACGCCGGCCGATTCCCGGTGTTGCCGCGGATTCTAGTCGCGGCTCCGCCTGTTTACCTCGATAGGTGGATGCGGTGCGCCGGTAGCACCCGCCACCGGGAGCGAGGCCCAGCGCGAAGCCCGTCAAGACGCTGAGGTCGTCATTCGCCGCGGCGCGCTGCCGGTGGCCTACCAGTGGCGGTGTAAAAGTCTGGACTCAGGTTCGGCTAGTCGCCAGAATCGTATCGGCTGAATCCGGGGTTCTTCGGATGCCGCGCGGGTTGTGCCTGGGTGGGTGCGCAGCCGGTGGCCGCTCGTCAGCTGAACGTCTCGTCGAACAGGTCGAGCATGGCCCGCCACCACCGCTCCGCGGAGATTTCGTCGAACCGCAGTCCGGGGACCTCGGTGCGGTCGACGTGGGGGCTGGTGAAGCTGTGTTGGCGCCGCCGTAGAGGTTCATCCGCCAGTCCACCCCCGCCGCGCGCATCTGCTCTTCGAACATCAGCCGCTCGCCGACCGAGATCAAGGAGTCCTCGGTGCCGATGCACACGAGCACGTAGCCCAGCTGGGCGAGTTTGAGCTGGCAGCGCGCGCTGGTGGTCAAGAAGGCCTGGGCCCTCGTGAGCGATGAGAACCGCCGGATGTTGACCTTCGGCGTCGGGCACGGCAAGCCGACCGATCATCATAGCGGTCCAGCAGCGCCTCCCCCAACGCCACGGCACCCAGTTCCTGCGAACGAACGGCCAAGACCAGCTCGCGCCGCTCCTCGACCCGCTACATGTCAACTCCACCCGCTACATGTCAACCAACACCGTGCCGCCGCCGGCCTCCGCTCACTGCCAGCCGGACAGATCGCCACAGCCTAGACGGCGTATCAGTAGCCACGGTCGCTCCTCGGAAGTGAGCTACTCAGGCGAAGCTCGGCGTTGAGTTCAGTGGGAGCGGCGGGCGCGGCGGGCTACCCGCCACAAGCTGGCGGGTAGCAGTATCACCACCGCGAGAGGTAGCACCCACCAGGACGGGATCCCGGCGGTGCTCAGCCCGTAGGTCACCGCCAGCGCGATGACCACGCCGAGCGCGACACGCCAGTCGTCGCCGACGATGAAGTCGCAGAAGAACCTGGCGAAGGCGACGATCCGAGCGGTCATGCCCGGCCTGCCTCGGCGGAAGAGCCGGCCGGCCACTCGTGTGGGGGCAGTCCGCGCAGCCCGGCAATGAGCGCGAGGGCGAACAGCGCAATCGCGGCGGTCACCACGAGCGTTGCCGCGTCGCCGCCGGGCCAGTGCGCGCCGGCTCCTTCGGCGCCCCAGAAAACGCCGAACGAGGTCAGCATGATCCCGACGATGAGCTTCATGGTGTTCTCCGGCACCCGGGCCAGCGGGGCGCGCGCCGCGATCCCGGCGAGGGTGACCACCCCGATCGCGGCCAGCGCGGCGAACGCGGCCATCGGGATGTCGCGTTGGTTGGTGCCGAAGGTCAGCGCGATGAACGCCACTTCCAGTCCCTCGAGCACCACGCCTTTGAACGAGAGGGTGAAGGAGTACCAGTCGCGGACAAAGCCCCGGCGCGCGGCGGGGGCGGCCTTGGCGGCGGCCAGCTCGGTGGCGTAGATGGCTTCCTCGTCGTGGCGGGCCTTGAGTCCACTCGCGCGCAGCATCGCCTTGCGCAGCCACTGCAACCCGAAGATCAGCAGCAGCCCGCCGACGAACAGGCGCAACCAATCCAGCGGCAGGAGCGTGAGCGCTGGTCCGAGCGAGGCCACAAGCAGCACCAGCAGCGTCACACCGGCCGCGACGCCGGTGAGCGCGGACCGCCAGTCGCGGCTGGTGCCGGCGGCGAGCACGATGGTCAACGCTTCCACCGCCTCGACCGCACAGGCGAGGAACACCGCGACGAACAGTGCGCCGCTACTCATAAATCCCACCACCTACCGAGCTGCGTCACCATCAGCCCGAAGGTACCAGGAATACTAACAGTCGTTACGTTTTCAGCATCACGGTCAGGGAGTCGCGGCCATGGCGGTGCCGGCTGGGCCATGATGATCCGGTAACAGTTGGCGTTCAGCTGTGCCGGGAGGCGCCGGTGGGACAGGTAGCAGTTCTGGCTCGACAACTGAGCATCCGTGCCCGGGCATCTGCGCCACTGCTGGTCGCAATAGTGTTGCTGTGGCTGGCACTGGCAGTTTTCGCCGGGGCCGCTCCACAGCCAACCGCGGTGGACCTGGCGGGCCACCGACTTGTGCACGGCCAGCCGGGCGGGACATGGACGTGGCTGGCGCTCGCGGTGACGACGGCGGCATCGTCACCGGTGCTCTACCCGGTGACGGCGGTCGCCTCGGCGCTGGTCAGCAGGCGAGCCGAGTGGTCACGGCTGGTCGACGCGCTGGTCGTGACGGTAGTGCTGGGACTCGGCTCGGCGGCGCGCTTCGGGTGCTCGGTCCTGATCGCGCGAGCCCGACCTCCGGCTGCGGACTGGCTGGCGCAGGCCACCGGTTTCTCCTTCCCTTCCGGGCACACCGCCAACACCACCATCGCGGCCGGCCTGCTGGCCCTGGCATACCACCACACAGCAGATGCACGGGGCCGGCGAGTCGCCGCCTGGGTCACCGCGCTCGTCGCGGCGGTGGCAGCGGGCTGGTCGCGGGTATATCTGGGGGTGCACTGGCCCACCGACGTCGCCGGGGGCTGGTTGTTCGGTGCGGGCTGGATCGCACTGGTCGGGCTGGTGAGCCACCGTCTCGCCACACCGAGGTGAACGCACCGGCACCCGGCCGCGGATTCCTCAACTCGACGAGCTAACCGCGGTTAGCTGACTACCGCGACAGAAGCCATGGTTCGGTAGCGTCGCGGTATCGGCAGCGAAGGGGCTTCGCGTGGACGCGAACGGGGGCGCCGGGGCGCGTCCAGAACAGGCCAGGGCGGGAAAGGGTTGGCTACTGCTGATCTACCGGGTCCCGCCCGAGCCGACCCGGCTGCGCGCCACCGTGTGGCGCCGACTCAAGGGTCTCGGCGCCATCTACCTGCAGAACTCCGCCGCCACCCTGCCGGCCAACCCGGTCGGGGAACGGGCGATGCGCAAGCTGCGCCACGACATCGTCGGCATGGGCGGCACGGCGGCGCTGATGTCCTGCACCGCGCTGGCCGGCGAATCCGACATCCTCGCGGCCTGGCAGGCCGCGCGCGACGACGAGTACGTGGAGATCGTGGACAAGTGCCACGACTTCCTCGCCGAGATCGACAAGGAGACCGCGGCCTCCCACTTCACCTACGCCGAGCTGGAAGAGAACGAAGAGGACCTGACCAAGCTGCGCAACTGGCTCGCCAAGATCACCGATCGCGATGTGTTCGACGCTCCGGGTCGCGCCGCCACGCTGGAGGCGCTGAAGCGGTGCGAACACGCCCTGGAGACCTACGCCGCACAGGTATACGCCGCGGACGCCGACGGGCGCTGACCGGGCCGGCTCCGGTGATCGCACCGGTGATCGCGCCGGGAGCTAGCTGAGCGTCTTGGCCGCCATCAGCGGTTGGGCCGGGCTCGTCAGCGTCCGGCAGCGCAGCCGGGCCGGCGGCGGGACAGCCACCGGCCCGCCCTCTCGCAGCCAGTGGTGCAGCGCCAGCCGGTCGGCGTCCTCCCGCAGCGGCCCCAGCCACAAACCGGGGCCGAGTGCGGACGCCGTCACGCCGTGTCGCCGCAGGTGTACGCCGAGGACCGGCCCTCCCGACCACCGGGCCGGCCGCTGCAACACGATCAGAACTCCGCCTCGAGACTCGCGCACCACGCTGCGCAGCTCGCGGAAGAACTCTGCCGACCGGGTCGGCTCGGTTGCCAGGATGACAGTGAACCCGGCGGCGAACCCTCCGGAGGCTGCCGTTCGAGCCGACCGTCTGGGCTGCCACTGCCTGTCGTGATCGCTACTGGTAGACACTCGTCGAGCTTATATGACAATGATTGTCATTACCACCACATCCCTGAGGTCGTCATTCGCACGGCGAGCACCGAGGATGCCCACTGCAATAGGCTCGGGTTCATGCCTGGCTCGCTGATAGGTACCGAGGTACGCCGCGTCGAAGACCCCGAGCTGATGCGTGGCGAGGGCACCTACGTGGACAATCTCGCCCTGGGTGCCGGCCTGCTCCACCTTGCCTTCGTCCGTTCCCCGTTGGCACACGGCACGATCACCGGCATCGATACCTCGGCGGCCGAGGCCGCGCCCGGTGTTGTCGCCGTGTACACGGCGGACGACCTGCGGATACCCGCGCACCACTCGTTCGTGGCGGTGAACGAGGCGTGCGCCCGGCCGCCGCTGGCCACCGGCAAGGTGCGCTTCGTCGGCGACATCGTTGCGGCCATCGTCGCCGGGTCGAAGACCGCCGCCGTCGATGCCGTGGAGCTGGTCGAGGTGGACTACGACCCGTTGCCGGCCGCGATCGACCCGGAGGAAGCGCTGTCCGAGGGGGCACCCGCGCAGTTCGAGGAGCTGGGCGGCAACCTGGCCGCCGGGGTGCGCTCCGACCCCGGTGACGACCCACTGGCCGACGCCGAGGTGGTCGTGCGCGCCCGGATGGAGAACCAGCGCATCGCGGTGGTGCCGATGGAGGGCAACGCGATCGCGGTGCTGCCCGGTGAGCCGGGGGACGAGCACGAGCTGACGGTGTACGTGTCCACTCAGATGCCGCACGCCTGGCGCGGTCTGGCCGCCACGTTGTTCGGCATGGACGAGCAGCGCATCCGGGTGGTCGCGCCGCACGTCGGCGGTGGTTTCGGCGGCAAGGCCGGCATCGTCGCCGAGCACAGCATCGCGGTGGCCGCCGCCCGCGCACTTCACCGGCCGGTGAAGTGGTCGGAGACCCGCTCGGAGAACATGGTCGGGATGCCGCACGGGCGCGCGATGGTGCAGTACGCCGAGCTGGGGCTGCGCCGGGACGGCGAGATCACCGGCCTGCGCATCCGGGTGGTCGGCGACGCCGGCGCCTACGCCGGGTTCGGCGGCGCGCTGGCGATGGGGCCGAGCTACGCGATGTCCCAGGGTGTCTACCGAATCCCGAAGCTCGGTTACGACGTGGCGGTCGCGCTGACCAACACCACGCCGGTCGGGGCGTTTCGCGGCGCCGGGCGCCCGGAGGCCGCCGCACTGCTCGAGCGGATGATGGACCTGGCGGCCAGCGAGCTCGGCGCCGACCCGGTCGAGCTGCGCCGTCGCAACCTCCTGCGCCCCGACGAGTTCCCGTACGAGACGGCCGTCGGCACCACCTACGACAGCGGCGACTACGAGAGCACGCTGGACGCGGCGCTGCGCCTTGCCGACTACCAGGGGCTGCGCGCCGAGCAGACCCGCCGCCGCGAGTCCGGCTCGCGCACCGCCCTTGGCATCGGGCTGGCCTGTTATGTGGAGATCACCGCCGGTGGCGGAGCTCAGGAGTGGGGTTCGGTGACGGTGCACGAGGACGGCACCGCGACCGCGTCGGTGGGCACCTCCGGGCACGGCCAGGGGCACGCGACGTCGTTCGCGATGTTGGTGTCCGACCAGCTCGGCATCCCGATCGAGTCGATCAAGTTCATTCAGTCGGACACCGCGGTGGTGCCGCGCGGCGGCGGCACCGGTGGGTCGCGCTCGCTGCAACTGGGAGGCAGCGCGGTGTACGCGGCGGCCGGCAAGGTGCTGGAACAGGCCCGCGAGCTGGCCGCGGAACTGATGGAGGCCTCGGCGGACGACATCCAGGTCTCCGAGGACGGTCAGCTGGGCGTGGCCGGGGTGCCGAACCAGACGGTGAGCTGGGCGCGGCTGGCCTCGTTCGCTTCCTCACGAGGTGAGCCGCTCAGCGCCGCGCTGGACCTCGACCAGGGCGGCGCGACGTTCCCGTTCGGCAGCCACGTCGCGGTGGTCGAGGTCGACCTGGACACCGGGTACGTCACGCCGCTGCGCCATTTCGCGGTGGACGACTGCGGGCGGGTGCTGAACCCGCTGATCGTGCGCGGGCAGCAGCACGGCGGCATCGCCCAGGGCGTCGCGCAGGCGCTGTGGGAGCACGTGCGGTTCGACGCCGAAGGCAACCCCACGACCGGCACCCTCGCCGACTACACCATGCCCACCGCGGTCGACCTGCCGCCCTACGACGTGTCCAGCACCGAGACCCCGACGCCGCGCAACGCACTGGGCGCCAAAGGCATCGGCGAGGCGGCCACCGTCGGCGCCACGCCCGCCGTGCAGAACGCCGTGGTGGACGCGTTGTCGCAGTTAGGGGTGCGGCACGTGGACATGCCGTGTACGCCCGAGCGGGTGTGGCGGGCCATTCAGGCGGCGTCGGCGCCCGGCGGCGCGCCCGACCCGTGGCGCGAGCCGCCGCGGATCTTCACGACGCTACCGATCCGCGGCCAGACCGAGGAGCTGGAGACCGCCGACATCTGACTCCCCCGCCGCCAGATCCAGCTGGGGGAACTGGTCGAGGCTCTCCAGATCCAGCAGCCAGCGCTTGACGGCCAGGCCGCCGGCGTAGCCGGTGAGCTTCCCGCCGGCTCCCAGCACGCGGTGGCAGGGCAGCACGATCCATACCGGGTTGCGGGCCATCGCGGCCCCCACCTCGCGCGGCCCGTCGCTACCGAGCGCAAGCGTGGCCGCGATCGCACCGTAGGTGGTGGTACGGCCGTAGCCGACCTGGCTGGTGAGATGGCTGAGGATGGCGCGACTGGGTGGCTCGACACGACTCAGGTCGACCGGCACGTCGAACTCCTGGCGCTCGCCCGCGAAGTACTCGTCCAACTCGCGGCGGGCCTTGTCCAGCAGCCGTGACACGGCCGGCGAGCCTGGCATTCCCGACGTCGCTCGGGCGGGCCGGGTCGACACTCGGGTCAGCCCGACGTCGGAGGCGGCCATCGTGAGCCGGCCGATGGGGCTGTCGTGGGTGATTGGCTGCACGGTTCCGCTGGACATGGTCGAAAGCTCCTCACGTGTCGGACTGCTGTGCCGGGTAGACGCCCGGCCCGGTCCGAACGTGAGATTCCCGGCCCCGGTATCCAGTCCGGCGCCGCGTACCAGTTGTGCACGCCGCGCATGAAGCACAGTGCGCGCGTGCACGCGAGGTGCGCGGCATAGGCGGGCTCAGTGGCTGGGAGCGCCAGCCTCCTACGCGGCGCTGCGTTCGAGGGCCAGCAGGTGCTGCTTGCGGTCAAGGCCACCGCCGTAGCCGGTGAGGCCGCCCGACGAGCCGACCACTCGGTGGCAGGGAACGATGATGCTGATCGGGTTCTTCCCGTTGGCCAGCCCGACCGCGCGCGACGCGGTCCGCCTGCCCAGCCGCTCGGCCAGCTGCCCGTAGGTCCAGGTCTCGCCGTAAGGAATTTCCCGCAGGCCGGCCCACACCGTCCGCTGGAACTCGGTGCCGTCCAGCCGCAGCGGCAGGTCGAACTCCGTGCGCGCGCCGTCGAAATACTCGGCCAACTGTGCGCTGACCGCCGCGAACGGTCCGGCATCCCGGTCGCCGAACGTGTGCCGCGCGGGAAGATGCCGGTGCTCTTCCATGTACAGACCGGCGAGCACACCATCATGTGCCACCAGGGTGAGCGTACCCAGTGGGCTGTCCAGCACGGTGTGCACCCGAACCCCGGCGCTAGTTGCTGCCGACATGCTTCCTCCTGTCACGATCTGTCACCAACGTTAGTGGCGTCGATCAATTCGATCTGGCGGAAATCCGACATCACCGTTCCGTGCGGCCTCGGTGGCGAACGACTCGACATGGGCCAGCGCGCCGTTCAGTGCCGCCCGGAGCGGTTCGACGTCGCGGGCGGCCTGAGCGAGCAGCATTCCTCCCTGAAACGCTGCCATCAGCAGATAGGTCAGCTGCTCGGGGTCGGCAGCCGGCGTGAGTTCACCGCGCTCACGCATTCCCACCGGTCGAAGCCCACCGCGAGGTCGTGGCGCACCCCTGTCTCGGTCTTGATGATCTCGCCGGCGAGGGACCCGTAGCTGCACCCGCCTCGGCACACCTCTTCCCGCTCGATGTACGAGTCGACCCAGAGGCGCAGCGCCGCGAAACTGTCCAGGTTGCCCAGCTCCGGGATCCGGTACAGCGAGATGACTCGTTGGTTGCCCAGTTAACTGGGTTGCACAGCCCAGATCGGGGTCCAGTGCAGCGAGAGGGACAACCATGACCGAGCTCCAGGTGATCGCCCACCACACGATGACCACCGGGAGGGAGCAGGAGGTGCTCGCGTTGTTGCCGAAGCTCCTCGAGGCAAGCCGGGCGGAGCCCGGAAACGTCTCCTTCGTTGCCTACCGCCAGCTTGACGACGACCGCGGCTACGTCCTGCTCGAGCGCTACACATCCCGGGAGGCCTTCGCCGCCCATCGGAAAACCACACACTTCACCGAGCTCGTCCTGGGCGAGATCGTCCCCCGGCTCGACGGCCGCACCATCGAGACCTTCGACGTGAGCGAATAGCCAGGCCTACGCGGACAAATTCACCCATTCACGGGTCAGCCATTAGGAGAAACCATGTTCTCAGTGCTCTTCGAACTACACCCGAGAACCGACCGGTGGGATGCCTATCTCGGTTACGGAAAGATGCTGCGCTCCGAACTCGAGGGCATCGACGGCTTCGTCGACAACATTCGCTACCGGAGCCTCACCCGCGAAGGGTGGCTGCTACCGCTGTCCGGATGGCGCGACGAAAAGGCACTTATCCGGTGGCGCACCAGCGCGGCCACCATGGGGTACAGGAGAAAGGCCGTGAGCACGTCCTCCTCGACTACCACCTCCGAGTGGGTCAGCTGACTCGCGACAGCCGGTTGCCCGAGGGATGCAAGCTGCGCGAACAGCGGCTGGACGAGACCGAGAGCGGCGAGGCGACCGCACTCATGCTCATCGCCGTGCGGCTGCCCGACCCGGACGACCAGGTCAGCGCCGAGGCGCGCTCGAAATGGCTGGGCCTGAACCTCGGCGCCGACGGGCTCGTCGGATGGGATGTCTTCACAGCCGTGCTTGCCCCCGCCGATGCCATCCTGCTCACGTCCTGGCGCGATCGGAACGCCGCCGAAGCCTTCGAAAATGACGTATCGCCGCCGGTCGGCGCGAGACTCCGCCACATTCGTGTCGTGCGCGACTACGGCCTGTTCGACAGGCACGAGGCGCCTCAGTACTACCCCGCTCCGCGCGGTGACCACCGATAAGAAGTGGCCTCGCCCGAGGGATCTCGGACTATTTCGCGTAACGCTACGTACGGTATCGAAACAGGACTCAGCGCCTATTGGCCGACCTCCAGCCGGCAGAATTTTCGACACTCTTGTCGGAAATGCTCCGAACGCCACCTCCCGCCGTCGCCGGCGCCCGATGGGTCACGGCGTCTCTTCCCACTCCGCTACCACGGGCGCTCCCCACCGAAGCGGATCGCCCGAGAAAAATCGAAGGTCGCCACCTCGATGCAAGACGTTATGAAATTGCAGATGCATGGATCTATGTGGCATAAGGCTCAGGATTAGCATTACGGCGCGAGATGCTCTATAAAGTGGTGACCGGATCTCCATCACTTGGAGCGCAGATGAACGGCGACTACATCGAACTGGCCAAGACGAAATCCGATGTCGACGTTGTCGACGCACTCACTGCGGTGCTCGACCCGTTAACCACCGGATGGACCCAGTCGGGCCTGCTGGTTCTGGAGTTGGACGCGGAGAGCTTCGTCTACGTGGATTTCCAGCCGGGCGGCCCGTGGGCCACCCGGCTGGCGATCGGTAACTTCGACGACGACGACACGGTGCGACGAGCCACCGCAAAGATGATCTATGACAAGCTCATCGCGTTCACCGCGTGGACCATGCAGTGGACCTCGGACACCTCGGGCGCTGTGGTCACCACCGCGGACCCGGACTCACGGACGAGCCCTCTGGACTCGCGGGTGGCCGATTTCGTACCCGCGCCCAATTCGCACCTGACGGGAAGGTGAGCGTCCACGGTCAGCCCCGCAACACCGGCCCGCAGGAAGCTCTCGGCGCCCGGCGGGCCTCGGCGTCCGCCGGCGCGGCTACCCGCGAGAAGTAACCGCGCAACTGGTCGAGCAGGTCAGGTCGAGTCAACACGTCGGTGCGTACCCAGTCAGTGGTCCCGACGGTTGATCCGATCTCGGCATAGTGCGCCGCGAGCCGGGCGTCTGCTGTCAACCCGGTCATCGCCGACCAGCCGCCGTGGCTCTTGATGAACGTCGGGCGCACCACCCCGAACACGTAGTCGCGCAACCCTGCCGGGTCGCCACGCCGCCAGAACCCGGCGATCCGGGCGTCGGCCAACCCGGCGAGGTCCACAATTCGCACGTTGCCCGCCAGCGAGGACCCGCCGATGTCCGGCACGAGCACCGTCGGCGACGGCGCGCCGACGATCGCCGCGTACCCGGCAATGTTCCGCCCGGCGTTCTGCGCGACGAGACACAGCGGCGTGGTCGGCTCGGCCCGGAACGCCCGGGCCTGGCCGGCGAGCCCGACTCCGGACACCAGCGCCGCCGCGGCCAGCACGACCCCGACCGCCGATCGACCCGACCAGGACAACCGCCCGATCACCTGGCCGGCGGCCACCGTGGCGACCAACGCGGCGAGCGGCCACACCGGCGTGCTGAACCGGTACTGGCCCATCCAGTCGGCGTTGAGCACCGCGAACGCCAACAGCGCCAACCCCAGCGGCACGCAGAGCGCGAGCAGACCCGGACGCGACGGCGACGGCAGGGCCAGCGCGACCGCAACGAGCAGCACCGCCACGAGCACCAGGTACCAGCCGAGGTAGCCGACCAGCTCCGCCGGGCGGGCCAGCGCGTCGAGCCCGGGCAGACCCTGCCTCTTGGCCAGCGCGGTGTTGGGCAGCAGCTCGCCGAACGTCAGCACCCGCCACACGAGGTAGCCGCCGAACGGCACCCCGAACGCAACGACCGACACCCCCGTGGCAGCCACCACCCCACGCACCGCGCCGCGCCACGTCCCCCCGCCCCGGGCCACCGTGCGCAGGGCCGCGAGCAGGGCAACAATGGGCAGCGCGGCCAGGTAGACGATGCCGTCCGGGCGGGTCAGCGCCGCCAGCGCCGCGAGCAGCCCACAGCCGAGCGCGATGCTCGGGCGCATCAGCCGCCCCTCGGCCGAGGCCCGCACCAGTACCGCCGCCAGCCCGAGCACCGCCAGAGCCAGCAGTGAGTTCTCCAGGCCGGAGACGCACCAGATGACGAAAGCCGGCACCGCCGCGGTCAGCGAGCCGGCGACCGCGGTGAGCAGGGCAGGACGCGCGGACACCGCTTTCGCGGCGAGGTACATGCAGCCGAACATCCCCGCGCAGCACAACAGGGCGAGCGCTTTGGGGAACACTACGTAGTCCGGCATACCGAACCACGTCCCATGATCGAACAGCCCGAGCCAGCGGCCGAGGACGAGCAGCGCGAGCCAGGCCGGGTTGGAGTACCCCTCCACCGGGCTGGCCCCGGGTTGCAGCACCGGGCCGGCGCCGGTCGCCATCGAACGGGCGTAGGCGAAAGTGATCCCCGCGTCGTCGACGATCCACCGCCCGTACAGCGCGGCATGGGCGGCAGTGACGGCGGTGGGCACCGCGACGGCGAGCAGCGCGCGGCCCCGGCGCACCGGAACGGGCTCGGTCGCCGGCCGGGCCGGGGCGGGCCGAGCAGGCGGTGCACTCAGCGGCGCCATGGTCGGCCTTCCCGTTTGTGGACGGACGGTCCTTGCCGGTCGGCACCCCCTGGACCGTCCGCCTCGATGTGTTCGATGCGTGCCGGCGAACGGTACCGCCGGCCGGGTCCGCCCCCACCTGGACGTGTGCCGTCGCGGTGTGTCGGGCAGCACGCCGCCGGGTAGTCCGGGCGAGGCGAACTCAGGACGACTTCGGGGAGGCTCGGCATGGCGGGTCGGTTGGCTGGCACGACCGCGGTGGTGACCGGCGCGTCGAGCGGTATCGGCGCGGTGACCGCCGAGGCGCTCGCGGCTGAGGGCGCGGCCGTGGCGTTGCTCGCCCGGCGCATCGATCGGCTCGAGGAGCTGGCCGCGCGGCTGGATACACCAACCAGCGTGCACCAGCTCGACGTCACCGACGAACGAGCGGTGCGCGATGTGCTCGACGCGGTGGTCGACGAACGCGGCGGGATCGATGTCCTGGTGAACAACGCCGGAGTCGGCTCGATGGTCCCGGTGACCGAGGCGGACTTCGCCGACTGGCGGGCCATGGTCGAGGTCAACGTGCTTGGCGTGATGGCGGTGGCACACGCGGCGGTCCCGCACCTGATCGCCGCCGCGAAAGGCCCGCGCGGAGTCAGCGACATGATCATTGTGAGCTCGGTCGCCGGGCGCAAGGTCGTCGGCCCGAACGCCGTCTACGCCGCGACCAAGCACGCGGTCGGCGCGTTCACCGAGGGCCTGCGTCAACAGCTGGTCGGCCAGCACGTACGGGCCGGCCTGGTGGAGCCCGGCCTGGTGCACACCGAGCTGACCGAGGCAAGCGACCGGTCCACGCCGGATGTGCCGGACAACGAGCTGCGGGTGCTGCTGCCCGAGGACATCGCCGACGCGATCGTCTACGCGGTGACCCGGCCGGCGCGGGTGGCGGTGAACGAGATTCTGATCCGGCCGCTGGAACAAGAACGGTGAGCACCAGCCAGCCCGAAGGTGTTTCGCCCACTGGCACCCGCCCGCCGGTACGGCACCGGCCAACCGGTTAGGTAGAGGCCATGACACCGGACGACGACCAGCCCATCAACCCTGAACCACCGACGCCCCCGGGCACCCCTCGGCCAGCCGGGCTACAGCACGAGCACGACGACGAGCCACCGAGGGACCGGGATGTCCCGGCGGACGAGGACGTGAACCCGGACAACGCCGCCCCGGAGCCACCCGGCTGACAGCACCGGGCCGGTGGCTTGTGGATAACTCGCGGTCTGGCGGCCGGCAACGCGACGAGACTGTCGGTGGCATCGGCAAGACTCGAACTGGGGGAAACCCCCTTGGGTGGGCGGGCCGCGCGGGCCGGCCGCGTGGGCCGCCCAGTGACTCAGCTGTCTCCGGTGTGGCCAACGCCTCGATGACGTCGTCCCATTTGGCTTGACCGCCACGCCGAATGCCCTACCGTGGTCGAGGCGCCGCAAACCCGCCGCGAGCAGGCCCGAGGGGCATGCTGGTATTCTGACCTCGGACAACGCCCTCGGGTGACCGGTCGGTGTTGGTTGCGGTTCGCGCACTGTGGCGCGGGTGTCACACCCTGTTCGGGAGCACGCTTGGCCCGCCGGGCTACCAGCGACCCGGCTCACGCAACCGCGTACCCGGTCCGCGCGCCGGACGCGGTGGACCTGCTCAGGAGCGCCTGATGATTTTCCGGGAACGAAACTCGCTACCCACCACCGGTGAAATCCGGGTGGCACGCTCGCGCGTCGACATGATCGTCGCGCCGGTGCTGCGTCAGCTGCGTACCGGACTGTTCTTCTGGCTGGGAGCCGCTGACCTGGTGGTCACCGTGATCAAGTCGCGTTCCGCGAGGGTCGGACGTGACGACCCTGAAGCGGCAATCCAGCGTGCCGCCACCGCGATCGCCGAGCGCGGGGAACAGCGGTATGCCCGGGTCCGCTCCTTCCCCCGGGTCCAGCGGGCGTTGGCCGGGCTGGACACGGCACGCAGGAACGTCACGTCGGAGACCGGCCGGGCGGTCGACGAGGCACATGACTCGGTCGAGGAGAGCCTCGCCCGCATCGAGATCGCCTCCCGGTCCGTCGTCGACCTCGCCGCGGCACGGGCGCGCGACGCGGTGCGTGCGCTGCGCCCGGACCAGCCGCGGACCACCGAGAAGTCGGTGTCCGAGCACCGCTGAGTAGTGCCGAAGACACCTGAGCGGGCAGGCTCGCGCAGGTGTCGTGCCGTGATCGGGTGGGAACACTACTGTCGATGACGGTGATCACGCTGACCCGCCACCAACCCGCCGGGCAGCGTCGCGGACACGGAGGAACCCATGGCAATCGCCACGATCAACCCCGCCACCGGGGAAACCCTCAAGACCTTTGACCCGATCAGCGCCGAAGAGTTGGAACACAAGCTCCAGCAGGCCCACACGTGCTGGCACAGCTTCCGCAAGACCGACCTCGAGCAGCGCGCCGAGTGGCTGCGGGCCAGCGCGGACCTGCTGGACGCCGAGGCGGACGAGGTCGGCCGGATGATGACCACTGAGATGGGAAAGACGCTCAAATCGGCCAAGGCGGAGGCCACCAAGTGCGCGAAGGGCATGCGCTACTACGCCGACCACGCCGCCGAGTTCCTCGCCGACGAACCGGCTGATGCCGAGGCGGTCGGCGCGCGGCAGGCCTACTCGCAGTACCAGCCGCTGGGCGTGGTGCTCGCGGTGATGCCGTGGAACTTCCCGCTGTGGCAGGTGGTGCGCTTCGCGGCACCGGCGCTGATGGCCGGCAACGTCGGCCTGCTCAAGCACGCCTCGAACGTGCCGCAGACCGCGCTGTACCTGGAGGATCTGCTGCGCCGGGGCGGTTTCCCGGACGGCTGCTTCCAGACTCTGCTGATCTCCTCGAAAGAGGTGGAAGGTGTGCTGCGCGACTCCCGGGTGGTCGCGGCGACCCTGACCGGTAGCGAGCCCGCGGGCCGCGCGGTGGCCGCCATCTGCGGTGACGAGGTGAAGCACACCGTCCTGGAGCTCGGCGGCAGTGACCCGTTCGTGGTGATGCCCTCGGCCGACCTCGACGAGGCCGCGAAGGTCGCGGTCACCGCCCGGGTACAGAACAACGGCCAGTCCTGCATCGCCGCGAAGCGGTTCATCGTGCACACCGACGTCTACGACGCCTTCGCCGAGCGGTTCGTCGCCCGGATGCGGGAGCTGACCGTTGGCGACCCGTTCGACGACGCTACCGATGTCGGGCCACTGGCCACCGACCAGGGCCGCCAGGACGTGGAGGAGCTGGTCGATGACGCGGTCCAGGCCGGCGCGAAGGTGCTCTGCGGCGGTGAACGGCCCGATCGGCCAGGTTGGTACTACCCACCGACCGTGGTCACCGAGATCACCCGTGACATGCGGATCTACGCCGAAGAGGTCTTCGGCCCCGTCGCGTCGCTCTACCGGGTCGACGACATCGACGAGGCGATCGAGCTGGCCAACGACACCTCCTTCGGGCTCGGGTCGAACGCGTGGACCACCGACGCCGGCGAGCGGGACCGGTTCATCGCCGACCTGTATGCCGGCCAGGTATTCATCAACGGCATGACCGTGTCCTATCCGGAGCTGCCGTTCGGTGGGGTGAGCCGGTCCGGTTACGGCCGCGAGCTGTCCTCGCACGGCATCCGGGAGTTCTGCAACCTCAAAGCCGTGTGGGTCGGCTAGAGCCCTCGGTGCGCGAGAATCCGAGGGATGCGGGCGAGACGCCGACGGAGGCGCTGCGCTACGACCTGCGCCCGCACCCCGAGGGCGGCTGGTTCCGGCGTACCTGGACCTCGCCGGACCAGCTGCGCCTCGTCGACCCGGACGGTGGCGAACGGGTCCGGCCGGCGGCCACGTTGATCCAGTTCTGTCTGCCGCCCCGCGAGTGCTCGGCGTGGCATCGGGTGGCCTCGGAGGAGATCTGGATCTGGAACGGCGCCGGGCGGATCCGGCTTCAGCTGGGCGGTAGCGGCGAGCGACCGAGCGGCGGGCAGGTCCTGGTGCTCGGTCCGGACGCGGCGGCCGGCGAGGTGCTGCAGGCGCGGGTGCCGGCCGGGGTGTGGCAGTGCACGCTGGCCTCGGACACCACGGGGTTGGCCAGCTGCCTGGTCTCCCCCGGGTTCGACTTCGCCGACTTCACCCTGGCCGAGACGCCGGCCGACGGGCCCGGGTAAGTCTGATCCGGGGGCAGCTACCCAGGCTCAGCTGGTCGGTCGTACGTGTTCGAGCGGAGCGAGCGGCCAGCCGCCGGCGGCCAGCCGGGCCCGCACCCGGCCGATGTCCGAGGGCGTCGGCTCGGTGGGACCGACCCGTCCGATTGCGGCTCGGATGGCGTCCGGGGACGTCGCGCCCTGCTCGGTCGCCAGTTCGTCGGCGACGGCATTGATCTCTGCTTCGGTCAGCTGGGTGCCCAGCAGCGAGAACAGCGGGACGTAGTCCTGGGCCGGCACGCCTTCCGGGTAACCGGCCCGCAGCCAAGTCAAGATCGACGTCAGGAACGGAGCCAACGACACAGATGCCACCTCCCAGGTAACGAGCCAGATGAGGACTGACGCCGAAGCAATCAGCCGGCGACGATGTAGTAGATACCCCAAGCAATGGCCGCGACAACCACGGCGAAACAGATACCGGCGCCCGCGATGGCTCCGGGACCGGTGTTGATGCCCTCGGAACCGCCGCCAGCCGGCTCGCCGGCTGCCACCGCGGCGCGGTCACCGGCCGGGCTCAGCAACCGCAGGCCGACCGCGAACAGTGCGGGCAGGCCGGCACCGAACACCAGGCCGAGGCCGAGGATGAGCCCGACCGCGTTGAGGTTGATCCAGGAGCTCATTTACTGCATCCCTTCAGTGCCATGACCGGTGCTCACGCGGAGGCCCCGACCGGAACCCTCGGTGGTGCGACGCCACCGGTCCACTCGGCGTTGACGTTGTCGGGCCGCACCGGGGTCCGCCGGGACAGGCCGAAGAGCAGCGCGGAGAACACGACCAGCAGCGCGAAGACGACCACGACGCCGAAGGTGCCGCCGATCGCGTGGGTCAGCAGGTACGAGAGCATGCCGACCACGGCGGCCGCCGGCAGGGTGAACAGCCAGGCGGTGGCCATCCGGCCGGCGACACCCCAGCGCACCTCGGCGCCCCGCTTCCCGACCCCGGTGCCCAGGATCGAGCCGGTGGCGACGTGCGTGGTGGACAGCGAGTAGCCGAAGCCGGCGGAGAGCAGGATCGTGGCGGCCGAGGAGGCTTCGGCGGCCATGCCCTGCGGCGACTCGATCTCAACCAGGCCCTTGCCGAGGGTGCGGATGACCCGCCATCCGCCCAGGTAGGTGCCCAGTGCGATCGCCAGCGCACAGGAGAAGATCACCCAGATCGGCGCCTTGGCGTTCGCCCCGATCGTTCCGTTGGCAATGAGGGCGAGGGTGATGATGCCCATTGTCTTCTGTGCGTCGTTCGTGCCGTGCGCCAGCGACACCATCGAGGCCGAGCCGATCTGACCGATCCGGAAGCCTCGGTCACGCAGCTCGGCCTGCACCCCTCGACTGAGCCGGTACACCAGGTAGGTGCCCACGGCGGCGACCACTCCGGCGATGATCGGCGACAGTGCCGCCGGGATGACGACCTTGGAGACCAGGTTGTGCCACTGCACCGCATTCACGCCGGCCGCGATGGCTGCCGCGCCGATCACCCCTCCGACGAGCGCGTGCGACGAGCTGGACGGGATGCCGAAGTACCAGGTGAACAGGTTCCACACGATGCCGCCGACCAGGCCACCGAAGACCACCGGCAGGGTGACAAGGTGGGTGTTGACCAGGCCGCTGGCGATGGTCGCCGCCACGCTGAACGACAGGAACGCACCCACCAGGTTCAACACCGCCGACAGCGCCACCGCGACGCGGGGCGGCAGGGCGTGCGTGGCTATCGAGGTAGCCATTGCGTTGCCCGTGTCATGGAAGCCGTTGGTGAAGTCGAAAGCCAACGCTGTTATGACTACCAGAATCAGTGCACCACTCACGGCGCTCATAGTCCGGCCTGGTGTGGGCAGGTGTCGACGGTATGTGCAATCTTCCACATGATCAAACGCAAACCGCCATTTTCCGTTCACCAATTATCAACCTCAATGGACTGGACTGCGCAACCCCGGCGCGGCAGCGAGGTTCGCAGCCGCTTGACGCGGTCGGCGGGCACCGGTAGCCGCTCGCGGTCACACTGGGGAGGCAGGCCGCACCCGCCGCTGACCACCTGCATGAGGAGCGCACCGTGCCGGAGACCATCCGAGACATCCTGACCCGCGACGACCTGGCGCCGATCCCGCCGGACACCCTGATCTTCCGTCAGCCGCCGACCTTCGACGACGTGGCCAAGGAGCGCCGGCACCGCAAGGAGCGCCTCGCCTGTGCGCTGCGGCTGTTCGGCCGGTTCGGCTTCGAGGAGGGCGTCGCCGGCCACATCACCGCCCGCGACCCCGAGTTCACCGACCATTTCTGGGTCAACCCGTTCGGCGTCTCCTTCAAGCACATCCGGGTCAGCGACCTGTTGCTGGTCAACCACCACGGCGAGGTGGTACGGGGCCGTCACCAGGTGAACCGGGCCGCGTTCGCCATCCACTCCGCCGTGCACCAGGCCCGGCCCGACGTGGTGGGTGCCGCGCACAGCCACTCGGTCTACGGCAAGGCGTTGTCGGCCACCGGTCAGCTGCTGGAGCCGCTGACCCAGGACGCCTGCGCGTTCTACGAAGACCACAGCCTGTTCGACGACTTCACCGGCGTGGTCAACGACCCGGAGGAGGGCAAGCGCATCGCCACCGTGCTCGGCTCCGACAAGGCGGTCATCCTGCGCAACCACGGCCTGCTCACCGCCGGTACCACAGTGGACTCGGCGGCCTGGTGGTTCATCACCATGGAGCGCTCCGCGCAGGCCCAATTAGCCGCCAAGGCCGCCGGCCCGACCGTGTCCATCAGGCACGAGGATGCCAAGCTCACGCACGGCCAGGTCGGCGGCGAGGCCAGCGGCTGGTTCCAGTTCCAGCCGCTGTTCGACCAGATCGCGCAGTCCGAACCAGATCTGTTCGACTGACCGACCCGGCGGCTCGGGTCGGTGGGATCAGCCGCCCGGCGGCGGCATCGCCCATCTGCGGTCGGCCAGCACTGGGAACTCGGCACGTGCCTGGGTCACCACGTCGAGGTCGGCATCGCAGAACGTGATGCCCTCCGCGTCCTCGGGCGCCTCGGCGAGCACCGTGCCCCACGGGTCCACCACCCGGCTCGCACCGGCCAGCGCCACCCCACCCCGTTGCTCGCCGACGGCGTTGCAGGCGATCAGCAGCACCTGCTGCTCCACCGCCCGTGTGCTGGTGAACAGCCGCCAGTGGTCCCGGCGGACCGAGGGCCACGCGGCGGGCACCACCACCGACCGCGCGCCCCGGTCCACCAGAGCCCGCCACAGCTCGGGGAAGCGCAGGTCGTAGCAGGTCGTCGCGCCGAAAGTGCCGAGCGCGGTGTCCACCACGTCCAGCTCGTTGCCCGGGGTGAGCAGCTCGGCCTCCCGGGAGGCGTAGCCGAACACATGGACCTTGCGGTAGGTGTGCACGATCTCGCCGGCCGGGTCGAGCAACAGCGCGGTGTTGTGGAGCTGCCCCCGCTCGCCGCGCTCCACCACGCTGCCAAGGTGCACGTGCGCCCCGAGCGCCTTGGCCCACCTCCGGCCGTCCGCGACGGTTGGCCCGTCCAGCGGCTCGGCACGCTCGGCGTAGGAGTCGAACTCGAAGTAGCCGGCCGCCCACAGCTCGGGCAGCACCACGAGATCGGCACCGCTGGCCCCGGCCACCAGCTCGCCGACCCGTCCCCGCCGGTCCGCAGGAGACTCCCCGGCGGGGCTGGCCACCTGCACCAGTGCAATCCTCATGCGGGTTTCCTATGCCAATCGGCGGCAGTGCGCCAACCGCTGGCCCACCCCGCGTGCGGACCACGTTCGCGGGGCACGCCGCGCATGTCACGTCGACGGCGCGCGGGGTGCACCGTGCGCGGCGCGGACGGCAGGTGCGCGGCGTCAGTCGGAGTCGGGGATGGCCGCTCGCCGGCGCCGACAAGCCCGTTGAGAGGTGGCAGTTGAGAATGGTTGAGGCACTCTCAGGTTAGGTAGACCGTGTGAGGAGATATATGCGTATCTTGCTTGAGAACCGTGCGTTCTCTATGTATACCTGGTCGAGTGGGTGGATGCAGGAGTGAGGCGAGCGGTCAACCGGGGACGAGCCGCCCGACCAACGGAGCCCCCAGCAGGCGAGTTGGTCCGAGGGATCTGGCCGGCCACGCACCGCGAACGGTCCGCCCGAACTGGGAGGCGGCGGTCCGCCGGGGCGTCGAGCTGACCCTGGCCTTGCTGGCATTACTGGTGCTGGCCGTCCCGATGATCGTCATCGGCCTGGTGGTCCGGTGGAGCAGTGTCGGCCCGGCGTTGTTTCAGCAGCAGCGGGTGGGTTTTGGTGGCCGGTCGTTCACGATGTACAAGTTCCGTACCATGCGGACCGGTGTGGGCGATGAGATG
>DASYBQ010000162.1:0-5878 GCA_036500625.1 Pseudonocardia sp. | reverse complement strand
GAACACCGGGAACACCTCGGTCACGATGCCGAAGAACGGCAGCGCCACGATGTAGACCTCGGGGTGGCCGAAGAACCAGAACAGGTGCTGCCACAGGATCGCACCGCCGTTGGCCGGGTCGAAGACGTGCCCGCCGAGGTGGCGGTCCACCTCGAGGCCGAGCAGCGCGGCGGTCAGCACCGGGAACGCGATCAGGATCAGGATCGTGGTGACGAAGATGTTCCAGGTGAAGATCGGCATCCGGAACATGGTCATGCCGGGCGCCCGCAGGCAGATCACCGTGGTGAGCATGTTCACCCCGCCAAGGATGGTGCCGAGACCGGCGATCACCAGGCCCATGATCCACAGGTCCGCGCCGACACCCGGCGAGTGCACCGCGCTGGACAGCGGGGTGTAGGCGAACCAGCCGAAGTCAGCGGCGCCGCCCGGGGTGAGGAACCCCGACATCACGGTCAGGCCACCGAACAGGAACAGCCAGTAGGAGAACGCGTTGAGCCGGGGGAAAGCCACGTCCGGCGAGCCCAGCTGCAGCGGCATGATGTAGTTCGCGAAGCCGAAAAGGATCGGCGTCGCATACAGCAGCAGCATGATCGTTCCGTGCATGGTGAACAGCTGGTTGTACTGCTCCGGCGACAGGAACTGGGTACCCGGGCGCGCTAGCTCGGCGCGCATCAACATCGCCATCGCCCCGCCCGCCATGAAGAACGCGAACGAGGTGGTCAAATACAAGATTCCGATGTCTTTCGGGTCCGTGGTGTGTAGGTAACGAACCAGGGCTGTGCCCTTGACCGTCGGCCGCGCGGGATAGGGCCGGGTGGTGACTGGTCGGGGCGAAACCTCCGTCATGAGTGCTCCTACCACTCTGCGTGCTCACCGGTGTACGCCGCACCCACGCGATACTCAACCCTCAACCCCCGGCGGCTGATCGACGTCTCAGTCCACGAGGTCGGGAAGGAAGGAACATGCACCACCTACAGCCGGTGCCTGACCGGACATCGAGACACCAATGGGTCACCAGCCCGGCGACCCGCCGGGTCCGGGGTTGAGTAGTAGCGGTACACCCGTTGGCGCTGAGAACGATCTTGAGCGTCGGGTGACAGTCAGCGATGGTTCCCGCAGCGGGGTGTGGGGTGCGCGCGCCACCCGTTGTTGCTCAGCCAGTGTGTGAGCGGAGCGGGCCACTGCGCGGGGGCGAGGTCGGCGGTGACTCCGTGACCAGGGGCCGTCGCCGCAGCGGTCGCACTCGATGAGCAGGATCTGCTGATGGGGTTGGCAGGCGACGCAGTGGCGCTGCTCGCGAAGCTCGTCGCCGTCGAGGTGTAGCCATGTGGTTGTCAGGTCTTGGCGTTGACGCCACCGGGTCTGGGCGTCGATCGGTTCGTTTCCGCAGGTGGGGCATCGGGCGGCGCGCATTGCCTCGCGTTGGCGGATCAGTCGTTGTCGCCGCTGGATTTCCTGCGCCGAGGGCGGCTCGTCGGTGAGTGGGATGCGCGCGGGTTTCGGGCGTAGCGATGCGGCCGGCGAGCTGGTGGCCTCGGCCGGCTCGGTCGCGGCGAGTCTGCGGGCTCGGGGGCGTGCTCCGGCTGTTCCGTTGGTGAGGTGGCCGTAGATGGTGGTGCGGGGCACGGTGAAGATCGCGTAGAGCTGCTGAGCTAACTGCACCTGCGCAGCGTTGAGTTTGGGTTTGCGCCCGCCCTTCCGTCCTCGAGCCCAGGCGGCGGCCAGCCCCTCCCGGGTGTTGGCGACGATCAAGCCCCGCTGGAACTCGGCGATGGCGGCCAGCATCCGATACATCAGCCGGCCCTCGCTGGTGGTGGTGTCGATGCCTGCTCGAGCTGTAGCCTGGGCTGGAAGATAGAGACACCGCTCAGGAATTATCCAATTCCGTACTGAATCTCACCGGTGTGAATGTTCCGCGCACACGTCAGGTCCCGGTGCGATCTCGCTCGTCGGGGGGCGTCTCGCATGCCTGAACCCTCTCGCTATGCGTGAACCTGTTCCTGAGCGCGGAGAGCCTCCTGAGGGATTTGACCCGAGCGACGATGATAGCCTCCAGTTTTTTAAGGTCGCAGTGGGCGATACCGTCGGCGCCTGGAATTCAGTGCCTTTCAGGCGGTGAATTGCTTGTTTTTGTCATTGCTGTGGCGAGTTGGTTGCGAGATGAGATGTTGAGTTTGCGGTAGGCGTTGGAGAGGTGGTCGCTGACGGTTTTGGTGGTGATGAACAGTGTTTGGGCGATGTCGCGGTTGGTTAAGGATTGGGCGGCGAGGCGAGCGACGCGTAGTTCGCTGGGGGTGAGGGCGTGCACGCCGGTGGTTTGGGGTCGGCGTGGGCGGGCGCCGGTGGCGAGGGCCTCCTCGTGGGCGCGTTCGGCCAGGGGTGTGGCGCCGTAGTGGTGGGCGAGGTCGAGAGCGCGCCGCAGGGGTTGGCGTGCGGTCACGCGCGCGCCGGCGCGTCGGAGCGCGGCACCGAGTTCGGTGAGCGAGTAGGCGAGTTCCAGGCGCGCGGGGGTGGGTTCGAGGACGGCGACGGATTGTTCGAGTAACTCGATTCTGTGCCCGGCGTCGGTTAGGAGGCCTTGAGCGCGCAAGGCGATCCCGATCGCGCGGGCCGAGCCCGTGTGGCGGGCCAGTTCCAGTTCGGTTTGGGCCAATTCTCGTGCTTCGCGCGGGTGTTCGCCTGCCAGCGCGAGCGCCAGTGTTGAGCGCCAGGCGAGCCAGTTGGGGTTGTGTTGTTGGACGTCCTCGGCGAGTTGTCCGCAGCGGCGCAGATCCGCGATCGCCGGAACGCGTTGGGCGTGGGCCAGGCGGATGCGGCCGCGTGCCTGCAAGAGGTAGGCAAGTAGGGAGTCATGGTGGTGGGGTCTTGTGTGACGCCTTCCACGACGGCGGCCGCCTCGTCGAGTTCGCCGCGTTCGAGCAGTGTCAGGCCGAAGAAGGCGGCCTGCAGGGGTATGCCGAGGGTCAGGTCGTGTTCTTTGGCTAGTGTGAACGCGGCGCGCGCGTCGGCCTCGGCTTCGGCCAGTGCGCCGCGTCGCAGCGCGACTGCTCCCCGCCGACCGGTAGCTGCCACGAAGCCGACCACCGACCCGCGCGTCTGGGCGTCGACCAACATCGCCTCAATCAACACGTCGGCGCGGTCCAGGTCGTCGATACAGATGAGGGCCCAGACTGCCAGTGCGGTGGGCAGCGCCTCGCACGTTTCTTCGACCAAGAACCTCCCATCATCGAGCCCTTGTTCGACCAGCGCGGCAACCTGGTGACAGCTGTCGCCGCGGACCGCGAGCAGATGCGCCAGTACCAGCCGCGCGCAGCGGCTGGCGGGGAGACCGCGTGCGGCTAATTCACGCAGCCGCTTGAGCGCGACCTCAGGCGCTGGGGTTGGCCAGCCGAAGTTGCCTTCCACGGTCGTGGTGAGGGTGTGCAGGCGCACCGCCAGGTCCGGGTCGCGGTCACCGAGATCGTTCAGCCCGACCCGCAGCACCTCCGCACAACGCGCCAGATCGCCGGCGTAGAACAGGACATCAGCTAGCTGGGCGGCCAGGCGGGCGCGTGCTATCGGGTCGGTACTGGCCCGCCGAGCCTGCTCCAGATGCGCCTCGGCCGCCGGGTCACGAGCGATTCGTTCCGCGCCGCCCAGCTCACCCAACACCGCGGCCCGGGCAGACCCGACCGGCGGCTCGGCGAGTGCTCGACGCAGATAGGAGACCGCGGTCTCGGGTGTGCCGCGGCGCAACGCCGCCGCGGCGGCCCCGCGCAACGCCGCCACCGCGTCCGGTTCAGCGGCGGGTTCACACAGCAGCAGTTGCGCGGCCACTTGCTCAGGTTCCGCGTCCTCAGCGCTCAATAGCCGGGCAGCGCGCGCGTGGGCCCGCGACCGGGCGCCGGAGGGCAACTGCACATAGACCGCCGAGCGCAGCAGCGGATGCACGAACCGCGGCGGCTGACCCGCGGCGAACAGATCAGCGGTCCACAGCGCATCAGCCCCCGCCGCGGCGGCATCGGTGCCGATACCCACCGAGACACCCACCAAGTCGAGATCGCTCACCCGAGCGGCGCCCCGATCGCCACCCGCTCATTCAGCAACGACAGCACCGGCTACGCCGAGTTGCTGGCTTGGGCGTTCGAGCATGCTCCCGACCCGCGGTTGGTGATCTCGATCGAAGGGACCCGCAGCTACGGCGTCGGGCTGGCCCGGGCGGCCGCCGCCGCCGGGATCCCGGTGATCGAGGCCGAGCAGCCCTCCCGAAAGACCCGCCGAGGCAAGGGCAAGTCCGACCCGATCGATGCGCATCTGGCGGTGCTGTTTGCGGTGGGTCTGGACGCCGAGAAACTACCTACCCCTCGGACTGACGGGGACCGCGAAGCCTTGCGGATCCTGCTCATCGCGCGTCAGGAACTGACCATCACGAGCACCGGGCAGACCAACCGGCTACGCGCGCTGCTCCGCGATGGCACCGACCGCCGTCTCGCCCGAGGGTCGCTTACCATCGCCACCCTGGCTGGGCTGGCCAAAGATCGTCAACCCGCCGATGCCAGCCGTGAGCAGGCCGTACGCCACGGCGAGATCCGCCGGCTCGCGGTGGCGTTGCGCGAGGCGGCCCGGGTGCTCAAAGCCAACCGCGCCCAACTGGCCACGATCGTCAACGACTTGGCCCCCGGGCTGACCGACCGGCACGGGATCGGCCCGGTCAGCGCCGCCCAGGCCATCGTGTCGTTCTCCCACGCGGGCCGCTGTCGCAACGACGCCGCCTTCGCCAAGCTCGCCGGGACAAGCCCGATCGAGGCCTCCAGCGGGCAGACCACACGCCACCGACTCAACCGGGGCGCAGACCGGGCACTGAACAAGGCGATCCACACGATCGCACGCACGAGGATGCGCAGCGATCCCGCCACCCACGCCTACGTCGCCCGACGCACCGCCGAGGGCAAATCGAAGCGCGAGATCCGCCGCTGCATCAAACGTTATGTCGCCCGCCAGCTCTACCGCGGTCTGACCGCGGCGATGGCTCCCACCGCGATCATGGCCAACATGTGAACCAGCGGCGGAACGAACCCGGGGAATATCGTTGTTACGACCCGTCCCGAGCCACCGGTCCCTGCCCGGACCACCCCGCCTGCTTGGTCCTGCACCGCGTGCGATGGCTATGCAACCGCATCTGCCACCTGCCACTGAACGTCCAGAGCCCGGGCAACCACGACGCTTCTGCTCGACCCGTTGCCGAGTCGTCGAGCACCGCGCCCTTCACATGTGATCACCGCCGCGGGCATGCACTCATTGGCTCACACGAGAGGAGGAACCACCTGAAACGATCTTGACACCAATAGAAGCGTCCAGGCCCGGTTGACCGCGGCGTGTCCGCAGGGCAGGGTACGTCTGCGCCGTGCTCGCGGATCAGCCGAGACCTGGCCGAGCTCGAGGTCCAGGCGCACGCGGCGGATCAGCAGCCGCGTCGTGGCGGGCCACCAGTGTGGGCAGTAGTCGGCGACAGCGACCTGGGCACCGCCGACCCGCTGGCCCTGATGGTAGAACGCCACACCCTGTTTGAGCCTCGCGAGGCCCTGGCTGGTTGGTTCAAACGCGGTCGACCGGGATACCGACAGCGTGCCGGCCGCACACTGAGTACTCGTCCGCGCCGGCGCCACCTTCGTCAACGGCAAGCTCCTCGAACGACCCGGCGAGGATCACCAAACCGTAGCCGCCTAAAAGATCTTCATCCACAGACCTCCGATCTTGCTGATTGTCAAGCGGCGGCTGGCTCGGGCTGGTCTTGGGGCGTGGGGAACGCGGTGGCTTCGTTGTAGCTCTGACCGGTTTGCAGGCAGTGGTAGAGGCAGCCGAGCAGGCGGTTGAACACGTTGCGCAGGGCGGCGGCGTG
>DASYBQ010000161.1:0-18498 GCA_036500625.1 Pseudonocardia sp. | reverse complement strand
ATGTTCGAGGACGGCCCGTCCGATGTCTGCGGGTAGGCTGCACAGAACCCGTCGGCGACGGCGGGTCGAGATGGATGGCCGCCGAACGGGCCGCCGCGAGGCGCCCGGGAACAGGATCCGGCTTACAGGCCAGCTCGTCCGTCCCTGGCCAGCAGGTCGCGGGCCGCGACCTGGATGGAAGCGGCCCGAGACGGGGCAACAGGTGCCCGTTGCCCCGTGCCTCGAGCTGCCAGGTGCGGCGACCGTGCCGCTTACGGGTTCGGTGTGGCGGAGTCCGCGGCCCCCGGCGCCCTGATCTCGGTGGCCTGGACGGTGGTGCCGGTGATGGCTCCGGCCACCCGAACCGGGCTGCCGACCTTGAACTGGTCCTGCGCGGCTGGGTGCTTCTTGTTGCCGAACTTGGTCGCCGCGGTGAGCGAGACGGTGTAGGTCTTGCCGTCTTTACCCCGCACCGTCCAGCTCGAGCCGTTCACCGCGGTGATCTGACCGGTGACGTGCGGCGACGACTGCTTGTGTGCGGCCGCCGGTGGTGGCGGGGCTGAAGGAGCATTCGACGGGGAGGAACAACCGGACGCGGCGAGCCCGATAGCCGTCGCGAGGATCGCCGCGCCGGCGAGTCGTACCTGGATGGGAGCCGGTCTCGGGTCTTGTCGGGAAGGTGATGGCATCGGGTTTGCCTCTCAGGTCCGGTTAGGTCGGGTTGCTACACGTTGCTGGCGGTGCGGACAACGACCATGTGCTGTGCTCGATGTGCAGTTCGGCGGCGGGACTGAGAATGCGCTCAGGGTGGCCCTGGGGGCCCACTGGCGGCGGTGCGTGTGTGGTGACTGTCACACGCACAGATGTCGGAGGGCCGTTGAGCGGGGCGCTCGGCACCGGTCAGCCCCTCAGGCCCGAATGACGGTCGGGCCACCGACCGAGGAGAGCCATGGCCAGCACGGTCACGACGATCATCGTCACACCCAACCTGGAGAGCTTGCGGACGTTCTACTCGACGCTGCTGGGAGCGCCGGAGACCGGCCGGTTTCCCGAGGATGGGCCGACGTTCTTCGTGCAGCTGCGGCTGGGCGACTCCGACCTGATGCTGGTGTCCGAGGCGTCGGTGACGGCCGGCGACCCGGGGCGGATGGCGCTGAGCATCGAGGTACCCGACGTGGACGCGCTTCTTGCCCGGGTCACCGAGCTCGGGGGTGAGGTCACAGGGCCGCCTAACGACATGCCGTGGGGCCAACGGGTGGCCCACATCGCCGATCCGGACGGCAACCTGGTCACCTCACGCGGCCGGTCTGACGCGGTCGGCCGGTAGTCCCGCTCTCGTCGGATGTCACGTTCCCGACTGGTGCGGGCCGCTGAGTTCGCCCGGCCTCTCGGCGCTCGACACAACCCGGCGTTTCCCTGGTGGTCGCCCTGGGTACCAACCGCACCAGGTATCTCGTCCTAATCGCCGGTCGTGTCACACCGGAGGTCGGCGCGGCGCGGGAGAGGAGGTCGGATGGGATCGCCGGCGCCGAACAAGGGATTTCTGCGCAGAGTGACGCTCGCCTCGGCGTGGGGGCAAGGCCTCGACGGCTACGACCTGGGCGTCATCAGCGTCGTTGCGCCGATCATCATCGCCGACCTGCACACCTCGGCGGTTGGCGCCGGCCTGCTCGGTGCCTCGTCACTGATCGGGATCTTTGTCGGTGGCCCGCTCTTCGGGCGCTTCACCGACCGCTACGGACGGCGCCTGATGTTCACCGTCGACCTGGTGATCTTCCTGGCCGCCGCGTTGGCCCAGGCGCTCACCACCGAGCTGTGGCAGCTGTTCCTCATCCGGCTCGTGCTCGGGCTGGCCATCGGGGCCGAGTACTCGATCGGCGCGCCGATGCTCTCGGAGTTCGCACCATCGCGGGACCGGGGTCGGCGGCTGGCCGGTCTGGAAGCCAGCTGGTACTTCGGCTACCTCGTCGCCGTCGCCGTCTCCTATGCGCTGCTGCGGCTGGGCGGCCTTTCCTGGCAGTGGGTGCTGGCCAGCGGGGCGGTGCCCGCGCTGGTCTGCCTGCTCGTGCGGATCGGGTTGCCCGAGTCGCCACGGTGGTTGCTGAGCCAGGGCCGTGACGACGAAGCCCGGTCGATCATCGACAGGTACCTTGGCGGCACCGCGTTCAGCACCGGCGAAGAACTGTCCGCCGACGACGAACGGGGCACCGGGAGCACGCTCGCCGCGCTGTGGGGCGATCCGGAGCAGCGCGCGCGGACCGTGTTCTGTTGCGTGTTCTACATCTGCCTTGTGACGCCCTATTTCGCGATCTTCACGTTCGCGCCGCTGGTGCTCAAGGCGATGAACATCTCCGATGAGGCCGCCGGAACGATTACGATCAATGGTGTCGCCTTCCTCGGCGCGCTGGCCGGTGTCTCGGCAATCGAGCGGATCGGCCGGCGGCACATGCTCATCGGCCCGTTCTGGATCTGTGCCGCCGCGCTGCTCGTGGTGGGACTGTGGAGCTCGGCCCCGCCGGTGGTGCTCGTGTTCTGCTTCGTGGTGTTCGCGTTCCTCAACGCCTTCTCCAGCGACCTGACGCCGGTCTACCCGAGTGAGCTGTTCCCCACCCGGGTGCGTACCACCGGTACCGGCGTGGCCACCGCGGCCAGCCGGGTGGGTGCCGCGGTGGGCACCTTCCTGCTGCCCATCGGACTGGGCACCATCGGGGTCGGGGCCAGCATGGTGATCGCCGCACTGATCTCGGTGGTGGGTGCGCTGACCGCGTACCGCTTCGCTCCGGAGACCACCGGGGTCTCGCTGGGCAAGGTTGGCGCGCTCAGCCACCGCGCCCGGCCGGCCTGAGCCGGACAACGGTGGGTGGGCGTGATCCCGGGTCGGTGGGGCACCGGCCGGAGGCCGCCCTTACGGTAATGCTGTGCTGATCACCGAGCGCGGCACCGAAGGTCGCGACAAGACATCGCGCTACGACCTGCTTGCGGTTGCCTGCGGCGCCCTGCTCGTGGTGGCCGCCGCGCTGCAGGGCCGGTCGCTGACGGATGCCGGGGTCAACATCGACCTCGGGTTCCCGCCGTTGCTCGCCGACTGGCTGCCACACGTCGGCCCGGGTACACCGCTGGCCATCGCGGTGGCCGGGGTCGTGGTCACCCTGGGGCCGGGCTGGGCCGAGCGGCTGAGCTGGCGGCCGCTGCTCGGCGCGGCCTTTGCCGGGTCGGTCCTGTGGACGTTCTCGCTGGCCCTGATAGACGGCTGGCAGCGTGGCGTGACCGGCCGGCTCACCAGCTCGGACGAGTACCTGCACGACGTGCCGAGTGTCACCGACGTCGCGCGGATGCTGCGGGTGTTCTCCGACCACATCCTGACCAAGGCTGTCGACCCGGCGCAGAGCTGGTTCTGGACCACCCACGTGGGGGCCCACCCGCCCGGGGCCTTCCTGATCTTCGTCGTGCTGGACCGGATCGGTCTGGGTGGCGGCGCCCCGGCCAGCCTGTTCGTGATCCTCGTCGGCTCGTCGGCCTGTGTCGCGGTTGCGGTCGCGCTGCGGGCACTCGGTGGCGAGAAGCTGGCCCGCGCCGCCCTGCCGTTCGGGGTGCTGGTGCCGGCCGCGATCTGGGTGGGAGTCTCCGCCGACGGCATGTTCGCCGCGGTGCTGGCCTGGAGTGTGGCGCTGCTGGCCGTTGCCACCAGCGGCACCGGTGCCCGGGCGGCATGGTCAGCGCTGCTCGCCGGAGTGCTCTACGGCGTGAGCATCTACCTGTCGTACGGGATGGCGCTCGGTGCGCTGCTGCCGCTGGCCGTCCTGCTGGTCACCCGGTGCTGGCGGCGGGTGCCCTACCTGGTGGTCGGGACGCTGCTCGTCGTCGCGGCGTTCACAGCGGCCGGGTTCTGGTGGTTCAGCGGCTACGCCGACCTGCGGATCATCTACCGGGCCAGCATCGCCGCCAGCCGCCCCTACCGCTACTTCGTCTGGGCGGACTTCGCCGCCGCGATCTTCCCTGCCGGACCCGCGATCGTCGCCGGTCTCCGACGGTGCGCGGCGCTGGCCGTGGGACCGGGTCGGGTACCCACCGTGCTGGCGCTCAGCGCGGCCGCGTTGCTCGCCATGCTGCTGGCCGACCTGTCCGGGATGAGCAAGGCGGAGGTCGAACGTATCTGGCTGCCCTTTGTCATGTGGTTGGTGCCGTTGGCCGCGTTGTTGCCGTACCGACGGCGGTGGTTGGTTGCCCAGGCCGTGTTCGCGCTGGCGGTGAACCATCTGTTGCTGACCGTATGGTGACGGCCGGTGTCGGCGGAGGGGGAGTGGGTACTCCGGGCTCATGAGTGGACCGTCAATGCCCGACGCGCAGCGGCGCGCCGGCTCGGGACCGTCGGCGCCGACCCGGCCGCTGGGTACCGCTCGGTGGCTCTGGATCGCCGCCGCGCTGGTCGGTGTAGTGGGTAACGGGGCCAACTACCTCATGCTGACGACCGGGAACAACTCGGCCGACATCCTCAGCGTGGCGATCGCCGAGGCCGCCGCGTGGAGCGTGCTGCTCGGGCTGCTCGTCGCGGTGGTTCTCGGCGTTGTGCTGCTCGGGCTGGCGGTCCCGCTGGGCAGGGGCTGGTTGCCGGCACGCTGGCCGCTGCTGGTGTTCGGGCTGATCGGTATCGCGCTCGACGCCCTCTACCTGGCAGGCAGCTGGGTCACCGTGGGTACCTCGGTCCTGCAGATCATCGTCATCCTGCTGGCGATCGTGGTGATGTTCGGCCGTGGAACCCGCACGCCCCACGCGAGTGTCCAGTCGCCTGGCGGGGATGAGTAGCTACGTTCGGTCGCCGGCCGTTCTACCTGTGTGGGTGGTTATGGGCGGAGCCGGCCCCGACTTATTGTCTCCTTATCATGCTCCCAGACCACGCTCCCCCCGCCGCCCGGCAGTGGACCGTGACCGGTGCCCCGGGACACTCCTCGGCAGGGCTCACCAGCGCGGGGGCGCGGGCCGGTCGTCGGGTGCGGCGCACCGCGCGCCGGCACGGCCGGTTGACCATCGCCGACCAGGTGGCTTTCTGGCAGGCGGCGCGTCGGTCGCGCGGCCGGTACGGGCGCGACTGGTCACCGCGCGTCAGGTTGATGCTGGCGGTGATGGTGCTGTCCCTGGCAGCCACCGCCGCCGCGATCCTGTTCGTCTGACCAGGCCGGGGGCGGCTCGGGAGCGGGGCGACCGCGGACACGGCCGGACCACGGCGCCCGGGCAACCGGCTCGGATAGGCTGACTACGCCGGGTAGCGGGCGTAGCTACCTCGGCGTCCGATCCCCCGGCGGTTTCGCGCCGGGGCGTGCCGTTGGGGAGAGCCCTAGGTGAAGCTGCTGTACCCGACCAATGTGGATGGCGAGCCTGAGCTGCCCGCGAGGGTGACGTTGGTCCGCTATGACCCGTCCAGCCCGATCCCGGAGCAGGACCGCGACGCGGAGCTACTGGTCTCCTGGGGGAGCACGGTCGAGCTGATGCGCGAGGCGGCGGCCGCGTTGCACCGGTTGCGCTGGGTGCAGAGCTTGGCCGCAGGGCCGGACGTCGAGCTTGCGGCGGGGTTCGACGAGCGGGTGGTGATCACCTCCGGGCGGTCGCTGCACGATGCCACGGTTGCTGAGCACGCGCTGGCGCTGATCCTCGGCGGCCTGCGCGGGTTGCACCTGCTGGTGGCGTCCCAGCCGGAACACCGGTGGCGCGGCGACCTCAGCGGCCCTCGGGTGGAACGGGCCGGCGGCCGGCTCGAGACACTGCACGGCGCCCGCGTGCTGGTCTGGGGGTTCGGTTCGATCGGCCAGACACTCGCGCCGCACCTGCGCGCACTGGGCGCCAGGGTGACCGGGGTGGCCCGCCAGGCGGGCGAGCGGGCCGGGTACCCGGTGATCGCCGGGGACCAGCTGCGCGCGGCGCTGCCCGAGACCGACGTCCTGGTGATGATCCTTCCGCACGCCGAAGGCGGCGGGCCCGCGCTGGGCGCCGAGCTGCTGGAGTTGCTGCCCAGCCGAGCCTGGGTGGTCAACGTCGGGCGGGGCAGCACGGTCGATGAGGACGCGCTGGTCCAGACGCTGCGTGCCGGCCGGATCGCTGGCGCGGCACTCGATGTTTTCCGCGCCGAGCCGCTGCCGGTGGACTCGCCGTTGTGGGATCTGCCGAACGTGATCATCTCGCCGCACTCGGCTGGTGGGCGGCCGCGTGACGCCGCCGCGTTGGTGGCGGAGAACCTGGCGGCGTTGCTCGAGGACCGCCCGCTGCGCAACGTCGTCGCCCGGTGACCCAGGACCGGCGGCTCGGTGATGCACTGGGCCGCTTGCGTGGGCTGTGTCTGGCGCTGCCCGAGGTGACCGAGCGGCTCAGCCACGGGGAGCCGACCTGGTTCATCCGAGGTAAGAAGACGTTCGTGATGTTCGCGGGGCGCCACCACGACGACCGGGTGGCGTTCTGGTGCGCGGCACCGGCGCAGGAGCGGGACGCGCTGGTGGCGCAGCGGCCGGAGCAGTTCTTCGTGCCGCCCTATGTCGGTGGCCGGGGTTGGCTCGGGGTGTACCTGGACATCGCGGGCATCGACTGGGTCGAGCTCGACGAGATGGTTCGGGAGGCGTTTCGCACAGTTGCCCCACCGAAGCTGGCAGCACTGCTGGACTCGCCGTAGCCAGCCGGTCCGGCCGGTCGCGCCACCGGGCCCGGTCTGCTGTCGTCGGCGCGGCGGCCCAGCTCGGTCAGGCGGACGGCACCGGCTGCAGCAGCCCATGCCGCTGCAGCGCGGCGCGAACCACGGCGACCTCGTCCTCATCGGCTTCGACCAGCGGCAACCGTAGGCCGCCGACCTGGTGGCCGAGCAGGTTCAGCGCCGCCTTGACCGAGATCGGGTTGCACACGTTGACCGCGTCGCGCACGCCCCGCACCGAGGCTTCGATCTCGGCACGGTTCTGCGGCTCGTCGACCATGCGCCGCATCTCGTCGCCGATCACATGGCTGGCCACCGAGATCACTCCGCAACCGCCGAGGTCAAGGGTGCGGCCGAAGATCTCGTCGTTGCCCGCGTAGAGGCCCAACCCGTCCACCGGCGCGAGGTTGGCGTTGTTGGCCTGCTTGACGTAGTCGATGTGCTCGATCTGGGCGAGCTCGGCGAGCAGCTCGTTGGGCAGGTCCAGTACCACCCGCGACGGGATGTTGTAGAGCACGATCGGCTTGTCGGTCGCCTTCGCGATCTCCCGGTAGTGCGCCACGATGCCTCGGCGGTTCGGCTTGTTGTAGTACGGCGTCACGGACAGGATTCCGTCCACGCCCAGCGCGGTGGCCCGCTCGGTCATGTGCGCGGCATGGCGGGTGTTGTTCGAGCCGGTGCCCGCTATGACGGTGCTGCCCTCCGGGCGGTAGCGGGAGGCAAGCTCGACGACCCGCAGGTGCTCCGCGTCCCCGAGAGTGGGCGCCTCGCCGGTGGTGCCGCAGACCACGAAACCGTCCGACCCGTGCTTGGCCAGATGGTGCATCAGATCGATGAGGGCTTGTTCGTCGACGGCCAGGTTCTCATCGAAGGGCGTGACGATGGCGGTGAGCACGGTACCGAACGACATGCCGCCAGCTTCCCCCGCGCGCGTCGATAAGTCGAGCCGGATCTCGGTCACGCAACGCCGCGAAACCGGGCGAGTAGGTTGCTGAAAGGGCAGCACCGAAGCGAGCCGGGCGGGCCCGGCAGAGTGGGGAGCACGATGAGGCTGGCGACAATCCGGACGCAGGTCGGTACCCGTGCGGTTCGGATGGACCCCGACCGGGCGGTCGAGACCGGCGATGCCGATGTCGGGGCGCTGCTGCGGCGCGAGCAGTGGCGCGACCGGGCCGAGGCCGCGGCCGGACCGACCCATGAACTCGGCGAGCTGGACTACGCGCCGCTGGTGCCTGCCCCCGAGAAGATCATCTGCGTCGGGCTGAACTACCGCGACCACATCGAGGAGACCGGCCGCACACCTCCGGAGTACCCGACGCTGTTCGCCAAGTTCCCGCCGACGCTGGTCGGGGCGCACGACGACGTGTGGCTGCCCTCGGTGTCGGAGTCGGTGGACTGGGAGGCCGAGCTGGCCGTGATCATCGGTGCGCCGGCCCGGCACCTGGCGGCCGGGGAGGCCAGCGGCGCGATCGCCGGGTACAGCGTGCTCAACGACGTCTCGGTGCGGGACTATCAGAACCGGACGATGCAGTGGCTGCAGGGCAAGATGTTCGAGGCCACCACGCCGCTCGGACCGGCGCTGGTGACACCGGACGAGCTTGTCGAGGACGGCGGACGCCTGAGCGCGGAGATCAGCTGCGAGCTGGACGGCGAGGTGGTGCAGCGCTCGGACACCAACCAGCTGGTGTTCGACGCGGCCGCGCTGATCGCCTACATCTCCGAGATCGTCACGTTGAAGCCGGGGGACGTGATCGCCACCGGAACCCCGGGCGGCGTGGGCCATGTGCGCAAGCCACCCCGGTTCCTGACCGAGGGCACCGTGCTGACGACGCGCATCGCGGGTGTGGGTGAGTGCCGCAACGTCTGCCGGAGGTCGAAGCCGGCCTAACATGCCAGCGTCTCCTTGTTGCTCGCGGCGGCGAGCGGGCGAACACCCGCATCGGTGCTGAGGAAGACGGCCCGGGTCGCCACCTCGGCCTGGCGGCCGGCCAACCGCAGCGCGCCGGCCCACTCGAGGTCGCCGGGAAGCACCGTGTCCGACCCGGCACGCTCCAGGACAAAGACCACCGAGCCGGGCCCGGCACTGGTGGCGAGTTCGGCGCGCAGGCCGCCCAGCAGGCGCGCCAGCGAGCCCAGCGCCCGCCGGTCCGGGGCGCGCGGTGGCCCGGAGATCGGGATCACCGCGGGTAGCTGCCGGTTGTCGCCGTCCAGTAGCAGAACCCAGAGCTGGCGGCCGGCCTGGGCGGGCCCGACGATCGCCCGGACCCGGTCGAGCACCTCGGTGTCGGTGCGCAGTGGTGGGGCATCGGAGTAGCTGAGACTTGTCATGTGCCGAGTGTGTGGCGGGGGACAACGCCCGGCCAGCGCTCCGTCACGAGCCTGTGGACAACTGGCTCTTCGCCGTCTGAAAGTGGCCCGTTGTGGACAACCGCTGGCCCAACGACCTGCGCTGCGTCGTGTGGTCGGCGGACTGTGTTAACGCGGCGGGCGCTCAGGGACGCTGGGTAAGACGCTCCAGCTGTCGTTGCACGTCGTCCAACCGCGCCTGCAGCAGCGCCACCTCAGCGGCGAGCAACGGGACCAGCGCCTCCCGATCCACCTCATCCAACGCCGAGTCGGCCGGCGGGCCGGCCGATGCCGCTGATCCGGCCGCGGCGATCTCCGCAAGGCCTACCTCGTCCGAGGTGACCGGTGGCCCGCCGAGCAGCTCGGCGAATCGGGCCAGCGAGAGCCCGGTCCTCGGTGCCGCACAGGAAGGGCAGACCGCGGCAAGGCGGCGCCAGCCGACGGTGCCGGCCTCGGTCTGCACGAAGACCCGCGCGGGTCGACCGCAGCCGCAGCGACCCACCCGCACCGAGACGACCCGCTGCCGTGCGTAGCGCAGGCCCTTCTCGTACCTGATGAACCGGCCGGACGCCGCGACCTCGAGCAGCACCGCGTACCGGTAGTCGGGGTCGCAGGCCAGTGCTCTGGCCTCGTTCAGCGTGTGCACGCAGTAGAAGCCGCAGTCGCACCAGCGCGATGGGCAGCTGTGCCGCCCGCCCTGGGCGCACTCGGCGTCGGCGACCGCCTCATAGACACTGGCCCGGCCTATGGTGACCCCACTGAACCCGCCCCGGCCGCCGTCCGCCGAGACCATCGGGTGTGCCAGCTTGTACCCGCGCAGCGGCGCGGCCGGGCGCTCGGTGGGAACGCGCCGGCCGGACAGCCAACCCGCCATGGCGGACTAACGCTCGGCGTGCGCGACGACCGGCGTGCGCTCGGCTTTCTCGACTCGGCTGTGGCGCGCCACCTCGACGGCCTGCTCAGCTGAGGCCTCGACGACAGGTGCCCGCTCGGCCGGGGACGGCGCAGCGACGTCCTGGGCTTCGCCGATCGAAAGCTTCTTCCCGAGCTTCATCTCCGACCTCCGGGGTGTGCGCGGTGGGATCTCCAGGCTGGACCGAGGAGCCCGCCTTGTCCAGAGCTTAGCGCCCAGGCCGACCTGTTGGCGGCACATCGCGGCGCGGGGCCCGCACGCCGAAGGTGTGGTGCAGCGCGGGCCGATGCGACTTTCGTCGGGTGAAGGCCGCCGAAGGGTGCGCAATAGCCCGGCCGAGCACGGCTGAACCAGGCTCGAGTGGGTAACGTTCCACTTGTGGAACACCCGGTGCCGCCTCCCCGGTGGAGGAGGCTGTTGACGTCGCGGCGTGAGGCGTTGTTCGACGTGGCGCTCGTCGGTGCGCTCGCGGTGTCCCTGGTGGCGCTGATCTGGCCGCTGATCCTGTTGCACGGCCCGGGAGGGTTTTTCCTCCAGCTCGGCTTCATCGTATTGTTGCTGTTCCGCCGCCGCGCCCCGTTGACCGTGCTGCTGGTCGCGATGGGCGGGGATCTCGGGTTGGTCGCGCTCGCGCGCTACGCCCCGGGGCTGCTCGCCTCGGCGATGCAGATCGATACGATCTGGGTGCTGCTGGCTACTCCGTTCGCGGTGTACAGCGCGATGGTCTACGGCGGCGACCGCCGCCGAGTCTGGATCATGGTCGGGCTGCTCACCCTGCTCGTCGCGCGCCCGTGGGAGTCGGCCGTGACCATAGCCATCGGCTCGTTGATGCTGATCGCGCTACCCGCCTTGTTGGGCACCTACGTGGCCGAGCTGAACGAGCGGGTGGAGCGTGCCCAACGGGAGCAGCACCGGCTGGCCAGGCAGGCCCGGGTGGAGGAGCGGGTGCGGCTGGCGGCCGAGATGCACGACGTGGTCACCCACCGGATCAGCCTGATGGTGCTGCAGGCCGGCGCGCTGGGGGTGACCGCCGCGGACGCCGCGACCCGGTCCGCCGCCGAGGACCTGCGGCTGGCCGGCTGTCAGGCTCTCGAGGAGCTGCGTGACCTGGTTGGTGTGTTGCGCTCCGCGCCGGGCGAGGCGGATGAGGAGGTGGCGGTGCCAAGGGCCGGTGGCCAGGCGCCGGGGCCGGACTTCAGTGAGCTGCTGGCCGAGTCCGAGTCCGTCGGGGTAGGCGTGCAGTTGGAGCAGCAGGGCGACCCGATGCTGGCTTCGCCGGTGGTCGGGCGGACCGTCTACCGGATCGTGCAGGAGTCGTTGACCAATGTCCGCAAGCACGCACCGGGCGCCACCGTGGCGGTGCGGGTGAGCTACGGGTCCGACCGGGTGCGGCTGACGATCCGCAACAGTGCGCCGGGGCGCCGCGCCGATGCCAGCCTGACCGCGAGCGGCTCGGGTACCGGTCTGCTCGGGCTGCGCCAGCGGGTGGAACTGGTCAGCGGCACGCTGCACGCCGGCCCAACGGAGGACGGCGGGTTCGAGGTGGGGGCGACGCTGCCCGCCTACGTTCCGACGCCGGACCGGGGATCCGGCCCGTCCGGCGGCCACACCCGGGGCGGCCCGTCCGGCAACGGCACCGGTCGGCCGGCGCGCCCGCCGGAACGTCGACGACTGGCCGCGAGCGCGTCGAGCAGGATCCACCGAGCGCGGGGTGGCGAATGATCCGGGTGGTCGTCGTGGATGACGAGCCGATGGTCTGCGCGCACCTGAAGACCATTCTCGGCTCCGCCGAGGACATCGAAGTGGTGGAGACCGCGCACGACGGCGCGGCGGGTGTCGAGGCCGTGGTGCGACACCGCCCCCGCGTGGTGCTGATGGACCTGCGGATGCCCGGGGTGGACGGGCTCACCGCGATCCCGCGCATCGTGGCTCTGTCCGAGCCGCCCATCGTGGTCGCATTGACCACGTTCGACGCCGACCAGTACGTGATCCGGGCGCTGCGCGCGGGTGCGTCCGGGTTCCTGGTCAAGTCCACCCCGCCGGAGGACCTGATCGGGCTGGTCCGGGTGGCCGCCGACGGACACACCGTGCTGTCCCCGGCCGCGGCCCGGCGGCTGATCTCCGCCTCGTCGGACGAGTATGCCAACCGGGACCGCGCGGTGACGCTGATCCAGGAGCTCACCGACCGGGAGACCGACGTGTTGACCTGCCTTGGCGAAGGCCTTTCCAACTCGCAGATCGCCAAGCGGTTGTTCCTGTCCGAGACGACCGTCAAGGGCTATGTGTCCCGCATCCTGGTGAAGCTGGACTGCGAGAACCGCACCCAGGCCGGGCTGCTCGCCTACGACGCCGGCCTGGTGTCCCGCTGAGCGCCGGTGCACAGTCCCTCAGTCGCTGCTGACCTCGACCGACCCGGACTGGGTGCTCGCGCTGATCTTGTGGGGTGACGAGCTGTCCGTCGGCACCCGCACGCGCTGTCCGCCGGACTGGGTGTCGGTCTGCACCGCGTAGCTGACGCCGGTCGGCAGGACGACATCCACGCCGCCGGACTGTGAGCTCGCCGTGACCTGGTCGGGAGGCTGGGTGAAGGTCAGCTTGACACCGCCGGACTGAGCCGTCGCGGTGACCGACCTGCTGGTCAGGTTGCGGCCCTCGACGCCGCCGGACTGGGTCTCGGCCGTCACGGTGCCGGACATCCCCCGCACGGTCAGCCCACCCGATTCGTTGCTCAGCCGCAGGTTGGTCGCGGCGGGCGCGCGCACCTCCCACCTGACCTGGCAGCGGCCGTTCAACGCGCGCACGCGCGGGCAACCGGTGCTGGCAAGTGCGAGCGTGTCGCCGGTCACCTGGTGGCTGGTGCCTGGCTTGTCGTCGGTGTAGGTGAGGGTCTCGGTGACAGAGACGGGGCCGTCGGCCGAGGTCACGCTGACCGTGCCGGAGAGGTTGTCCAGCGTCAGCTGGGTGACCGGCTGGGAGATCGTGTAGCTGGTCGTGTTGACATGGCTGCCGCTGTCCAGGGCCGAGCCGCCCGGCGCGCCCTGGCCGGGGGCACAGCCGGCCGCGGTCAGCGCGGCGAGCACCAGACACGCGGCGGCGGCTCGACGGCGGCGCGGGTTGTCCATCACCTCGGTATTAAACCGGATACCACAGCGCACCCCGATGGCCGTCAGGTCCAGCCCCTCGGTCCCGGCAACTCTAAGCTGGCGGAAATCGCCTGACCACGCCACACGGAGGAACGCAGTGACCGAGCCGGCACCCGACCTGACCAGCCTGACCATCGGTGTGCTCGGCGGCACCGGGCCGCAGGGCAAGGGCCTGGCGTTGCGCTGGATCGCCGCCGGGCTGAAGGTGGTGATCGGTTCGCGGGATGCCGGTCGGGCCAAGACGGCCGCCGACGAGCTGGCCGAGCAGGCCGGCGCACCGGCCGGCGAGGTGAGCGGCGCGGACAACGCCGGCTGCGCGGCGGCCTCGGACATCGTGCTGGTTGCGGTGCCGTGGGACGGCCACCAGGCCCTGCTGACCTCGCTGCGGGAACCGCTCGCCGGCAAGATCGTGATCGACTGCGTGAACCCGCTCGGCTTCGACAAGCAGGGCCCCTACCCACTCGAGGTAGCCGAAGGCAGCGCCGCGCAGCAGGCCGCCTCGGTGCTGCCGGACTCCCGGGTCACCGCGGCGTTCCACCACGTCTCGGCGGTCACGCTGGCCGATCTGTCCGTCACCGACGTCGGGCTGGACGTCGTGGTACTCGGCGAGGACCGGGAGGCCACCGACCAGGTCCGTGCGCTGGCCGATGCCATCCCCGGGATGCGCGGGGTGTTCGGCGGGCGGCTGCGCAACGCCGGCCAGATCGAGGCGCTGACCGCGAACCTGATCGCGATCAACCGGCGGTACAAGACACACGCCGGCATCCGGATCACCGGCCTTTCCTGAGACCGGTGGCCGAGCGGACCGGGGCGGTCGACGACCTCGGCGAGAGCGTGCCGCTGGCCGGGTCGCCGACCAGGGTGGTCTCGTTGGTCCCTTCGATCACCGAGGCGGTCGCGGTGAGCGCGCCCGGCGTGCTGGTCGGCGCGACCGACTACTGCGTGCATCCGGTCGGGCTGGATGTCGCGAGGGTCGGCGGCTCGAAGTACCCGACCCTGGACGCGGTGCGCGCGCTGCGCCCCGATCTGGTGCTGGCCAACGCCGAGGAGAACCGACCGCAGGACGTGGCCGCGCTGCGCGGCGAGGGCGTCGCGGTGTGGGTCACCGAGGCGGCGGCGACGGTGCCGCTCGCGCTGGACTCGATCGGGCGGCTGCTGGCCGAGGTGTTCGGCCTGGCCGGCGCCAGGGAGCCGGCCTGGTTGTCCGAGGCGCTCGCGTACTGGTCCGGGCCGCCGCCGAAGGCGTGGGCCACCGCGATCGTGCCGGTGTGGCGGCGGCCGTGGGTGGTGCTCGGCAGGGACACCTTCGCCGGCGACGTGCTGCGCCGCCTCGGCGTGGCCAATGCCTTGGCAGGGCACGCCGAGCGCTATCCGCGCCCGCCGCTGGCCGAGCTGACCGGGTTGCTGCGCGACGGCACAGCTGACCTGGTGGTACTGCCGGACGAGCCGTACCGGTTCACCCCGGAGGACGGGCCTGAGTCGTTCCCCGGTGTCCGCTGCGCGCACCTGGACGGCCGGCTGTTGACCTGGTGCGGCCCGTCGCTGGCCGAAGCCTGGTCCAGCCTTGCCGACCAGCTTGGCCGGCCGTAGGCCCGAGGTCTCCGCGTGGGCGAGGGATCGCCCCGCCCACGCGGGACGACTAACTGTAGGAGTGCTCCGGGTCCGGGTACACGCCGTCCCGCACTTCGGTGCCGAACGCGCGGGCCGCGTCCAGCAGGACGTCGCCGACGTTGCCGTAGCGCTTCACGAAACGCGGCGTGCGACCCCGGTTCAGCCCGGCCATGTCCTGCCAGACGAGTACCTGGGCGTCACAGTCCGGCCCAGCGCCGATACCGACGGTAGGAATGGACAGTTCGCCGGTGACCCGCTTGGCCACATCCGCCGGCACCATCTCCAGTACCACCGCGAACGCGCCCGCCTCCTGCATGGCCAGTGCATCGGCGATCAGCTGCTCGCCGCTGTCACCTCGGCCCTGTACCCGGTACCCGCCGATGGTGTGCTCGCTCTGCGGGGTGAAGCCCAGGTGCGCCATGACCGGGATGCCGGCGCCGACCAGTGCCTCCACCTGCGGGGCGAACCGCCTCCCACCCTCCAGCTTGACCGCGTGCGCCCCGCCGTCCTTCATGAACCGGATGGCGGTGTCCAGCGCCTGCGTGGGGCCGGCCTGGTAGCTGCCGAACGGCAGGTCCGCGACGACCAGCGCCCGCCGGGTGGACCGTACGACGGCACGGACCAGCGGCATCAGCTCGTCCACGGTGATCGGCAGCGTGCTGTCGTAGCCGTACACGTTGTTGGCCGCCGAGTCGCCGACGAGCAGAACCGGGATGCCGGCCTCGTCGAAGATCGCCGCCGCGTAGGTGTCGTATGCGGTCAGCATCGGCCAGCGCTCGCCGCGTTCCTTCATGGCACGCAGCTGGGGAAGTCGAATCCGCCGGACCGGCGTGCTGGTGTCGCCCGCCGGTTGGCCGGTGGAGCCGGTCCGGTACGGGGCGAGATTTTCGGCGAGGTTGTCACTGCGAGATATGGATGACGTCATCGTCAACCGTCCTCCCTCGAGGCCTGGCTGGCAGGTCCCCGGGTCGTCTGCGGTGTGATGCCGTCAAGGGTTGCATTCGGCAGGCTCCGAGGGAGCCGCCTGCGAGGAGAGTCACAGCGGCCACAGAGGGTGATCCCGCCGACACCGCCGCGAGGTGGCGGCGGGAGGGCCACCAGGTGGCGCGCCGGCGGTGTCGCCACGGCGGTTGGTGACCCGCCGCGCCGGGGTGTGTGACGTGAGGTGCAGACTGTCCGGCGATGAAGCTCACAGCGCGCGGCTCGGGCCGTCCCCTCCTGCTCCTGGCGGCTCTGGTGGCCACGCTGGTCCCCGCGGCGGCGTGCTCCTCGAACTCTTCGAAGCCCGCTGAGCCCTCCGGTGCCGCACCCGGCGCGACGACCACCGCCGACCTGCAGAAGTTCTACACGCAGAAGATCAGCTGGGGTCCGTGCAAGCCGTTCGCGCCCTCACAGGACGACCAGGAGTCCTTCGCCGATCCCAAGTACGACTGCGGCTACCTGCAGGTGCCGCTGGACTACAGCCAACCGGCCGGCAAGACCGTGCAGCTCGCCGTGCTGCGGCAGAAGGCGACCCAGCAGAACCAGAGGATCGGCTCGCTGCTGGTCAACCCGGGAGGCCCCGGTGCGTCCGGCACCGAGGCAGCCGTCGGGGTGGGCCAGCAGATCACCGGCAGTCCGGTGGCGGCCCGGTTCGACCTGATCGGCTTCGACCCGAGGGGGGTGGGGGCGAGCAAACCGGCCATCGAGTGCTTCACCCCCGCCGAGCGGGACGCCGACCGGCTGGACGTGGAGGTCGACAACAGCCCGGCGGGCGTGGCGAGGCAGGAGGGCAAGTCCAAGTCCTACGACAGCAAGTGTGAGCAGCGCTCGGGCAAGGACCTGCTGGCCAATGCCGGGACCAGGGACGTGGTCAAGGACATGGACATCCTGCGGGCCGCCCTCGGCGACCAGAAACTGACCTACCTGGGCTACTCGTACGGCACCCGCATCGGCTACTCCTACGCCGAGGCTTTCCCGCAGAACGTGCGGGCGCTGGTGCTGGACGGCGCGCTCGACCCGGACCAGAGCGAGATCGACCGCGAGGTGGCGCAGGCGGCCGGCTTCCAGCAGGCCTTCAACGCCTTTGCCGCCAACTGCGCCGCGCAGCCGGGCTGCCCGCTAGGCTCCGACCCGGCGGCGGCAACCCAGGCCTACCGCAAGCTGGTCCTGCCGCTGATCGACAAGGCGTTGCCGTTGCAGGACGGCCGCAAGCTGTCCTACAACGACGCGATCACCGCAACCATCCAGGCCCTCTACACGCCGCAGCTGTGGCCGCCGCTGGTCCGGGGGCTGCAGGAGATGTCCCAGGGCAACGGGCGGATCATGATGCTGATCGCCGACCTGTACCAGGGACGGCAGAAAGACGGCACCTACCAGTACACGCTGGATGCGTTCACCTCGATCGGCTGCGTGGACGACAAGGCCATCACCGACCCCAACATGGTGCTGGAGGCCAACAAGCGGGCGCTGGCGGCCGCGCCCTTCGAGGACGACGGCCGAGGGCCGAGCCCGGCACGGGACCCCTGCGCGTTCTGGCCGGTACCCAACACCAGTGAGCCGCACCAACCGCACGTGAACGGCTTGCCGCAGGTCATGGTGATCTCGGTGACCGGTGACCCGGCGACGCCGTACCAGGCCGGGGTGAACCTGTCCAAGGCACTGAATGCGCGGCTGCTCACTGTGCAGGGCACCCAGCACACCGTGGCGCTGCAGGGCACCAAGTGTGTGGACGACATCGTGTCGAAGTACTTCGTCGACCTGTCGCTGCCACCTGACGGCACCCGCTGCGCGGTCGCCAAGAGCTGACCGACGTCGCACCTGAGGCGCGCCAGGAACTACTCCTGGCGCGCCCTCGCGTTTTTGAGTGCCTGGGGTGACCCCGCTCTAGGGGCATCTACTCAATTCCGCCCGATAGCGTTTGCAATCGCACACGATCAGCCCCGTTCCGCCTGGTCCGGGCAGCTCACCCGAGTTGGCTGTCTGCCATGGCACGGGTCGGGAACCGCGCCGGGTGGGGCCAGCCCACTCGGTATGGTCGTGATGAGCTGACCCGCAAGGCGGTCGTGGTGGGCGGGTTGCTCGCCGCACTGGTGATCCTGCTTGCGACTTTCACCGTGGTGCTGGGTGCGCACGGCGCCAAGAGGGGAGGCGCCGACCAGTCGTTCTTCGGCTCGTGGATGTCGAAGAGCGGCTCGCACCATTCCGGCGATTCCGGCAGCGATAATTCCAGCGACGACTCGAGCAGCGGCGATTCCGGCAGCAGCGACTCGAGCACCGACTCCGGCGACAGCGGCTCGGGTGACAGCGGCTCGGGTAGCGGGCACGGCAAGAGCGGCAAACACGGCGGCGGTTCTGGTGACTCGGGCTCGGGCGGCTCGTCCGGCGGCTCCGGGGGTGACTCGAAGGGTGATTCGGGCTCGTCAGGTGACTCGACCTCGTCCGGCTCCTCCGGCTCCTCAAGCGGCTCCGGGTCCGATGGGAACTCTTCCGGAGCCGGCCCGACCGGCTCGGCGAGCCCGGGCAACGGCGGAAACGGCGGGGGAAACGGCGGCTCGGTCGGCACACCGTCCGCTGGACCGAACTCCACAGGCCCGACAGTTGGACCGAACTCCACCGGCCCGGCAACCGGCGGTTCGTCCAACGGCGGCCCGACCGGACCGTCCACCGGGAACGGCTCTACTGGGAACGGCTCCACGGGCGCGATGCCCGGGCCGTCAGCGGGCGGTGCGGGCACCCTGACCAGGCAGAACTGCACCAAGGAGGTCAGTGACCTTCCCAGTCTGAAGTTGGCCGTCCAGGCCGCCGGCCCGACCGACGTCATCTGCTACCGGACCTCGGCGGGCACCGGCACCGGC
>DASYBQ010000160.1:0-3954 GCA_036500625.1 Pseudonocardia sp. | reverse complement strand
CCGCAAGGTCGAGTGTCCGAACACCAAGACCTGCCCGGCTTTCGAGCGGGTTGACGACGGCTTCGACCTGGTCGGATTCCGGCAGGACGATCAGAGCCTGCGAGGGCGAGGCCCGCATCCACTGGCCGGACAGCGCTCAGATGCTGCCCGAGCTGACCAGCCTGCACGTCAGGCCGGAGGACATCGACGACTACTTCGAACGACGCAGACTGACGCCTGGCGACCTGCTGCGAGTCCAGACCCTCAGTCGCTACGACGTGAGCAGCGACCAGGGGGACTATCAGCGCTTCCTGAACGGTGAGACCAAGCCGCTGACCCCGTTCCTGCAAGACTGGTACCGGGAGCTGCGCGAGGGTGCGGCAGCCGGCCAGATCTGGCGCAACGTGCACGTGGTCGATCTGCCCCTCACCGACTACCTGCGCTACCAGTTCGAATGGGGCTACGTGGCGAACTCCGAGGCTGGGCAGCTCATCCGAATCTTGGACACCGAGGCGCACCCGGAAGCCGAGCTGTTCTTCGGCCCTGGCGACTTCTACGTATTCGAGGGGGCGGAGATCCTGCACATGCGCTACGACGAGGAGGCCCGTTTTGTCGGCGGCGTCGGATCTGGCGCGTCCAGCACCAAGGGCTACGTGGCGCTGGCCGAGCTGGCCTGGCGCTTGGCGACCCCGTTCGACGACTGGTGGGCCACGCACCCCGAGTTCCACCGTAAGCAGCCCTAGGTTTAATGGCGCAATGCCTGACGGATTGACCGGCCGTGACGCGCTTTCGGAGCTGCTGCGGAAGCTGCGACGCGAGGCTGGGCTCTCCGGCAAAGAGGCAGCCCAGGCGGCGGGGCTCACCCAGTCGAAGGTCTCCCGGATGGAGCGTGGCCGGACCGTCCCGTCCGAGGACGATGTCCGGCTGCTCGCGGCAATCTATCGAGCCTCAGCCCGTGACCTCGACCGGCTGGCGGGGATGGCCCGAGATGTCAAGGCAGAGAACCGGCGGGTCGTGTTCAACCGTGATCTCGGCGGCCTCCAGACACAGTTTGCCCGCATCGAGGAGCAGTCTGCGCTGGTCCGACTCTATTCACCGACCGTTGTCCCGGGCCTGCTGCAGTCCCCCGCCTACATTCGTGCACTGTTCGCCTCGGGTGACGACACGCCGGAGGACAACGAGGCCGGCGTTGCGGGAAGGCTGGCTCAGCAGCGGATTCTGGATGACGAATTGAATCCTCGCAGGTTCGTCATCCTGACCACCGAGGGCGCGCTGGGCTGGGCGGCCGGCCCGCCGGAGCTGATGATCGAGCAGACCGAGCGGATTCTGGCCGCGACCTACCGGCGCAACGCCCGGGTGGGAATCGTGCCGTTCGGGCGCCGGGCGCACGTGTTCACCCAGCACGGGTGGGCATTGTTCGACCAGCGCGCGGTGGTGGTCGGCACCCTCACCGCGACGGCGGTGCTGACCGAGGAGGCGGACGTGCGCGCCTACGTCGGGCTCACCGACGAGATCGAGAAGCTGGCGGTGTACGGCGACGACGCCCGCGCCGTGCTCAACGCCGTCATCGACCGCTACCGCACCCTGGGCTGAACCGCGCGCTGCGCCGGTGGGCGGCACGGTGCAACAACCCGGCTCAGTGTTCACCAGCGTTCACCCGCGCAAGTTTCGGCGAGCGCGGGATGGGTGAGCGAGTCGTGATGGCGAGCGAGAACACGGTGGCGAGGGCGCACAGGGCGCCGGCTATGTACCAGGCGGGGTCGTAGCTGCCGGTGTGGTCGCGGATCAGGCCGGCGCCTTCGGCGGCGATCGCCGCGCCGACCTGGTGCGCGGCGAACACCCAGCCGAACACGATCGGACCGTCCGCGCCGAACCGCTGCCGGGCCAGCGCCACGGTCGGCGGCACGGTGGCCACCCAGTCCAGCCCGTAGAACACGATGAACGCCCACATCGGCGGTGTGGTGCTCGGCGCGAGCAGCCCCGGCAGCACCAGCAGCGAGGCACCGCGCAGCGCGTAGTAGCCGGCCAGCAGCCAGCGGGCGTCCACCCGGTCGGTGAACCAGCCGGACGCGACGGTGCCGGCCACGTCGAAGATGCCGACCACCGCGAGCAGCCCGGCGGCGGCGGTCGGCGGCATGCCGTGGTCGTGCGCGGCCGGCACGAAGTGCGTGCCGACCAGGCCGTTGGTGGTCGCACCGCAGATCGCGAAACCCGCAGCCAGCAGCCAGAACGTCCTGGTCCGGCCCGCCGAGGCCAGCACGAGCACGGCCCGGCGCGCCGCCCCGGAGGTGTGCACCGGTATCTCAGGGACGCCGCCGAGCGCGGTGATGCCCAGCTCAGCGGGGTGGTCGCGCAGCAGCAGCCAGACCAGCGGCACCACGGCCAGCGCCGCCCCGGCGACCAGTAGGGCGGCGCTGCGCCAACCGTGGTGGGTGGCCAGCGCGGCGATGGCCGGCAGGAACACCAGCTGACCGGCCGCGCCCGCCGCCGTGAGCACCCCGCTGACCAGGCCGCGGTGCCGCACGAACCAGCGCCCGACCAGCGTCGCGACGAACGCCATCGCCATCGACCCGGTGCCGACCCCGACCAGCAGCCCCCAACATGCCATCAGCTGCCACGGCGCGGTCATGAACACGGTCAGCCCGCTGCCGCCGGCCACCAGGAGCAACGCACAGCTGACCACCCTGCGCATGCCGAAGCGCTCCATCAACGCCGCCGCGAACGGGGAGAACCCGCCGTAGAGCAGCATGTTCACCGACACAGCCGAGGCGATGGTCGTGGTGGACCAGCCGAACTCGGCGTGCAGCGGGCCGATCAGCACCCCGGGCGCCGAGCGGAAGCCCGCCGCGCCGACCAACGCGACGAACCCGGCGAACGCCACCAACCACGGCCAGTACCGCTGTCTGTCCACCAGATCATCCTCGGCGGCCACGTCCTTCCGCACGAGTGGCGCGATTGCCAACATGTGTCAAAATTTGGCCATGCCCATTACCGAACGGCCGCACCGGGTCACCGTGCTCGCGGTGCCCGAGGTGATCGGTTACGACCTGGCGATCGCGCCCCAGGTGTTCGGCAGCGCCGAGTCCGCCGAGGGACGGCCGCTCTACCAGGTCCGGGTCTGCGGGCCGGACCGCTCGCCGGTACCCACCACCGCCGGCTACCGGATCGAGCCAGGCCACGGCCCGGAGGCACTCGACGACGCGGACACCGTGGTCATCCCGGGCACCCGCGCGCCCGGTCCCCGCATACACGGCACCGTGGGAGGCCAGCTCGCCGAGGCACTGGCCCGCATCCCGCCCACCGCCCGGTTGATGTCGATCTGCACCGGCGCGTTCGTGTTCGCCGCCGCCGGGCGGCTGGACGGGCGCCCGGCCACCACGCACTGGGCGCACGTCGATCAGTTCCGCGCGCTGTACCCGAAGGTGCACTTGGACGAGTCGGTGCTCTACGTGGACGACGGCGACGTGCTGACCTCGGCCGGCCTCGGCGCCGGCGTGGACCTGTGCCTGCACGTGCTGCGCGCCGACCACGGCACCCGGGTGGCCAACGCGGTGGCCCGGTACTGCGTGGTGCCACCGTGGCGGGACGGCGGCCAGTCCCAGTACATCGACCGCCCGGTGCCCGAGCAGGCGGACGGCAGCACGGCGGCGACTCGGGCCTGGGCACTGCGCCGGCTCGGCGAGCCCCTCTCGCTCGCCGTCCTCGCCGCGCACGCCCACCTGAGCGTCCGCACGTTCAGCCGGCGCTTCAACGCGGAGACGGGGATGAGCCCCAGCGCCTGGCTCATCCAGCACCGGATACAGCACGCCAGGCACCTGCTGGAGGCCACCGACCTGACCGTGGACCAGGTGGCCACCGCCGCCGGCCTCGGCTCGGCCGCGACGCTGCGCCACCACCTGGCCCGCTCGCTCGGCGTGGCCCCACTCGCCTACCGCCGCACCTTCCAACCCGTCGACCGTGAGTGTTGGGGGGGGG
>DASYBQ010000159.1:0-13604 GCA_036500625.1 Pseudonocardia sp. | reverse complement strand
TGATGCCGCCATGGGCCGGGGTGTCGATTGCCGCCTGGCAGCCGGGAGCGAAGCCTTGCAGCGATCGGCGCGGTGTGCCGAACTGGCGCAGTGCCGCGAAGTCGATGAGCGCGCAGGGGTCGGCGTCTTTGGGATTGCCGGTGATGGCGATCGGCGGCGGAACGGGAGGCGCGGTCGCGGCCCTCGGCTTGGTATCGCCGCCGAATGTCAGCAGTGCGAATGCGGTACCGGCACCCACCAGCAGGACCAAGGCCACGAGTACCGCGATGGCGGCCGTGCGGTGTCGGGCGAGTATGCCGGGCCGGGCGGCCGGATCCGGCGGGACGCTGGGCAGCGAGTCGAGCTGTCGGGTCGAGCCGGTCTGGTTGTCCCCGGTCCGGCAGTCGTACAGGTCCTGGGTGGGGGCGTTGGTTCCGGTGACGAGTTGGTTGAGCAGCTCGCGGGTGGTGGCGGCGTCGGGTCGGGTGGTGTGGTCGGGCGCGAGGAGTCGTTGCAGGGTGGAGGTGAGTTCGCCGGCCTGGGTGGGTGGTCGGATGGTGCCGGTGCTGACCAGGCGGAGCAGTCGTAGTGGGTTGTCGTCGGTTCCGAACGGTGGTTGGCCTTCGAGGGTGTGGTAGAGCGTGGCGCCGAGGGACCACATGTCGGAGGCGGGGGTGGACTCGGCTCCGGCGGCGACTTCGGGGGCGAGGTAGGCGATGGTGCCGCTGAGGGTGCCGTGTTCGGTGATCTGCTGGTAGCCGTTGGCGTGCGAGATGCCGAAGTCGGTGAGTTTGGCGACGCCGTCGTCGCTGATCAGGATGTTGCCGGGGGTGACGTCGCGGTGCACGATGCCTCTTGCGTGCGCGGCGGCGAGTGCGTCGCAGACTTGCGCGCCGACGCGGGCGACGTCGCTGACATCCAGCCTGCCGGGGCTGTCGCGGCGAAGTTCACCGAGGCTTTGCGAGGGTACGTATTCGAGGACGAGCCAGATCGTGTCGTCGTCGTCCACGATGTCGTAGGTGGCGACGACGTGGGTGTGGTTGCGCAGCTTGGCCGAGGTGCGTGCCTCACGTCGGGTGCGTTCCAGGGCGAGTCGCCGCTGTTCCGGGTCGAGCCCGGCCAGCGAGATCGACTTGAGTGCGACCTGCATGTCCAGTGTCTCGTCGACCGCCAGCCAGACGACTCCCATGCCGCCGGCTCCGACCCGCCGCCGCAGCCGGTAGCGGCCCAGCACCAGGGTGCCGGGCTCGGGCGGCGCGGCTTGTTCCCCCATCGAGCGCATCCTCCCCCAGGTGAGAAACGTCCGCCACGAGTGTGGACGAGGGCGTTGGTCTGGTCCAAGCGGATCATCACGGGCTCGTCAGTCCGTGAGTGGTCTGAGCAAGGTCAGATCTGGGGGCACCAGGGTGGTCGTCACCAGCAGCTCGGTCAACAGGTTGTGGTTGACGGTGTTGCCGATCGGTTCGCCGACCTCGGCCCGGGTCAGCCCGGCGACCGAGTGCCGGGAGAGCCGCTCGCGCAGCCCGACGACCACCTTCTCGGCGCGCTTGGCTGTCCATCGCTCGGCGGGCCGGGACCGGGTCAGCGAGTCCGCGACCTGGGCCCAGGACAGTGGCTGCGGGAACGGCTGATGGCGCAGGTAGCGCTCGCCGAGCGCGACCGTGACCAGGCGCTCCCGGTCGGTCAGCTGCCACACGGCCGGCTGGCTGGTGGTGTCGTCCTCCGTCGCGTCCAGCTGGCCGGGGGGTGCCGAGCCGGCAACGCGCAGCTCCAGCAGGTGCTCCCGGTCCGGGCCGGACCGGATGAACAGCGGCGTGTATGCCACCGGCACCGGCTCTTCGTGCCCACTGAGCAGCAGGTGCGCGCCGGGCAGCCGGATCGGCACATGCCCGGTGTTGCGGACGGACCAGCGGTACCCGTCGTGGCGCAGGATTCCGTGGTGCCGGCTGACCCCCCGGTCGCCGAGGCCGACGCAGACGTGCACGTCCGGTTCGTTGCGCCCGAACAACACCTTCAGCCGTGACGGCGGCTCGACGACGATGCCGCCGCGCTCGCTCAACGCGAACAGCGTGCCGGCTGGCGCGGGCGGCAGACCGCGGGCCAGGCTGCCGGTACCGGCGGGTAGCAGCCGCACCCCTCCGGACGCTCCGCGATCAGGCCGGGTCATCGTTCCTCCACCCACGGTGTCGTGACAGTAAGCAGGTACCGACACATACTCAAGCAGCCCGAAGGGGGAGCCCTCCCCACAACGGTTCGGCGCCGCTGCGCGTGTGGCAGGGTTGCCGACATGGCGTCCGACCTGGCCCCGTTGATCGACCACACGCTGCTCAAACCGGAGGCGACCGCCGCCGATGTCGAGCGGGTCTGCGCCGAAGCGGTCCGCTACGGCTTCAAGGCGGTGTGCCTGAACCCCTACTGGGTCTCCAGGGCCGCCGGTCTGCTCGCCGAGACCGGGGTGACGCTGTGCGCGGTCGCCGGGTTCCCGTTCGGCGCGAGCCGAGTTGACGTCAAGGCCGGCGAGGCGGCCCACGCGGTGGCGGACGGCGCCGGTGAGATCGACATGGTTGTCAACCTCGGCGCGCTGCGCAGCGGGGACCTCGCGGCGGTGGACGCGGACATCCGCGCGGTGCGGGCCGCCACCCAGGGCGTACTCAAGGTGATCGTCGAGGCTTCCGCGCTGACCGAGGACGAACTGGTCACGGCCACCGAGATCGCCGCCGGGGCCGGCGCGGACTTCGTCAAGACCTCCACCGGCTACCACCCGTCCGGCGGCGCCCGGCTTGCCGACCTGCGGCTGATCAAGGAGACCATCGAGAAGACCGGGCGTGCCGAGACGGTCAGCATCAAGGCCTCCGGCGGCATCCGGGACCTCGCTTTCGCTCGCGAACTGCTCGACGCGGGCGCCACCCGACTGGGCCTCAGCTCGGGCGTCGCGCTGGTCGAGCAGGAAAGACAACACGCCTAGGGGGGTATCCGGGGGCAACGTCACAGGCGGCGGCCGAACCCGCACGGGATCGGTCCAGGTACCCTGGAGGTACCGCCCCTTGATCTCACCAGGAGTACACGCGTGCCTACCCAGGCTCCGGACCGCCCGCACACCGCCCTCCGGGCGGATTTGCGCAACGTGGCCATCGTGGCACACGTCGACCACGGTAAGACCACGCTCGTCGACGCGATGCTGCGCCAGTCCGGTGTGTTCGGTGAGCGCATCACTCCGCAGGACCGGGTGATGGACTCCGGCGACCTCGAGCGGGAGAAGGGCATCACGATCCTGGCCAAGAACACCGCTGTGCAGTGGCGGGGCATGACCATCAACGTGGTCGACACCCCCGGCCACGCCGACTTCGGCGGCGAGGTGGAGCGCGGCCTTGCCATGGTGGACGGGGTACTGCTGCTGGTGGACGCCAGCGAGGGGCCGCTGCCGCAGACCCGGTTCGTGCTGCGCAAGGCGCTGTCCGCGCACCTGCCGGTGGTGCTGGTGGTGAACAAGACCGACCGCGCCGACGCCCGCTGCGCCGAGGTGGTGAACGAGTCACTGGAGCTGTTGCTGGAGTTGGCCGACGAGCTTGAGCTGGGCGAGGACGTCACCGCCAACCTGCTGGACCTGCCGGTCGTCTACGCCAGCGCCCGCGCCGGCAAGGCCAGCCGGGAGCGCCCGGTGGACGGCACGGTGCCCGAGGCCGACGACCTCCAGGCGCTGTTCGAGGTGCTCACCGCCGCCGTCCCGCCGCCGGTCGGCGACCCGGACGCCCCGTTGCAGGCGCACGTCACCAACCTGGACGCGACCACCTACCTCGGCCGGATCGGGCTGTGCCGGGTGCGCGCGGGGCAGCTGCGCCGAGGCCAGCAGGTCGCCTGGTGCCGCGCGGACGGCACCGTGCAGAACGTCAAGATCACCGAGCTGCTGCGCACCGAGGGGCTGACCCGGGTACCCGCCGAGCAGGCCGATGCCGGCGAGCTGATCGCGGTGGCCGGCATCCCGGACCTGATGATCGGTGACACGCTCGCCGACCCGGACAACCCCGTCGCGCTGCCCCGCATCGAGGTCGACGAGCCGGCCATCTCGGTCACCATCGGCACCAACACCTCCCCGCTGGCCGGCCGCGACCCGCACCCTGGCGGCAAGCTGACCGCCCGGCAGGTGCGCAACCGGCTGGACGCCGAGCTGGTCGGCAACGTGAGCATCCGGGTGCTGCCCACCGAGCGCCCGGACACCTGGGAGGTGCAGGGCCGAGGCGAGCTGGCGCTCGCGGTGCTGGTGGAGACCATGCGCCGGGAAGGCTTCGAGCTTACGGTCGGCAAGCCGGAGGTGGTCACCAAGACCGTCGACGGCAAGCTGCACGAGCCCTATGAGCGGCTGTCCATCGACGTGCCGACCGAGCACCTCGGCGCGGTGACCCAGCTGCTGGCCGCCCGCAAGGGCGAGCTGATCCAGATGACGCACGGCGAGCTGCGGGTCCGACTGGACTACACCGTGCCGTCCCGTGGCCTGATCGGCTTCCGGACCGAGTTCCTCACCCAGACGCGGGGTTCCGGGATCATGAACCACGTGTTCGACGGCTACCGGCCGTGGGTGGGCGAGCTGCGCACCCGGCGCACCGGCTCGCTGATCTCGGACCGCTCCGGCCCGGTGACCAGCTACGCCCTGATGCAGTTGGCCGACCGAGGCACCATGTTCGTGGCGCCTACCACGCTGGTCTACAACGGCATGGTGATCGGCGAGCACACCCGAGGCGACGACCTGGACGTGAACATCACCCGGGAGAAGAAGCTCACCAACGTGCGCAGCTCCACCGGTGACGAGCTGGAGCGCCTCACCCCGCCAACCGTGCTGAACCTGGAGCAGGCGCTGGAGTTCTGCGCCACGGACGAGTGCGTCGAGGTCACCCCGGAGTCGGTCCGGGTGCGCAAGGTGGAGCTGGACAGCAACCTGCGTGCCAGGGCAAGGGCCAGGGCGCGGCGGTAATTCTGCCGGTTTCCGCGCGGAAGTTTCTTGCGGGGGACCCGCCGGGCCCGCCCTCAGAAACTTGGCTCCTACGTCGCCGACGCGCGCTTGGGCCCACCTTGGCAGCGGCCTCGTCGCGTTGGCGGGGTTGTTGCGGACATGCACTGCCCGGCCTTCGCCGGGACTCCTTCGGAGCTCGCGGGGCGAGCTTCTACTACCCGCGTGATTGGCTTGGTGTGCCTCGTGACCGACGCCGTGCACCCTTTGGGAGGATGACCTCTCCGCTACGGAGGAGGTCGTTCGGTGCGACGGGCTGATGGTGGCTCGCGCTGGCTGTGGTTGGCCTCCGCGGTGTCGGTGTTACTCATGCTCGCCGGTTGCGCCAATGCGCTGCCGCCGCAGGCCCAGCCGGTGGGTCCGCCGCCGCCTCCACCGGCCAACCCGATCAACCCGTTCAACCCGACCGACGGCCGCAAGCAGCTGGTGGTCGGGGTGGACGACCTCGGCCCCGGGTTCAACCCGCACCTGATCTCCGACCTTTCGCCGGTGTCCACCGCGGTGGCCTCGCTGGTGCTGCCCTCGGTGTTCCGCCCAGGGCCGGGCGGCCAGCCGGTGCTGGACCCGACGGTGGCCACCAGCGCGACGGTAACCTCCACCGCGCCGTTCACCGTCAGCTACGAGCTGAACCTGGCCGCGGCCTGGTCGGACAACACCCCGATCGCCGCCGAGGACCTCGTCTACCTGTGGCAGCGGATGCGCAGCGAGCCCGGCGTTGTGGACAACGCCGGCTACCGGCTGATCACCGACGTGCGGTCAAGGGCCGGCGGCAAGGCGGTCGACGTCACGTTCGCGCAGGCGTACCCGCAGTGGCGGGAGCTGTTCTCCGACCTGCTGCCGGCGCATCTGCTCAAGGACGCGCCGCGGGGCTGGCGCACCGCGCTGGCCGACAACATCCCGGTGTCTGGCGGCCCGTTCGCCGTCACCCAGGTCGACCGGGACCGGGGGCAGCTGGTGCTGGCCCGCAACGACCACTACTGGGGCACCCCCGCGGTGCTGGACAACCTGGCGCTGCGCCGCTCGGACACCACCAGCATGCTCGTCGGGCTGCGCGGCGGCGACGTGCCGGTGGCGCAGACCTGGGCGGACACCCAGGTGGCCGCCGCGCTGGCGCAGCTGGACAGCTCGGTGCGGCGGCTGCCGGTTCCGCAGCCGATCGTGGTGCAGCTGGGCATGCGCACCGACCAGGGTGTGCTGTCCGACCAGCGGGTCCGACAGGCGGTCGGCGCGCTGCTGAACCGGGACACCCTGATCGGCATCGGTACCGGCGGCGGCAACGGCGGGGTGCGGGACGACGCGCAGCTGCTCGCGCCGTCCCAACCCGGTTACCAGCCGACCGCGCCGCCCGGTGCGCCGAGCCACCCGGACCCCGCGCTGGCCGCGACACTGCTCAGCTCGGCCGGCTACCAGCGCGACGCGGCTGGGCACTGGACGCTGCTGGACACCCCGCTGAGCGTCACCATCGGCGCGCCGACCGGGCGGCCCCGGTTCGCCGAGATCGCCCAGGAGACCCAGCGTGAGCTGCGCGCGGGCGGGATCACCGCGACCGTGGTGACCGCGCAGGGTTCCGCGCTGTTCACCGACCCGACCGTGGTGCCCACCGCGCCCAGCCCGACGCCGTCGGCGAGCCCGTCGCCGGGTCCGCCGCTGGCGGCCGGGTCGACCGCCGCGCCCGGCGTGCCGCCGCCCGGCCCCGGCGTGTTCGACCCGGCGGGGGCGATCGCCGCGCACCCGGGTCACGGCGTGCTTTCCGCCCCGGCCACCGGGCCACCCAGGTCCACCCAAGCCGTCCAGCCCGGCCAACCAGCCCAACCCGGCCAGGTGAGTCAGGCGGGTCAGCCTGGTCCTTCTGGCCAGGCCGGTCCGTCTAGCTCACCGAACCCGGCGCCGGCGGCCGCGGCGAGCGGCGTCCTGGTGGACCTGGAGGTGCAGCCCAGGGCGGTCGGCGCGGACCTGGCCAGCACGGCGGTGTCCAACTACGGCTGCCCGCCCGGCATGTCCGGGGTGGCCCAGCCGGCCCGCAACCCGACCGGTTTCTGCTCGGCGGCGCTGCAGCCGACCCTGGACGCGCTGCTCGGCGGCGCCCCGGGCGCCGCCGCCTCGAGTACCACCATCGAGGCCCAGCTCTGGAAGCAACTACCGGCGATCCCGCTGTTCCAGATCGTCACCACCCTGGTCAGCACACCCACCGGCGACCACGCCACCGGCACCCTCACCGCCGGCCAGCTCACCACCGGCCCCTTCGCCACCGCCCCCCGCTGGCAACCGGCACCTGTCCGCTGATACGGCCGCGCGGCTCGTGAGCGCCGAGTAACGCCGCCGAGTAACGCCGCCGAGTAACGCCAGAGCGCCCTTACTTGGTTATGTAACACCGAATCCGATCGCCAGGTCGGCGAGCCTGTGCCGCGGTTGTCAAACTGGCCGGAGTAACTTCGGCCCCGAAGGCCTGGTGGCTGGTTGAGACCCTGGCGCGGACATTGTGCTGCTGATCGGGCCTGTCACGATCGCCAGCGTGAGCGCCGCGGTGACGCTTCGCGCTGACTCGATGTCCCCCTCGCCCTGGACATCCCTGTCACCCAACTCACCCGCGAGTGGGTCCGGGACATGGGACGTACCGGCATCGGGCAACCCGGGAACAAGAGGGCTACGTGAACCGTCGCGGGGGCTTCCTCGTCGACGGGATCTGGGTCGTGCGTGATTTTCAAGGGACCGGGCAAGCATCGCGCGGTGTACGCCCATCGCCTCGACTGAGTGGGGTCTGCTCAGGCTCATCACCGGCCGTGCTGTCACCGGGCCACGACCAAGAAGTGTCATGAACTATCCGCATCAGGCATCCTGGAGTGCACCCACACGGGCTCTGCTGTGGCGGCGGCCGCAAGGGAGGTCCGGGGATGGCCACACCCAGCCGGCTACCGCCCGGCCACCACCTGCGCCGGTATCGCCGCGGGGACCGCGACCAGACCCTGGCGCTGATCGAAGCGGACCGGCTCCCGGGCCAGCCCCCGGCCACCACACGGAACCTCGCTGAAGCACTGGCCGGCCGCTCGGTGGTTGATGCCGGCTGGTGATCAGACCTGAGAGGTCTGCGGACCGACGTTCTCGTCAGCGACGTGACGCAAACCGTCGTCGGGGTGGCGTCATTCGCGCGCCGGCCACGGGACAACGCCGGCATCCTGCTGTGGCTGCATGCGCGGGAGGCCCCCGCGCTGTGACCGCGTTGATCGGGCACGCTCTCACCCAACTGCGCGGGTGCTCCACCATCCACGCGTTCGACTTCGCCACTGCGCTGACGCGCGGCCTGGAAGCCCTCCCCACGCGGCATCGGCCAGCCACTGTGTCAGCACTATCGGCCGCGGGATTCACCGGAACCGACCTCTGGTGCTACATGCGCCGCGACCTGAGTGCGCCCGGAGCCTTGCCCCACACCGGCACCTGCTCGCCCGAGCTGGATATCTCGAAGACCACCTCGACAGACCCCGACGGATGGACCCTCACCGCGGCGCGCGGCAGCGCCGTGGCTGGAGAAGCCACCATCGGCGCCCCGGAGAACGGCGCCGGCGTCCTGTGGTGGATCGGTGTCGCCGAAGAGCATCGAGGCAGTGGAACCGACCGTGCCCTGCTGAGCGCCGCCAGGCCGCGCTGCCGGGTCCGGCCGGCCCTTCCGCTTCACCGAGTCCGTCGCCGCCGGCCGAGGCGAGCGGCGTGTTGGTGGACCTGGAGGTGCAGCCCAGGGCGGTCGGCGCGGACCTGGCCAGCACGGCGGTGTCCATTTACGGCTGCCCGCCTGGCATGGCCGGGGTTGCCCAGCCGGCCGCAACCCGACCGGTTTCTGCTTGGCGGCGCCCCTGGCGCGGCCGCCGCGAGTGCCACCATAGAGACACCTTCTACCCCGAGCGCCGCCTGTAGGACCGGTTTGTGCTGGTCAACCGGTTATCGCAAGAAGGGTGCCGTTGACCGCCGGAGCTTGAAAATGTCGGTTATCGAACATATAATCGAACCATGGCGAACACCGGTGAGCTTCCCCCGGGCCTGGCGGACCTGCCCGCCGGTGCGGAGCTCGCCGCTGCCCTCGCCGGGATCAACTCGGCCCGGGTCAGTGTCTACGACCGGCCGATCGTGGCGTTGGCTCACCGCCGGCAGATGACCCACCACCAGGCGTTGGTGTTGGCCGAGTCACGCGAGCTGGGGCGCTGCGCCGGCCCCGCCACCGGTGGCCCCCGACGGCTGGCCCAGCCCAGCCAGTGGGCTGACGGGGAGGTCGCCGCGCTGTACACCTGCAGCGAACGCACCGCCCGCGAGGAACTCGACTTCGCCGAACAAGTCATCACCCACATGCCCTTGGTGTTCGAGGCAATGCACGCCGGCTGGCTGGACCGGGCCAAAGTGTGGGTGTTCGCCGACCATCTGCACGACATGCTGCCTGAACATCAAAACACGCTCTGCGCCGCGCTGGTCGAACCCGCTGTGGGGTGGGCTCCTGGGCGGTTGGCGGCGCGGCTGCGAAGGATGATCCTCGAACTCGACCCCGACTGGGCCGCCCGCCGATATCGGGCCACCATCCGCGAATGCGGCGTCACCGCCTATTTGAACGACGCCGGCACCATGACCATCACCGGCCAAGGCCTCACCCCCGACGAAGCCGCCACCGCGATGGCCCGCATCGACGACCTCGCCGCCGCGATCCGCCGCGCCGGGCACCCCAACCCACTGCACCGCATCCGCGCCGACGTCTACGTGGCCATCCTCGACGGCACCCTGAACCACCTCACCCGCGACCAGATCATCACCGAAATGCTGGGCCGGGTCCGCCCCGAGGACACCGACACGCCGGACACTCCCGAAGACCCGGGTCGCGAGCACCAGGACAACGAGGACCACGGCAACGAGGACCAGGGCAACGAGGACCAGGACAACGCCACCCTGCCCGGTGCCGACCAGCCTGGTGCCGGCCAGCCCGGCTGTGATCAGCCCGATGCCGACAAGGCAGGCGGTGAGCGAGGCCGTGACGGCCAGCCCGGCGATGACCAAGGCTACGAGACCCAGGACCGCGAGACCCAGCCCGGTGAAGGTGGTGAACCTGCTCGTAGTGGTGGTGCCGCGGCTACAGGCACCGATGTCGCCACTGGCCCGCTCGCTGACCAAGCCCCGGCCAGTGCGAGCAGCGCCAACATTCCCACCCCGGGCCGCACCGGTGCGGGTGGCGAGCCGGTGGCCGGGGTGGAGATCCGGGTCGGTCTGGCCACCGTGCTGGGTTTGGACCAACGCTGCGGCCAACTCGCCGGCTACGGCTACGTGCTTCCGGAGACCGCGCGGCGGTCGGTGGCCAAGCAGTACCGGGACGCGGAATGGCGGTTCGCCGTCACCGACACCGAAGACCGTGTCGTGTTCGGCGGTCTCCTCCGAGGGCGGCCGCTTCCCCCTGCCGGCCAGCCACCGTGGCGATGCCGAGGCGGGATCGTCGAACTCCACATTCCCGCTGCGCTGTTGGCCGCCCTCACCAGCGGCGACACCGGCACGCTCCCGGCTATGTACACCCGGTGGGCACCAGTGTTGGCCGATATCGCCGCCCAGTACGCCGACCGGGCACGCCTGCTCGCGCTGCTCGATGCCCGACCATGCGACCGGTTCCCGCACACCGGGCTGGCCCGGTTCCTGTGCATCCGCGACCGAACCTGCGTATTTCCAGGCTGCCGACGCTGCGCCACCGGCTGCCACATCGACCACACTCACGACCATGCTGAGGGCGGGCCCACCACCCAGGCCAACACCGCACCACTGTGCCCGCGCCACCATTTCTACAAAACCGCCGGTGCGTGGAAGATGCGGCAAGTCCGGCCTGGCGTCTTCGAATGGACCAGCCCCCTCGGCCGCGTCTACCGCAGCCAAGCCGAACCACTCAACCCGCCAGCGCCACCGGCACCACCCCCCAGGCTGTCGACGTCCATTGAGCCACCATCAGCAACGCCGACCACACCCCTGCCCGACAATCCGGACCCGCCACCTTCTGACCAGGTTCGGCGTCTGAGGTCGTGAAGGCGATCCCGGCAGAAATACCCAGCCTCGGCGACCAGCAGTCGGGCGATGGTGCTCTTGCCGCAGCCGGACTCGCCGACCAGCTCGAACGTCTCCCCGGTACGTATCCGCAGCGACACGTCCGCTACCGCACTGAGCACGCCGACCTTGCGGTGCAGCACCCCGCCGGTTACCGGGAAGTCGCGCACCAGATGCTCCGCCTCCAGCAGCGAGCCGCTCTCCCGAGTCGCGGTGGCGGGCGGCGCGGCCAGCGGAGGCTACGGTTGCCTGCCCTCTGGGGCTCCGCCGCCACCCGGTGCGCTACGGTTCGTCCTCCGGCCCGTCCCCCGGTTGCGCTACCGCAGATCTGGCCCCGGCCCGAGCCGGCACCTCATCGCCCGATACAACGGTGTCGTGAGTGCTGAGTCGCGTTACACCTTCGGCGCCGCTTCCTGGAGGGGGTGGTGGCAGGCGGCTTGGTGGCCCTGCTCGGTGAAGGGGCGCATGGGGGGTTCTTCGGCGGCGCAGATGTCGGTGGCCAGCGGGCAGCGGGTACGGAAGCGGCAGCCGGAGGGTGGGTTGATCGCCGACGGCAGTTCGCCGCGCACGGTGTCGTTGCACTTGGCCAGCTCGCGCTCCGGGTCGGCGACCGGGATGGTGTCGATCAGCGCCCGGGTGTAGGGGTGCGCCGGGGTGTTGTACACCTGCTCGGTCGGGCCGGTCTCCACCAGCTTGCCCAGGTACATCACGCCGATCGTGTCGGACAGGTAGCGCACCACGGACAGGTCGTGCGAGATGAAGACGTAGCTGAGCTGGTGCTCGTGTTGCAGCTCGCGCATCAGGTTGAGGATCTGCGCCTGTACCGAGACGTCCAGCGCGGACACCGGCTCGTCGGCCACGATCAGCTTCGGCCGCAGCGCCAGCGCCCTGGCAAGGCCGATGCGCTGGCGCTGGCCGCCGGAGAACTCGCGCGGGAACTTGCCCAGCGCCGAGGCGGGCAGCCCGACTTCGTCGAGCAGCGCGGCGACCGCTTTGTCCTGCTCCGAGGAAGATCCCCGGTGCTGGATGGCCAGCGGTTCGCCCACGATCGAGCGGACCCGCATGCGGGGGTCCAGCGAGGAGTATGGGTCCTGGAACATCAGTTGGAAGTCCCGTCGCCGGGCGCGCAGTTGGCGGGGGCTCTGCCCGGTGATCGGTGCGCCGTCGAAGGTGATGGTGCCGGAGGTGGGGGTGTCGGCGGCGACCAGCAGCCGGGCGATGGTGCTCTTGCCGCAGCCGGACTCGCCGACCAGCCCGAAGGTCTCCCCGTAACGCACCCGCAGCGACACGTCGGCTACCGCGCTGACCGCGCCGATCTTCCGGCGCAGCAGGCCGCCGGTGACCGGGAAGTCTCGGACCAGGTGCTCCGCCTCCAGCAGCGGCGTGGACTCCGGCGCGGCAACAGCCGGCGCGGCCGGGTTCGTCACGGCGCGCCGCGCCCGGTCCAGCGGGTGGAAGCAGGCGAACGAGTGCGCGCCCGAGGTCAGCTCCGGCTCACTCGCCCGGCACTCGTCGGTGGCATAGCCACAACGCGGCGCGAACCGGCAGCCGGCCGGCGGGTACGCAAGGTTCGGCGGCAGCCCGGGGATGGCGTAAAGCCGCCGGTCGGGCTCGACGTTGTCCGGCAGCGCGCGGAACAGCGCCTCGGTGTAGGGGTGGCGCGGGGCGGTGAACAGCTCGCGGGTGCCGCTGGTCTCCACCACCTTGCCGGCGTACATCACCGCGACCCGGTCGGTGTGCCCGGCGATCACCCCGAGGTCGTGGGTGACCAGGATCAGCGCCATCCCCAGCCGGGCCCGCAGCCCGTCGATCAGCTCCAGGATCTGGCGCTGGATGGTCGCGTCCAGCGCGGTGGTCGGCTCGTCGGCGATCAGCAGCTCCGGCTCGCAGGCCAGCGCCATCGCGATGACCACCCGTTGCCGCATGCCGCCGGAGAGCTGGTGCGGGTAGGCGTCCAGCCGCTCGGACGCCCGGGGGAGCCCGACCAGGTCCAGCACCTCGACGGCCCGGGTCCGTGCCTGCGCGCGGGTCGCGTCCCGGTGCAGCAGCACGGTCTCCGCGACCTGGTCACCGATCCGCTGCCGAGGGTTGAGCGAGGTCATCGGGTCCTGGAAGATCATGCCGATCCGATTGCCCCGGACCGCCCGCATGCCCTCCTCGTCCAGCGCGGTGAGGTCCTGCCCGTCGAACGTGATGGATCCCCCGGCGATCCGCCCGCCGCGCGGCAGCAGCCGCATGACCGACAGCGCGGTCATCGTCTTGCCGCAGCCGGATTCGCCGACGATGCCGAGGCTCTCCCCGGCACCCACCGACAGCGACACCCCGCCCACCGGGTGCACCGTGCTGCGGCGCAGCGCGATGTCGGTGTGCAGGTCCCGCAGCGCCACGACGGGGCTCATTCGGAGCCTCCCCGGTCCGCCGACGACCGGTCGGACGAGTCGCGCAGCGCGTCGCCGATGAGGTTGAACGCGACCACCACCAACACGATGGCAAGGCCGGGCGGGTAGATCAGCCACCAGTAGCCGTCGTAGGTGTAGTTGATGCCGTTGGACAGCATGTCCCCCCAGTTCGC
>DASYBQ010000158.1:0-1972 GCA_036500625.1 Pseudonocardia sp. | reverse complement strand
CGGGCGGCTATAGCCGCCCGCAACACTCACGGCTCATACAAGTGCGGGCGGCGGTCGGTGAAGACGTCGTTGCGCGGGCCGGTGGCTTTGTCGTCGGCCTGGGTGAGGTCCAGGTCGGCGAGCAGGAGTGCCGGGGTGGGGGTGGCCGGCGGGCCGGCCAGCGGGTAGCCGTCCGGGTTGGCGATGACGCTGCCGCCCACCCAGTCGACGCCGCGCTCGGGGCCGCACCGGTCGGCGGCCACCACGAACAGCCGGTTGACCGACGCGGACGCCTGCACCCGGACCACCTCGATCGCGCGCTCGCCGGCCGGGCGCGGCAGAGCGGCCGGCCAGTTCGTCGGCGCGGCGAGCACCTGCGCGCCGGCCAGCGCGACCAGCCTGGTCCACTCCGGGAACTCCAGGTCGTAGCAGATCATCAACCCGACCCGCCCGGCCGAGGTGGCCAGCACCGGGGGCCGTTGGTCACCGGGCCGGAAGTGCTCCGCCTCCTGGTCCCACAGATGCGCCTTGCGGTACACCGCGCGCAGCTCGCCGCCGTCGCACAGCGCGGCGCTGTTGTACACCTCGCCGTCCTCGCCGAGCTCGGCGAAGCCGCCGACCAGCACCAGCCGGTGTCGGGCGGAAAGGTCCCGCCAGGCGGAGAGGGTGCGGCCGTCGCGGGGTTCGGCGCGGCGGCGGGACTCGGCGCGGTCGGTGAACACGTAGCCGGTGCAGGCCAGCTCGGGCAGCACCACCAGCTGTGCGCCGCTCGCGGCGGCGTCGGCGACCGCCTCGGCCGCCCGGGCGCGGTTGCCGTCCGGGTCGTCCACGTCGATACGCAGCTGGACCGCCGCGGCCCGCACGACGCCACTCATCGGGCGCGCAGCGCGAAAAGGCCGAGCAGCTCGTAGACCACGTTCGCGGCGGCCAGCGCGGTCAGCTGGGCGTGGTCGTAGGCCGGGGACACCTCCACCACGTCGGCGCCGACGATCTCAAGGTCCACCAGGCCGTGCAGGATCATCTGCAGCTCACGGGTGGTGAGGCCGCCCGGCTCGGGGGTTCCGGTGCCTGGCGCGTGCACCGGGTCCAGCACGTCGATGTCGATGCTCAGATAGATCGGCAGGTCACCGACCCGCTCGCGGACCCGGTCAACGGCCTCGTCGACGCCGCGCCGGGCGATGTCCAGGGTGGACACCGCCGCGAAGCCCAGCTCGCGGTCGGCGACCAGGTCGCGCGCGCCATAGAGCGAGTTGCGGATGCCGACGTGCGCCGAGCGCTCCAGCGCCAGCAGTCCCTCCTCGGACGCGCGGCGAAACGGTGTGCCGTGCGTGTACCGGGCGCCGAAGTAGGTGTCCCAGGTGTCCAGGTGCGCGTCGAAGTGCACCAACGCCACCGGGCCGTACCGGGCGTGCGCGGCGCGCAGCAGCGGCAGCGCGATGGTGTGGTCGCCGCCGATGGTGACCAGGTGCTCCGCCCTGGTGTACAGCTCGGTGGCCTCGTTGTGGACGGTCCGGACGGCCTCCTCGATGTCGAACGGGTTGACTCCGGCGTCCCCGGCGTCCGCGACCTGCAGCCGCGACCACGGCGCCACGTCCAGCGCAGGGTGGTAGGGCCGCAGCAGCTTCGAGCCGGCGCGCACCGCCTCCGGCCCGAACCGGGCGCCCGGCCGGTAGGACACCCCGCTGTCGAACGGGATGCCCAGCACCGCCACGTCGGCGCGCGGCACCTGGTCCAGCCTTGGCAGCCGGGCGAAGGTGGCCGGCCCGGCGAAGCGCGGCACCGCCGAGGCGTCCGGCGGGCCGAGTGGTTCGTGCATTGCGCCACCACCGTTCATCGGGTCACCTTCACCGGGGCAACACGGCCTCGCTGCGCTCGATCGCGGGCTGCTCGGCGGACAGGTCCAGCGACCTGGTCAACAGGTAGTACAGCCCGCCGGCCAGCACCAGCCCGACCAGGAACGAGATGTCCACCTCGCTCAGCCACCGCGCGGCGA
>DASYBQ010000157.1:0-9792 GCA_036500625.1 Pseudonocardia sp. | reverse complement strand
CCCCCACTCGACCCTCGGCGAGTCGGGGCTCCCAGCACCCTGAGTCGGGGCTCTCAGCACACCGCGTCGGGCGGGCGGGATCACCCCGGCGCGAGTTTCGCCATGCGTGAGGCGCCGATCACAGCGGGTTGCTATAACTGGACGACAGCTACGTACCGGTCGGTCTCACGAATCGAGGAGTTCGATTGCCCGACGGACAGCACACCGTGCCGGACCAGCCCGCTGAGACCGCACAGCCAGGGACAACGCCCAGCGGCCCGGGGGCCGCCTCCGGGCTCGACCGGTTCTTCCAGATCTCGCGGCGTGGCTCCACCGTGGGCCGCGAGGTGCGTGGCGGTCTGGTCACCTTCGTGACGATGTCCTACATCGTGGTGCTCAACCCGCTCATCGTGGGCAGCTTCAGTGCCACAGCCCCGAGCGCGCACCGGGACGTACTGGGCGCGGTGCTGCCGGTGCCGCAGGTCGCGGCGGCCACCGCGCTGGTCGCCGGAGTGCTGACGCTGCTGTTCGGGCTGGTGGCCAACTACCCGTTCGCTATCGCCACCGGGCTGGGCATCAACACGCTGGTCGCGGTGACCATCGCCGGCCAGGTGAGCTGGCCGGAGGCGATGGGCCTGGTGGTGGTCAACGGTGTGGTCATCGTGCTGCTGGCCGTCACCGGGTTTCGCACCGCGGTGTTCAACGCGGTGCCGCCCGAGCTGAAGGCGGCCATCGCGGTCGGCACCGGGCTGTTCATCTGCTTCATCGGGCTGGTGGACGGCGGCCTGGTCCGCCGGCTGCCGGACGCGGCGAACACCACGGTCCCGGTACAGCTGGGCATCAACGGTTCGATCGCGTCCTGGCCGACGGTGGTGTTCGTGGTCGGGCTGCTGCTCACCTCGGTCCTCTACGCCCGCCGGGTGCGCGGCGCCATCCTGCTCGGGGTGGTCATCAGCACCGTGCTGGCAATCGTGGTCGAGGCGCTCACGCACGTCGGCCCTTCGATGGGCACCAACCCGAAGGGCTGGAGCCTGGCCACGCCAACTCTGCCCGACCGGCTGTTCGGCCTGCCCGACCTTGCGTTGGTCGGGCACGTGTCGCTCGGTGCGTTCACCCGGCTGCCGGCGCTCACCGCGGCGCTGCTGGTGTTCACCCTGGTGCTGACCAACTTCTTCGACGGGATCGGCGGCATCTCCGCGCTCGGCACCCAGGCCGGCCTCGTCGGTCCTGACGGGCAGCTGCCGAGGATCGGTCGCGCGTTGACGGTCGAGGGGCTCGGCGCGGTGGCCGGCGGGGTGGCCTCGACGTCCTCCAACACGGTCTTCATCGAGTCGGCGGCCGGGATCGCGGAGGGCGCCCGTACCGGGTTGGCCAACGTGGTGACCGGGGTGCTGTTCCTGGTGGCGATGTTCTTCACCCCGCTCTACCAGGTGGTTCCGCTGGAGGCAGCGGCACCGGCGCTCGTCGTGGTCGGCGCACTGTTGATGGCGCAGGTCCGGCACATCGACTTCGGCGACTTCGCGCGCGGTCTGCCGGCGTTCCTCACCATCGTGGTGATGCCGTTCACCTACTCGATCGTCAACGGCATCGGTGTCGGGTTCGTCGCGCAGGTGATACTCGCTTCGGCCACCGGCGACGCGCGCCGGGTGCACCCGCTGACCTGGGTAGTGGCTGTCGCGTTCCTGGCCTTCTTCGCCGTCGGGCCGATCCAGTCGGTCCTTTCCTGACTTCACGACGAGGAGTCGCCATGGCCGACAACCGGTTCAACAAGTCCACCCCCCGGCTCCAGGATGAGTACTTCCGGGTGCCGGCGTCGGCCCGGATCTGGAACTACTGGATGGGCGGCAAGGACAACTACGCGGTGGACCGGGAGGCGGGCGACGCCTACGCCGAGTATTACCCACCCATCTTTGACCTGGCCAAACACGGCCGCCGGTTCTTGATCCGGGCAGTGCGCTACCTGGCGGCCGAAGCTGGCATACGCCAGTTCCTCGACATCGGCACCGGGCTGCCCACCGAGCAGAACACCCACGAGGTGGCCCAGGCCGCCGCACCCAACTCGAAGATCGTCTATGTGGACAACGACCCGGTCGTGCTGGCCCACGCCCGAGCCATCCTGACCAGCACCACGTCGGGCGGCGTCACCGCCTACGTCGACTGCGACGTGCACGACCCGGAGACGATCATCGCCGAGGCCCGCGAGACTCTCGACTTCGCCGAGCCGATCGCGGTCATGTTCATGGGCATGCTGGGCCACGTGCAGGACGTGGCCGAGATGCAGTCCATCGTCGCCCGAGTCGTCGAAGCCGTACCCCCGGGCAGCTACCTGGCGCTGTGGGACAGCACCGACACCAGCGAGGCCTATGTGAACGCCTCGGACTACTACATCACGACCGGCGCCGTCCCCTACCTGCTGCGCAGTCCCGAGCAGATCGGCCGGTGTTTCGATGGGCTTGACCTGCTCGACCCGGGCTTGGTGCCGATCACGATGTGGCGCCCCGAGGTCGGCACGGGGACGCCGATCGACGGGTACGGCGCGGTGGGACACAAACCATGAGCCAGAGCTCGCGGGCGGTCGGGCATCCGCTCGGCCCGGATCCGGCCGAGGCGCACTGGGTGCGGGCGGCCGCCGAGCTGGCGGCCGGGTTCGCCGCCACCGCCGCCGACCTGGACGAACGGGCCGAGCTGCCGGTCGACAACCTGCGCGCGTTGCACCGCGCCGGCCTGGACGCCGCGGTGCTGCCGACCGAGCGCGGCGGCGAGGGCCTCAGCTTCCGAGCCTTCGGGGAGATCGTCCGGCTGGTCAGCGCCAGCTGCCCGTCCACCGGGTGTGTCTGGCTGATGCACATCGGCGCGGCGGCCGGTCTGGTGGCGATGTCCCCGCCGGACACCGCCGGGTTCTACGCCGAGCAGTTGCGGGACGGCGCCCGGTTCGCCAACGCGCTGTCCGAGCCGACCTCGGGCAACATGTTCCTGCTGCCACAGCAGGTCGCCGAACCGGCACCGGGCGGATGGGTGCTGACCGGGGCCAAACGGTTCGTCTCCGGCTGCGAGGTCGCCGACCACCTGCTGATCAACGCACTCGTGGAGGGCGAGCCGGCGTTCTTCGGCCTGGCGCCGGACGACACGGTCAGCTACCTGCCGATCTGGGACACCATGGGCCTGCGGGCCAGCCGCAGCCAACTGGTGACGCTGCACAACACGCTGCTGCGGGCCGACCGCCGCTGCGTGCCCACCTCCGAACCGAACCACATCCCGGTCGGACTGGCGTTCCTGTCGCTGGGCATCGCCGACGCCGCCTTCGAGGCGATGGTCGAGCACGCCCGCTCGCGCACCATCCCCACCACCGGCGAACCGCTGTCGCAGATGCAGTGGCTGCGGTTCGACGCCGCCGCGGCGCACCTGCGCCTCGAGTCGGCCGGCCTGTACGCCCAGCACTGCGCCTGGCTCGCCGACCAACGCTCACCGGCACACGCCGACGCCGCGCTGCGCGCAAAACCCTTGGCCAACGAAGTGGCCCAGGAGGTAGCCCAGCTGGCCGTGCGGGTCGGCGGCGGCTCCGGCTACCTGCGCACCTCCGCCATCCAACGCCACTTCCGCGACGCACAGGCCCCGGCCCTGATGGCCTACTCGGTAGAAGTCTGCAAAGACCGAATCGGCACCCAGCTCCTCTAGCCACCCGAGGCCGTGGTGGGTCAGGTGGAGGAGTCGTCCGGGGTGATCACGACGTTGCCGTCGTGCACCCGGACGAACGGCCCGTCGCCCCGGAATGCGTCGGCCACCCGCACCGCGCGGGCCTCCGGCATCAGCTCTTCGGCCTCGGGACGACTCAGCCAGACGACAACGTCCGACTCGGTGGACGTACGTTCCCGGCCACCAACCGGACGGCACAGGAACACCATGCTGACCACGCCGAGATCCATGTTCTTGTACACCCCGATGAGACGGTCCGGCCGCACCTCGACGCCGGTCTCCTCCATGACTTCCCGTATCACGCCCTGCTCAGGTGTCTCGCCGAGCTCCAGCACGCCGCCGGGTGGCACCCAACGCTCGTCGTCGGCCCGTTTGATCGCGAGCACCCGCTCTTCCGAGCCGATCACGACGCCCGTGACACTGACCGAATGCCGAGGCAAGTCCTTCCGCGACTCGGCGGGGTTGTCGGCCTCCCATTCATAGCTGAGGCTCCACAGCTGCCCGGGGAAGACGTTGATGACGACTTCCAACACGCGCCCGGCGTGGCCGTGGACGAACCGCACCACCTGCAGGACGGACTGGCCCGAGCTGAGCCCGAGGAACTCGGCCTCCTCTTCGGACGGGCGGCGGGTGTCCACCTGTTCCGCGAACCGGACCACCCGATGTCCCCGGTTGGCCAGCCGGCGGTAGATCCCGGTCGGCCCGGTGTCGGGGAACGCCAGCTCGACGCCTCCCGCCACGTCCTGCGGGATGTAGGAGGTGGCCAGCTGGACCGGGTGGTCATCGGCGAACATGTGCCGCTTGCGGATCAGGGCAGACTGGCCCGGCGCCAGGTCGAGATAACCCGCGATCACCGCCGGAGGATCGACGATCTCCGCCTGGACGAGCTCGGTTCGAGCCGAGAGCCCCGACTTTCCCAGGCTCTCCACGAAGCTGCTGCCGGAGCCGCCGCCGCGCGAGGGAATCCGCCGCACCCGCTTGATTGTCGACACGGCCGCGACGTAGGAACCTCTGCCGTGCTCAGTGCGGACCAGTCCTTCGGCCTCGAGGATCGCCATGGCCCGGCTGATTGAGGTCTGGTTGAGCCCGTACTGCCGCGCCAAGCTCGGCTGGCTGGGCAATGCCTCGCCGGGCGCGTAGGCGCCCGCGTTGATCGCGTCCCGAAGCTCGTTGGCGACCTGGCGATACCGCGCCGTTGGTCGCTGGGTCGCCATCGGGATTCCTCCAGGTCAGTGTCCGGTGCGAGCCACCATAACCGCGGCCAAGGACGACTCGATGACTTCCTAGATATGACATATGTGTTATGTTGTGGCGATGTCGGGCATGTGGGTGGGCGTGCTGATCGGCGGCTCGACTGCCGCCACCCTGGTACTCGCCGGCACGGCAGACTGGGAGTACCTACGCGCCCGGTGGCGCGGCCGGCGCAACCTCAACCGGCACCACCGCAACCACCGATGAGCCCCTGTGCTCGGGCGCCCGACTCGGTGTGCTGGGAGGCCCGACTCGCGGGTTACCTGCTGCGGAGGTGGGCGATGGCGGTGGTGGTGGCGGGGTCGCGCATGAGGGAGACCTGGGCACGGGACTCCAGTTCGAGGGCGGCGGCCAGGGAGGGGGCGTCTACGCTGGCGTGCAGGGAGCGTTTGGTGAGGGAAACGGCGAGCGGCGGGTGGGCGGCCATCTGCTCGGCCAGGTCCAGCGCCTCGTCGAGCAGCGCCGCGTCGGGCACCGCGCGGTTGGCCAGGCCGATCCGGGCCGCTTCGGCCGCGTACACCGGCCGGCCGGTGTAGAGGATCTCAGCGGCCAGACCGGTGCCCACCAGGCGGGGCAGCAGCCAGGACGCGCCGAGGTCGCCACCGGAGAGCCCGATCCGGACGAACACCGCCTGGAACCGGGCCGACTCGCCGGCCAGCCGGATATCCGCGGCCAGCGAGAGCGAGAAGCCGCCCCCCGCGGCCGCGCCGCGCACGGCGGCGACCACCGGCTTGGGTAGCGCGTAGACCGCGTGCAGTGCCCGTACCGCCCGGTCCTGCAGCGCGTACAGCTCGTCGGTCCCGCTGTCCGGGAACCGCGCGGCGTCGTCCAGGTCGTAGCCGGCGCAGAACGCGGTGCCGGCTCCGGTGAGCAGCACCGCGCGCACCGAGGTGTCCTCGGCCAGCCGGGCGGCCACCTCGGCGAGCTCGGCGAACATCGCGCCGGTCATTGCGTTGAGCCGTGCCGGGCGGTCCAGCGTCAGCTGGGCCACCCCGGCACGGGGCTGCTCGACCCGCAGAGTCGCCAGTGAGGTCAGGACTTCTTCTCCGGGGTCCACTTGCCGGGCAGCTTCATCACGCCGTTCATGAAGTTGGACAGCATCAGGTCCGGCTCGCCCACCTCGAGATCCTTCATCCGGGTGAAGATCTCCCACAGCTCGGCCTTGAGCATCTGCTTGGCGAGCATGTTGCCGAGGCAGTAGTGCGGGCCGCCGCCACCGAATGCCTGGTGCGGGTTCTGCTTCCACGACCGCTTGATGTCCAGGGTGTCCGGGTTCTCGAACACGTCGGCGTCCCGGGAACCGGAGATGTACCAGAGCACGACCTTGTCGCCCTCCTTGATCTCCTGGCCGTTCAGCTCGGTGTCCTGCAGTGCGGTGCGCCGGAAGTGCATCAGTGGCGGCTCCATCCGCAGGCACTCGTTGATCGCGTCGTCGGCGCGGCCGGAGAAGTCCTCCATCAGGTAGGCCTTCTGGTCCGGATGCTGGTGGAACAGCGTGAGCATGTGCGCCGCGGAGTGTCGGGTGGTGTCGTTCGCCGCGCCGGCCAGCAGTGCAAAGAACACCCCGACCTCTTCCACGGTCATCTTCTCGCCCTCGTACTGGGCCTGCGAGACCCAGCTCATCAGGTCCTCACCCGGATTCTTCTGCCGCTCCTTGGCGTGCCGCAGTGCGAGCTCGCCCAGCCGGCTGGTGGCGTCGGCGAACACCTCCAGCGGGGAGCCGATGTGCGCGTAGTCCGGGTCGCTCCATGCGCCCATCTGTTCGGCGGTGTCCATGACGTACTTGATCTCGTCGTCGTCCGTGATGCCGAAGTAGGACGCGAAGATCCGGCCCGGCACCTCCTTGGTGATCAGCTCACACAGGTCGCCCTCGCCCTGCGGCGCCGCCGTGTCGATGACCTCGCGGACGATCTTGGTGTTCTGCTCCTCCACCTTCTTGATGTGCTTCGGGGTGAAGGCAACGCTGACGATGTTGCGGAAGCTGGTGTGCCGAGGCGGGTCGGACACGATGAACGAGAGCATCGTCTCCAGCTGCGGGAAGTCGTCGATGAACACGCCGTCGGCCGAGCTGAACACCTTCGGGTTGCGCGACACCTCCCGGATGTCGGCGTGCTTGGTCACCGACCAGAAGCCCTTGGCGTTGTCCAGGCCCGGATCGAGTGCTTCCGGCGGGTCGTTCCAGTTGACCGGGCGGTTCTCCCGCAGCCACTTGAACGTGTCGCGGTGCACCTGCCTCGGCTGCTCCCAGAACTTCAGCGTGCTGATGTTGGTGTCGATCGCTTCGCTGGTCATGAGGTCCTCTCCTCACCGCGCTTACTCGCCCCGTGCACTAAGCGTGTGTGATCTGGCGCACCTCTGGCAAGAGGCGTCATCCCATTCGTCCGGGCCGTGCTTGGCTGGCGGGCAGCCACACCGGGCACTGGCCACCTCGCCACCCCAACGGTATGGTCACCGGGGTGAGAAAGTCTAGTCCTCATTATTTGGACATTCGAGCACCGAAGTAGAAGAGGCTACTGATGGACTTCGCGGAGCACGAGGACCACCGGGCGATCCGGGAAGCCGTGCGCGACGTCTGCCGGCAGTTCGACGACGACTACTGGATGCGGTGCGAGGCCGACCACGTGTTCCCCTGGGACTTCTACCAGGAGATGGCCAAGGGCGGCTGGATCGGCATCGCCATCCCGGAGGCCTACGGCGGCGGCGGGCAGGGCCTCACCGAGGCATCCCTGGTGCTTGAGGAGGTCGCCGCGTCCGGGGCGTGCATGAACGGCGCCAGCGCGATCCACCTGTCCATCTTCGGCATGCACCCGGTGGTGCTGCACGGCGACGAGGAGCTCAAAGCGCGCTACCTGCCCCGGGTCGCGTCCGGCGACCTGCACGTGGCGTTCGGGGTCACCGAACCGGACGCCGGCCTTGACACCACCTCGATCACCACCAGGGCGGTGCGGGACGGCGAGAACTACCTGGTGCGCGGACGCAAGGTGTGGACGTCCAAGGCGCTGGAGTCGGAGAAGGTCCTGCTGCTGACCAGGACCACGCCGAAGGACCGCTGCGCCAAGCCGACCGACGGCATGACACTGTTCGTGGCCGACCTGCGGGACCCCGCCGTGCACATCAACCCGATCGCCAAGCTCGGGCGCAACGCGGTCGCTTCCTGCGAGGTGGTCTACGACGATCTGGTGGTACCGGAGTCGGACCGGGTCGGCGAGGAGGGCCACGGCTTCAAGTACCTGCTCGACGGGCTGAACGCGGAGCGGGTGCTGGTCGCCAGCGAGGCGCTGGGCATCGGGCGGGCCTCGGTGCGCCGCGCGGTCGGCTACGCCAAGGAGCGGGTGGTGTTCGGCCGCCCGATCGGACAGAACCAGGGCATCTCGTTCCCGCTGGCCGAGGCGCACGCCCGGCTGCGCGCCGCCGAGCTGGCCATCCGGGAGGCGTCCTGGCGTCTCGACGCGGGATTGCCGGCCGGCGAGCAGGCGAACTCGGCGAAGTTCCTGGCCGCCGACGCGGCGTTCAAAGCGGCCGACGCGGCGGTGCAGACACACGGCGGGTTCGGCTATGCCTCGGAGTACCACGTGGAGCGCTACTTCCGGGAGGCCCGGCTACAGCGGCTGGCGCCGATCCCGCAGGAGATGGTGCTCAACTACCTGGCCGAGCACGTACTCGGGCTGCCCAGGTCCTACTGATGAGCCACCCGTTCCCGCTGGACGGCGTGCGGGTGCTCGACCTGTCCCGGGCGATCTCCGGGCCGTACGTGGGCCGGCTGCTGTCCGACCTCGGCGCCGAGGTGGTGAAGGTCGAGGTGGCCGGCACCGACATCACCCAGGTGTTCGGACCGCGCAGCCACGGGCACAGCGGGCTGTACGTGCAGCAGAACGCCGGCAAGCGCAACGTCTCGGTGGACCTGGGCACCTCGGCCGGCGCCGAGCTGGTGCGCCGGCTGGTCGCCAACGCCCACGTGGTGATCGAGAACTTCCGGCCGGGCACGGTGGACCGGCTCGGCGTCGGCTGGTCGGCGTTGTCGCGGGTCAACCCGGCGCTGGTGATGCTGTCGGTGTCCGGATTCGGCCAGTGGGGCCCGGAGTCAGGCCGGCAGGCCTACGCGCCGGTGGTGCACGCGGAGAGCGGCCTGCTGGGCCGGCAAGCCGAGGTGGACGGCACGCCGCCCAACGACGTGGTGATGGCACTTGCCGACTCGGTGACCTCGCTGCACGGGATGATCGCGGTGCTGTCCGCGCTGCGGCTGGCCGAGCGCACCGGGGAAGGCCAGTACCTGGACCTGAGCATGTTCGAGGCGATGCTGGCCACCGACGACTACACGCACTACAGCCTGGAAGCCAGCTATCCGGTGTGGCCGGCCACCGGGTCGGTGTTCCAGGCGCCCGGTGGCCCGATCCTGATCTCGGCGGACCCCAAGTACCTGTGGCACCGGCTGTCCGCCCGCCATGGGCTGGCCGACCCGGACCCGAGGGCCACCGGCGCCGACCGGTTCGCCGCCCGAGCCAAGGTGGTCGACGGCTGGGTGGCCGGGTTCACCGAGCGGTCCGCGCTGATCGAGGCGCTGGAGCAGGCCGGCGTCGCCTGGGCGGAAATCCGCACCCCGGCCACCCTGATGGACTCGCCCACCGCGCAGGCCCGCGAGGTGGTCGCCCAGGTCGACGACCGGGACGGCGGCACCCGCCCGGTGATCCGGATGCCCTACCGGTTCTCCGCCGGGTCCTGCGAGCCGCGCGGCGGCGCGGCGTTCGTCGGCGAGCACAACACCGAGGTACTGCGCGAGTGGCTCGGCCTGGACACCGAGGAGATCGCCGAGCTGGAACAGTCCGGCGCACTCCACACCCCGTGAGTGTTGCGGGCGGCTATAGCCGCCCG
>DASYBQ010000156.1:0-9955 GCA_036500625.1 Pseudonocardia sp. | reverse complement strand
CCCCCCCCCCAACACTCACGGCATTAGCGGCAGCCGACGCCTACCCAGGAGAAGCCGGCGCGGCGTAGCACGTCCGGGTCGAGCAGGTTGCGGGTGTCCACCACGGTGCGGTGCGAGGCGACGCGGGCCAGCGCCGGCCAGTCCAGGGCGCGGAACTCCGGCCACTCGGTGAGCACGGCGAGCACGTCGGCGTCCTTGGCGGCCACGGCCGGGTCCTCGGTCACCGTGATGCCGTCGGTGACACCCGGCACCGAGGCGCGGCAGCCGGGGTCGAACGCGGTGAGCTCGGCGCCCTCCTCCAGCAGCTTGCCGGCCACCGTCAGCGCCGGCGAGTCACGCAGGTCGTCGGTGCCGGCCTTGAAGGTCAGCCCGAGCAGGCCGACCCGCTTGCCGGCCAGCGAGCCGCCGCAGGCCGAGCGGATCTTGTCCACCATCCGGGCACTCTGCGCCACGTTGGTCTGCAGCGACGCGTGCAGCAGCGGGAAGTCGAAACCGGCCGCGTCGGAGATCTGCATCAGCGCGTGGGTGTCCTTGGGCAGGCACGAGCCGCCCCAGCCCGGGCCGGGGGACAGGAACGCCTGGCCGATCCGCCGGTCGTAGCCCATCCCCTCGGTGACCTCGTGCACGTCGGCGCCGAGGCGTTCGCACAGCTCAGCCATCGCGTTGACGTAGGACAGCTTCATGGCCAGGAAGCAGTTCGCCGCGTACTTGACCATCTCGGAGCTGGCCGCGTCGGTGAGCAGCGTCGGCGCACCGAGCCGGGAGTACAGCGCGGCGACCCGCTCGGCGGCGTCCTGCTGGTCGCAGCCGACCACGATGCGGTCCGGGTTGAGGAAGTCGTGCACCGCGGAGCCCTCGCGCAGGAACTCCGGGTTGCTCACCACCGCGACGTCGCGCCGGCCGAGCAGCTGCTTGGTGCGCGCCGCGGTGCCCACCGGCACGGTCGACTTGTTGACCACCACGCAGCCGCGCGGCAACAGGTCCCGCACCTCGTGGGCCACCTCCTCGACGGCGGCAAGGTCCGCCGCGCCGCCCTCACCCATCGGCGTCGGCACACAGAGGAACACCACCTCCACCGGGTCCTCCTCGCACGCCCCGGCCGGCGCGATCGCGTCCCGCGCGCCGACCACGAACTTCAGCCGGCCGGCCGCCATGCCCTCGTTGACCAGTTCGGCCAAGCCCGGCTCCATGATCGGCATGACACCCTCGCGCAGCTTCTCGATCTTCGACCGGTCCACGTCGGCGCACACCACGTGGTGGCCGAGCGAGGCCAGGCATGCCCCGGTGGTCAGACCCACGTAGCCGGTGCCGATGACGGCGATGCGACGAACGAACATGGTGCTCCTTACAGAGAACGGTGCGCCGCCGAGCGGGGAGCTGGAGCGGTCAGACGCAGTCGGTGTTGGTCAGGCCTTTGGCCGCGCCTTCGGCCTTGTTGTTGCAGGAAACCCTGTTCAGTTCTTTGTTCTTGGTGACGTTGATGCCGTAACCGGGGCCGTCGACGACGGCGGTGTTGTTCTCGAAGACGTTGTTGATGCCCCAGCCGTCCAGAATCTGGTGCACGGTGAAGCCGTCCTGGCTCGAGCCGTGCCCGGTGTTGCCCAGGATCTGCCAGTCGTTGCCCTTCACATTGACCCACGAGTCGGCGTCGGAAAGTGGGCCGGTGAAGTTGTTGTTACGCAGAATTCCGCCGCTGGTGCCTTCCTTGATGTCCACTGATTCCGCGGTTGTCCGGGAGACCGTGTTGTTCTCCAGCAGGTTGCGGTCGCTGCGGTCCGGCTGGCCGCCGGTGTAGCGGCCCCAGTTGCTCTTCGCGCTGCCGATGTAAAGGCCCTCGCCGAACTTCTGCTGCTTGAGGCCGGTGTCGTGGATGACGTTGCCGCGTACCACGTTGTCGGAGCTGTTCTTGCGCAGGTGCAGCGCCTCGTCCTGGTTGTTGCCGATGTCCAGGCCGTCGACCAGGTTGTGCTGGCCCTCGTCGATCATCAAGCCTTTCTGGCCGTTTCGGATGGTGAAGCCGGCGAGCACCCAGCTGGTGGCGCCGTTGAGGTAGACCGAGTAGGTCGACTCGCCGCCGTCGATGACCGCGGCCCGGGTGCCGCACAGCGTGATCGGCTGCTCGGCCGGGGCCTTGGTGGTCGCGGTGAACGAGCCGGCATAGTTGCCGTCCACCATCTGGATCACCGCACCGGGCTTGGCGGCGGCCAGCGCGGCGGTCAGCTCGCCTGCGTTGTGCACCGTCACGGTGGCCGGCTTGGCGCAGCCGGGTCCGCCCGGTGTGGGTGCGGCCGCCGGCGGGGGCGGCTGCTGGGTCGGCGCTTTCGGCTCGGAGCCGCCGCCGCAGCCGGCCAGCGCAAGGCCGGTGACCAGGGTGACGGCCACCGCCGCGGCGAGCGTGCGGCGGGCCGGTCCGGTGCCGCTCGGCGCGCTCACTGGGGTGACACCACAGTGATCCGGGTGCCGCCCTTCGGCGGCCGCCTGTCCTGACCCTGGCGCTGCTGGCCCTGACTCGGCGGCTGGTTGTTCGGCGGATTAGCGCCGGCGGGTCCGTTCGGGGAAGGCATGCTCGGGCTCGTTCCTGGGGCCGGCGGTGGCGCGGGCGGCCCGGGTTGGGGTGCGGACGTAGCACGTGGCACCGGGGGTGAGGCGGGCCGAGGGGCCCACGGAGAGGATGACCGATCGGCCGGGGACCGCCGCGGCGGGCCACCACTCGGCTGCGCCGGCGGCCCGTCCACGGACCGTTTCGACGGACCGGGCAGTGCTGGCGGTGCCGAGGCCGGGCGCCCGGGCAGTCGGGCCGGGGGCCGGGGCGCGGGCGGGTATGGGGCCGCGGCCGGGTGTATGAGCGGGTGCTGGGGTGCTGCCGGGTGCGGGGGCGCCGCCGGGTGCGGGGGCGCCGCCGGGTTGCGCGGGGGTGTCTGCGCCGGGTGCGGCGGCGGCATCGGCTGCCCAGGCGTGGGTGTCCGCCGAGGGTTCGCCACCGGCCTCCTCGGTGCCGGGTTGGCGTGCACTGGCGGTGCCGGCTGCCCCGAGGGTGTGCCCGAAAGGGCCGACGGCCGCGAACCCGCCTCGGGCCCCGCCGAACCCGCGAACCCCGCCGGAACCGCCGGCGAGGGGCCCGCCGCCGAGTAGCTGGCCTGGCTGGATGTGGCCCGCGTCGAGATCGGCTGGTAGGGGTGTTTACCCAGGTTACGCAGCTTGTGTCGGCGCTTGTAGATCAACCGCGCGGCGAAGGGGAACACCAGGGTGAGGAACCACAGCAGGACCAACGGGTGCTTGCTCACGAAGCTCGCCATGTACCGCGCGTCGTCCCGGTCGACCACCCAGTTCGACTCGTCGTTGCCGGATATGTCCACGACGCCGCCGAAGCTGAGCCGGTTCACGTCGATCGAGCTGGGGCCCCGGCCGGCGAGGCGGTTGTCGGTGATCGACGAGCCGCTGCCCGCGCCGATCACCGAGACGCCGTGCACGGTCATGCCGTCCACCTCGTTGCCGGTGACCTTGGCGACCGCGTTGTCCACCTGCACCGCGGTCAGCGCGTCGGAGATGACGTTCTTGTCCACCACCGCGTCCTTGGAGCCGTCCCGCACCGCCACCGCGAAACCGCCCGGCGAGCTGATGTGGTTCTGCTCGAGCGCGACGCCCTGGGTCGTCCCGCGCACCACGATGCCGTCGCGGTTCGAGCTGACCATGTTGTTGCTGAGCGTCACCTTGTCCGCGTTGTTGACCAGGATGCCGTGCTCGGAGTTGGCCTGCGCGCTGCTGCCGTCCACGGTGAAGCCGGCGGACCGCGTGGTTGCCGAGGCGCTCGGGTTGGGGCCGTTGGCCGGCGGCGTGCCGTCCAGGTAGATCCCGTTGCGGGCGTTGGACGTGGTGGTCACCTCGTTCAGCGAGGTGTTGTGCGCGCCCTGGGTGACCGCGATGCCGTTGCGGGCGTTGGCCAGGCTGCTGACCCGCCACAGCTGGGTGCCGTCGGCACCTCGGTGCACCGCGACGCCGTCCATCGCCGAGCCCTTCAGCTGGGCGCCGTTGATCAGCAGGCCGGCGGTGCGCGCGGCGAAGATGCCGTACTGGTTGCCGGACACGTTGACCTGCCGCGCGCTGCCGGTGGCCGGCTGGGTGGCGCTGCCGGTCCAGGCGATCCCGCCGGTCCGCCCGCTGCAGAATCCCAGGTCGGAGGCGTTCAGGTCGTGCAGGTCCATCCGGGAGCCGATGGCCCGGATGTAGGCCCGGCCGTCGGTCGGGTCGGTGTCCGGGGCGTTCTTCGCCGGGTCCCAACTGGTCACGGTCATCGGCGCGGACGCCCGGCCACCGATGTTCATCGACCCCTTGACCGACACCAGCGACGCGTTGCCGCCAGGGCCGGAGGCCATCCGCAGCGTGCTGTTCGGTGTGTTCAGGCTCAGCTGCGCGCCGGCGTCGACCAGCACGCTGTGCACCAGCAGCAGCCCACCGTCCGGCTGGCGGACCACCGCGCCGCCGGCAACCAGCGCGTCCACGTCGTAGGGAGTGGGGCGGCCGGGCAGTATCAGGGTGGGCAGCCCGCCGTTCACCGGCTGAGTGTGTGGCGGCGTGCCTGGCCGGTTGGCCCGCGCCAGTGCGAAGACCCTGGTGTCCTCGGCGGCCACCAGTGCGGCCTGCCTCGGGTCGAACCCTGGCATGCTCGGGTTCGTCGGCGCGGCCCGGCTGTGCGGGGCCGCCCCGGCGCTCACCGAGGGCGCCGGGTCCGGCGGCCCCGATGGCAGGCCGATCAGGGTGGCGATGGCCAGCGCCAGGCTGGTCATGACTCCCACCGCCGCGAACGCGTAGCTGAGCGGGCCGTGCCGCGCGCGGCTAGGCAGCTGCGTCACCGCTGGCCTCCGCGTGCAGGCTGGCATTGTCCTGGCCCTCGCCGCCGACCATGTCCTTGTGCCGGGTGAGCCACCCTTGTTTGTTCATGGTGAAGAACGCCATCGTTTTGACCGGCAACGCCACGAACACGATCATCAGCGTCACCACCGGCAGGATGAGCAGGTCCGAGGGCCGGGACCGCAGGTGCGAGATGCTGCGGATCGAACGGCCGACGAACACCCAGGCCAGCGCCAGCGCGAAGGCGATGTGCCGCTGTGGGCTGAACCATGCGCTCGTGACGAAATAGACCGCCGCGAACATGGTCAGCGGGGTGGAAAGGATCTGGAAGACGGTGATCTGCGAGATGAACGGCTGGCGCCACAGCCAACCCTTGTAGATGCAGGTCAGGTAGCAGCGGTAGGAGTTGCGGCTCCAGCGCACCCGCTGCTTGCACATCGCCTTGAAGCTGGCCGGGAACATGGACAGCGCCCGTGCGGTGTCCTGGTGCATCGTCTTGTAGCCCTGTGCCAGCACCAGCCAGGTCAGCCGCCCGTCGTCGCCGGCGACGCAGCGGCGGTTGAAGAAGTACTCGTACTCCAGGTCGTGCAGCACCGGCAGCACCACCGAGCGGCGGTAGGCCGCGGTCCGCCCGGAAAGGCAGACCACCGAGCCACGCCGCCCGCAGGCCGGCACGTAGTCGAGGTAGCGGATGTCGATGATCCAGTCCGCGACCCGGCGCCAGATGCTGGAGTAGGGCTCGTAGACGTTCTGCCGGGTGCCGACCCCGCCGACCTCCGGGTCGATGAACGGCATCTGCACGGCGGCCAGTAGGCCCGGCTGCCAGCGGGTGTCCGAGTCGGTGAGCACCAGGATGTCGTAGCGGGCCGTCTTGATGCCCACACCGAGCGCGGAGCGCTTGCCCTCGTGGGCGAACATCATCACATGGATCGTGGGGTTGCCCAGTGCGATCAGCCGGTCCCGCGCCTCGGTGTCCGCAAGGTCGAGCACGATGATGATCTCGGTAGGATCCTGGGCCAGCCAGGTCTGCAGGCAGTCCAGCAGGACGTCGGGGTCCTCCCGGAACGAGGGCACCACCACCGAGGTGGTGGCGCGGTAGTTGTTGATCGTCGGCCGGTAGAACAACGACATCAGCTTGCGGCACAGCCAGATACCCCAGGACAGCGCACCGATCACCCCGACGGGCAGGAACATGTCCCATCGGTCCGAGATCGTGTCGATGACCGGGTTGAGGTTCATCGCGCGGCGCGGGTCCGCGCTGCCGGTGTCTCTGCGTTTCCGGCTCTGTCTGCCTTGACTGCGGCGTCTGCCTTGACTGCGGCGTCTGCCTTGGCGGCGGCGTCTGCCTTGACTGCGGCGATGTGAAGCTCGGGCACGGCTTCCCATTCGTTGTCGGTACGGCTGTCGGTAGCCAGCTCACGCCCTCGGGTGCTGGTCTTCCGGCTGCGGGGGAGCAAGCCGATCGGGGTCGCTCGAAAGTAGCACCCCTATGGGTGCCCTAAGAAATCGATCCCGTTCCTTAACGTTTGGCGACACTGAGTCGCCATGTGCCCTTTCGGCCTAGCCAAGTCGGCCGATGGGGTTACCGCACGTGATCGGCTGTGTCCGGCGCCCGGTGAAACCGTTCGCGGCGGCCGAGCCGCACCAGCCGCAGCCACTCCCGCATGCCGGCCGGGTCGCGCTTGGAGACCAGGAAGTACCAGCCGAACCGGAACAGCTCCAGCGCGCCGATCAGCCGCATGCCGGGCTGGCCGAACAGGTAGCCCCGGTTGCGGTAGGTGTAGTAGCGCTTGACCGGGTCCTCCGGGTCCTGCGCGTGCAGCCGCCCGCCCAGCATCGGCTTGAACTCACCCGACCCGTTGGGGTGCACGTACACCGCCCGCAGGCAGGTGCCGAACGGCAGCCCGGAGCGCACCACCCGCCGGTGCATCTCCACCTCGTCGCCCCGCACGAACAGCCGCAGGTCCGGCACGCCGACCACGTCCAGGGTGCCGGCCCGGAACAGCGCGCCGTTGAAGAAGGACGCGATGCCCGGCAGCAGTTCGGTGTCGACGGTCCCGGTTCCGGCGGATGCGGTGTCGCCGAGTGCCGCGCGGCCGCGGTGCCAGCGCAGGCCCTTGCGCAACGGGAAGGCCAGCGTGTCCGGGTCGTCGATGTCGGCCACCACCGGGGACACCGCGGCCAGGTTCCGCCGCCGCGCGATGTCCAGCAGGATGGCCAGCACGTGTTCGTCGGCAGGGCGGCCGTCGTCGTCGGCCAGCCACACCCAGTCCGCGCCCAGCGCCAGCGCGTGCAGCATGCCCAGCGCGAACCCGCCGGCGCCGCCGAGGTTGTGCCAGGACGGCAGGTAGCTGACCGCCAGGTTGTGCGCGGACGACACCGTCTCGACGACCTCGCGGGCCGGCTGGTCCGGGCCGTTGTCCACCACCACCAGGTGCGCCACCGGGTGGGTCTGCTTTGCCAGCACGTCCAGCGCGTCGACCAACAGCTCACGCCGGTGCCGGGTGACCACCACGGCCACCACCGAGCCCGGCGGCAGCGCCTCCGGCCCGGTCACCGGCGGCGCTGCGCGAGCTCGGCGTACACGTCGCGGCCCTTGTAGCGGTTCAGCACCTCGGGCAGCGGCCCGTGCGCCTTGATCTCGCCGTGGTCCATCCAGATCCCGGTGTCGCACAGGTCGACGAGGAACTCGTCGGAGTGGCTGGCGAACACCAGCAGCCCGGAGCGCGCCACCAGCGAGTTGAGCCGGTCGCGCGCCTTGGCGAGGAACTCCGCGTCCACCGCGCCGATACCCTCGTCCAGCAGCAGGATTTCCGGGTCGATGCTGGTCACCACCCCGAGCGCGAGCCGCACCCTCATGCCGGTGGAGTAGGTGCGCAGCGGCATGGACAGGTAGTCGCCCAGCTCGGAGAAGTCGGCGATGTCGTCCACCCGGGCCTGCATCTGCTTGCGGGTCATGCCGAGGAACAGCCCGCGCACCATGATGTTCTCGTAGCCGGACAGCTCCGGGTCCATGCCGACGCCGAGGTCGAACACCGGGGCCACCTTGCCCTGGATCACCGAGCGGCCCCGGGTCGGCTCGTAGATGCCGGACATCAGCCGCAGCAGGGTGGACTTGCCGGCGCCGTTGTGCCCGACCAGCCCGACCCGCTCGCCCTGGCGCAACCGCAGGTTGATGTCGCGCAGCGCCTCGATGATCGGCACCTTGCTGGCGGTGCCGATCTGCCCGCCCGCCTTGCCCAGCACCGCCTTCTTCATCGAGCGGCTCTTCGCGTCGAAGATCGGGAAGTCGACGTAGGCGTTCTGGATGTCAATGCTGACCATGGTTGTGTCGGTCCCTCAGACCCAGTAGGCCACGCGGGCCCGGTAGTTGCGCATGACCAGCAGCGCGAGCGCCCAGCCGAGCACGGTGATCACGCCGACCACGTACCAGTGGTGCCAGACGATCGGCTCGCCGAGCATCGGCTCGCGCAGGATCTCCAAGAAGTGCATGACCGGGTTGAGCTCGGCCAACTTGGCCCGTTCCGCGATGTTCGGGTTCGGGTTGTTCACGAGTAGGTCGTAGCGCCAGACGATCGGCGTCATGTAGAACATCAGCTGGACCACGCTGGAGATGATCGGCGGGATGTCCCGGAACCGGGTGGCGATCACCCCGGACACGATGGCGATCCAGCCGCCGTTGATCACCAGCATCGCGAAAGCCGGCAGCGCGAGCAGCAGCGTCCAACTGAGCGACAGCTGGAAGATGATGACGAGCGCAACCCAGACCACCAGGTTGTGCAGGAAGAACAGCGTCTGGCGCCAGACCAGCCGGTAGACGTGCAGGCTCAGCGGCGCGGGCAGGAACTTGATCAGGCCTTCGTTCGCGATGAAGACCTCGCTGCCCTCCAGGATGCAGCCGGAGACGAAGTTCCAGATCAGCAGCCCGGTGGCCACATAGGGCAGGAACGTGCCGAGCGGGATGCTCAGCAGCGCCGAGTACAGGATGCCAAGCCCGGTGGCGATGACCCCCATGCTGATGCTGATCCACAGCGGGCCAAGCACCGAGCGGCGGTAGCGCTGCTTGATGTCCTGCCAGCCGAGGTAGCCCCACAGCGAGCGCTGCCGCCACCCTTGCCGCAGGTCAGCGGACGCCCGCGCCCAGCTCCGGGACGGAGCGGAAGGTAGGGCGGGCGACTCGGCCGCGTCGAGGTTGACAGAGCTGGACATGGGTGCCAACGGTACCGGTTGGCCGATCGGCGCCGGCCCACCCGTCCCGACGGTTACAGGTACTGCCCGGTCTGGCCGCCGCCCATGCCGTCGGGCATCTGCTGACCGCCGATGCCGGGCGGCAGGCCCTTGCGCATCTGCTCGAGCTGTTGGCGGGCGGCCATCTGCTGGGCGAACAGCGCCGTCTGGATGCCGTGGAAGACGCCTTCCAGCCAGCCCACCAGCTGCGCCTGGGCGATCCGTAGCTCGGAGTCCGACGGGATGCTGTCCTCGCTGAACGGCAGGCTGAGGCGGTGCAGCTCCTCGCGCAGGTCGGGTGCGAGGCCCTGCTCGAGCTCCTTGATGGAGTTCTCGTGGATCTCACGCAGCCGGGACCGGGACGCGTCGTCCAGTGGCGCCGCGCGCACCTCCTCCAGCAGCTGCTTGATCATGGTGCCGATCCGCATCACCTTGGCGGGCTGCTCGACCATGTCCATGACTCCGCCTCCCGAGTGCTCCGAATCGGCCTCGTCGGACTTGCCCCCCGGAACGCGGGCCATGCCGACCGGCGAGCCGTCCGGGCCGATCACCATGACCTGCTGCTCGTCGTTCTCGGGCTGCTCCGATGGCTGGCTCATGGGGTCCATCCTGGCCTGTCGGGATTGTGGGGTCGAGCCGGGGGATATGGCTCCCGAACGGCGCGACACGAGTGGGTTCGACGATCAACTTGTGGCTGCCGTTACCGTATGATGATGCCCTTTGACGTGGCGCGGGTGCGTGGGCTGACTCCCGCGATCGGTGACGGGTGGGTGCACCTCGACGCCCCCACCGGTGCCCAGTGCCCTGAGCAGGTCGCGTTGACCATGGGTACCGCGGTCCGCGCGCCCATCTCGCCGCCCGGTGAGGCGTTCCCGGCATC
>DASYBQ010000155.1:0-14339 GCA_036500625.1 Pseudonocardia sp. | reverse complement strand
CGACCTTGCCGGGCCACAGGCCCGACGCGTTCACATCGGCGATGGTGTCTTCGGCAACGCGCTTCTGCTCGTCGTCGGTGTAATAGATCGCCGACCGGTAGCTCAGCCCGATGTCGTTGCCCTGGCGGTTCTTCGTCGTCGGGTCGTGGACCTGGAAGAAGAACTCCAGCAGGTCCCGGTAGGAGGTCTGGCCGGGGTCGAACACGATCTCGACGGCCTCCGCGTGGCCCCGGTGGTTGCGGTAGGTCGCGTTCGGCACGTCGCCGCCGGAGTAGCCGACCCGGCTGGAGATCACGCCGGGCTGCTTGCGGATCAGGTCCTGCACCCCCCAGAAGCAACCGCCCGCCAGGATCGCCTTCTCAGTGGTTCCAGTCATCGTTCGCGCTCCTTCGTTATGGCTCCCCGAACAACACCGCCGGTCACCTCAACCTTCCCACGCCGGCCGGGTTCTAGTGCGGGTTCTCGCCGACGGCTTCGGCGAAGTAGATGATGGTGAGGATGGTGAAGATCAGCGCCTGCAGCAGGCCGACGAACATGTCGAACAGCTTCCACCCGGCGGTGGGCAGCCACAGCAGATAGGCCGGCAGCTGGCCGATCACCATGACCATCAGGCCACCGGCGAAGATGTTTCCCCACAGCCGCAGCGCCAGCGACACCGGCCGGCCGAAGTACTGGATGACGAACTCGTTCGGCGCCAGGAATGCGTAGGGCTCGGTGAGCCGCCCGAAGTGCCGTCTGAGGCCTTGGCGCCGGATGCTGACCACGTTCACCCAGCCGAACACCAACAGCGCCATCGGGTAGACGAGGTTGACATCGGAGGTGGGTGGCGGCGCGACCGACTCGGTGGGCAGTATCGCCAGCCAGTTCGCGATCAGGATGAACGCGAACGTGGTGATGCACAGTTGTACGACACCGCGCGGCGCGCGCACGCCCATCTGCTCGTCGACCTGGGCCTGCACCCATTCCACCAGTATCTCGAAGATCAGTTGCAGCCGGCTCGGCCGGCCGGCCGAGGCCCGGCGGGCCATGTAGAGGCCCAGACCGAGCACGATCGTGCCGGCGACCGCCGTGCTGAGCAGGGTGTCGGTGTTGAACGTCAGACCGAGGCACTGGAAGGTCGGATGGTGGCCCGGGGTGATGCTTTCGGCGAGCGGGGCGGCCCCGTGCTGGGCCGGACCGGGGGCGAGTAGTTGAGTGGTGCCCATGCGTGCCCGTCCCTTCCCGCCGTGCGACACCCTTTGCGGACGTCGTTCGCAAACACGATATCTGTTAGCGTACGGTGTTCGCAATCGGGTGCCGTGATGGTGCGCGAGATCATCTGGATGCGCCCGGTGCCGACGGGGGGCACCGGGCGCCCTGCGGGCTGGAGCCGGGAGCAGATCACCGCCGCGGCGATCGCGGTCGCGGAGGCCGACGGGCTGCCCGCCGTCACCATGCGCCGGGTGGCCACCGAGCTCGGCACCGGCGCGGCCTCGCTGTACCGCCACCTCGACACCCGCGACGACCTGCTCGACCTGATGATCGACCGCGCGTTCGCCGACTACCAGCCGGTGCCGGGCACCGGCGGCTGGCGCGCCGACCTGGTGGCCGACTACCTGCGACTGCTGCGGTTCCTGCGCGAGCGCCCCTGGCTGGTCGACGCGCTGTCCATCCGGCCGGGGCACGGCCCACAGGCGGCCCGGATCTTCGAGGCCGGCCTTGCCCGGCTGGCCGGCTGTCCGGCACCGGGCCTCGCCAAGATGGAGACGCTCGGCGTGCTCAACGGGATGGTGCGCACGCACGCCCAGCACGAGCGCCCCGGCGGCGTGCTGCACGAAGAGTTCGCCGCCTCGCAGGCGGCGCACCTCTACCAGCTGGCAGGCGACGGCAGGCACCCGCACCTGGCCGCCGTGCTGGCCGAGCTCGGCCCCGGTACCGGCGAGTCGACCGGGGACCGGTTCGCCCGAGTCCTCACCCTCGTCCTCGACGGCCTACTGCCAGAGCAATAAACTCAACTCCGTCAAAGGACTGCCCGCCTACGACGTCGGCACCTGGCCGAGGGCCGGCCGGCAATCCGGGCAGGTGTGGTTCGAGGTCGACGCACCGGCGGGAGAGCCGTCGAAGCGGCTGACCCTGTTCGGGGCACGAGTGCTCGACTGGTGGGAGTCTGGAATCAGGGTCTGACGATGTCGTTCAATGCGTCGCAGGCGGCACCGGCCCGGACGATCGCCGACTCGGCGGCGGCGATAGCCGATTGGAGCTGTTTGTAATGCGCCGCGCAGTCCCGGTTGCTCCGGAGTTTGTCCTCGATGGTTCCCCACATCCATTGCCCGCCGGTGCCGGCGAATTCTTTCCTGGCTGCTTCGAGGTTGACCCTGGCCTGGTCGAGACGCCCCCGCGCATTGACGATGGCCGGCCTGGCGGCCCGTCGGAACCGTTCGTCGTCGTCGGCCATGGCGCGTCCCCTTTGGTCGTCCCTTACGGGTTCGTGTCGCTGGTGCCAGCCGAATTGTTACCGGCCGATCTGTTTGCTCATACAATTCGACGGACTCTGATTGCATTGTTAAATAATTGGGTCGGATAGGCTGGCCTCACTCGGCCCGTCCGGCCCGTCCGGCCGGGCGGTGCGCGGCGGCCTACGCTCGCGGTGGTGAGGCCGAAGCCATCGCCGGTGGGCCCGGGGCAGGAGTCGGTGTGGAGCTATCCGCGCCCGCCGCGTGCCGAGGTGGTGCGCCGCCGCGCGGTGGTCACGCTGGCCGGTGTGGTCGTGGTGGACACCGACGACCTGGTCCGGGTGCTGGAGACCTCGCACCCGCCGACCTACTACCTGCCCCGCGCCGCGTTCCGCCCCGGCACACTCGTGGCCGGCACCCGGCGCACCCACTGCGAGTGGAAGGGCGTGGCCCGCTACGTCGACGTGCTGGCGGCAGGAGCGCGGCGGGTCGACGGCGGCTGGTGGTACCCGGAGCCGGACCCGCGCTACCCGGAGCTGACCGACCGGGTCGCGTTGTACCCGGCGCGCTACGACCGGATCACCCTGGACGGCGAGCTGGTCGCCCCGCAGCCCGGCGGCTTCTACGGTGGCTGGGTCACCGCCGACGTGGTCGGCCCTTTCAAGGGTGAGCCCGGCACCAACTGGTGGTGACCCCTCAGGAAGAGGTGCCGGCGGCCTGCCACTGCGGCCAGGACAGCTCCCAGTCGCCGTAGGTGTCCCAGACCGGCAGCGGCGGGCCGGCGGAGTTGGCTATCTCCACCACGTCGCCGATGTTGAAGTGGTCGAAGAACCAGCGGGCGTTCGCCGGGCTCAGGTTGACGCACCCGTGTGAGACGTTGCGGGCGCCCTGCTGGCCGACCGACCACGGCGCGGAGTGCACGAACTCGCCGTCGTTGGAGATGCGCAGGTCGAGGTCGACCTTCTCCTTGTAGTAGCCGGCGTCGCCCTGGCAGACGCCGTAGCTGCAGGAGTCCATGATGATGCTGTTCTTCTTGTCCGAGATCACGTGCGGCCCGTTGTGCGAGGGGTGGCTCGGTGAGCCGAGGCTGATCGGCATGGTGTTGAGCAGCGCGCCGTTGTGGAAGATCTGCATCGTCTCGGTGCGGCCGTCCGCCTTGGCGACCCAGGAGTCGTGCACGTGCAGGGTCTGGGCGCGGTTGGCCTGGCCGAAGGTTCCCTTGCCGAGGTCCGCCCCGAACAGGTCGGCGTCGACCTGGATGGTGCTGCCGGGCTGCCAGTAGCTCGCCGGGCGGTAGTGCGCCTCGGTGTTGGACATCCAGTACCAGGCGCCCGGCTGGGCCGGGGTGCTGACCACCCGCACCGCCCGCTCGGCCGCTGCCCGGTCGGCGACCGGCTTGCTGAACTGGACCACCACCGGCTGGCCGACGCCGACGGTGTCCATGCCGACCGCGCGGAACGACACGGCGCTCAGCACGGCGGGGTGCAGGGTGGCGACCGTGCCGGTCTGCTGCACCAGCCGCCCCTGCGCGCCGAGGGCGCTGGCCGCGATCTGGTAGGTGTCGGCGTAGCTCAGCGGCGCGCTGGTCTGCCAGGACGTCGCGTCCGGCGCGAGGGTCCCGGGCACCGGCTGACCGGTCTTGGTGTCGGTCACGGTCACCCCGCGCAGCGTGCCGTGCGCCACCGAGACGCTGATCGGCGTGCTGGGGCTGATCGGGGTGGCCGGGTTGATCGGCGCGGTCTGCCCGTGCGCCGTCTGACCCGGTGCGGTGTTGGCTGGCGTGATCGACCCGGTCAGCAGCGAGAGCACCGCGGCAGGTGGGGGTGGCGGCGGTGCCGGGGCCGCCTTCGCGGCCAGCGAACGGTTCACCGCGGCTGGCCCGGCGGCCGCGGTGGTCAGGCCGGCCACCGCCAGCAGCACGGCCGCGACACCCAGCGCGATGGACGTGGCGAGGTGGATTCGTTGTTGGGCACCCGCGCGGTTGGTCATCCGCTGGTCCGGGCGGCGGGTGGCTGCACTATGGGGCGCACGCAGTTCGGCGCATCCAGGTCGATGCGGTGCCCGGGCACCCAGTGGTACCGCTGGCCGCGCTGCATGCCGCTGGCCCGCCACGCGGCGGTCGTCGCGACCTTGGCCCAGAAGGCCGGACCGGTGGTGGAGCGGGATCGGGGCCGCCAGCGGCCGACGGTGCGCGGCAGGCCGTTGCCGTAGTTCATCGCGTAGCTGCACCGGACCTCGGCGAAGCGGTCGTCGACCTCCTCGAGAGCCTTGAGCTCGATCCAGATCCGCCCCCGGCGCACCGCGTCGGGCACCTGGTGGCCGGTGAGTTCGCCGCGGTCGCACGAGCTCAAGGCGCGCGCGTCGCAGCCGTCGCCCGGCATCGTCTCGATCTTCATGTGTGCCAGGTCCACGGTGTCGATCAGGCCGGCGATCGAGTCGTCGGAGAACAACTCCCGCGCGGCGAGGGTGTGGCGCAGCCGCACGGTGTGCTGGCCCCACAGCGCCACCTGGCGGGGCTCGATCGGTTCCAGAATGCGGCTCACTGTGTCCCCCCGGGAGAGATTGTCACCGGTGTCAATTATCCCCGGTGGGACGTGCCCAAGGCGGGATACTCATCAGATAGTCACCGAGATTCGCTCGTTCTCGGGAACGATCACCCGACCGAGTGCCGCTTCGGGCCCACCCGATAGCTCAACACGCGCTGGTAGCTGGTCTTCTTCTGGATTCCGCTGAACCGGTACGCGGCGGTGAGGCCGGCCTTGGCCCAGAACGCGGCACCGCTGGTGTTGCGTGAGTGGGGCGACCACCTGGCGTCGCGCCGCGGTACCCCGTTGCCGTAGTTCATCGCGTAGGAGCGGCGGATCTTGTTGGTCCGGTGCTCGGTGGCACCAACTGGTTCGCGGCCGTTGCCCGGGCGGATTGGTCGCCGGTGTGCCGAAATCTCCGGCCGGCCTCCGGGCTCGTGAGAGGTCTCGGCGGATGGGGTGGATCGGGCCCGTTGGGCCGATTGGCCGAGCCGGGCTCGGTCAGGTAACGCAGCGGAGCCGTAATCTCACTGTGCTGTTACCGGAGCCCGTCGAAGGTTAGGGTTGAGCTACGGCGTAAGAACTGTATGCGCGGCCCGCGGCGGCGGCCGCAAGTAAGGAGAGCACGATGATTATTCTCGGCTTGATTCTATTGATCCTCGGTTTTGTCCTCCACATTTCGATACTATGGACGATCGGGATCATTCTTCTGATTGTCGGCGCGGTCTTGTTCATCCTTGGCCGGGCCGGGCGCGCGGTGGGTGGCCGCGCCCATTGGTTCTAAGCCGAACCAGCGCGCCCGGATGACGGTCTTTCCGCGTTCGTCCTGGTAGCGTCACTGATTCTTCCTCTCGTACCACGGTCAGGTGACCGTGGTACGAACATGGGCTCGTTTCCGCTGGGCGCGCGGCTTCCGCTCTCTTCGGCATGGCGGTGCCGGCTACACTGAGCGGGCCTTACGGGCCCGAGGGGTGGGCGAGGACTGGCGTCGAGGAGGCTTGAACGTGGCAAAGGATCGCGCCCAGGATAAGAGCAGCCAGAATGCGGACTCGGATGGTGGGTCCGCACGCGGTAAGGCCGCGGACGGTAAGTCGGCGGGCACCAAGGCGTCGGGCGGTAATGCCGCGACCGGCAAACCGAAACGGGACAGCCGAGGCATCGAACGTGCCGTGGAAGACTTCACCGGCCAGCTGCGCGGCTTCGCGGAGCGGGCGGTGGGCCTGGTGGGCGGGGCGCTGCCGTCCGGCATCGAGCTGCCCACGCCGCCGGGCGCGCTGTCCGCGGCCCAGATCCGGGCTGTAGCGCGCGCTGTGGAGGCCCAGCGTAGCCAGATCACCGCGGTGAACCAGCAGTTGGCCGCGCTCGACGAGCAGCTCGCGGTGCTGGAGAAGCTGCTGCGCCCCCTCGAGGAGTGGAGCGCGACCTGGGCGTATCTGGAGGAGTCGGTCACCGGCCTGATCCGCCAGCCACTCGGCGGAGAAGAAAGATAAAGAAGAGGTAAACGGTAGAAAGTAGCTGAGACTGGGGTCAGGTGTGCGCTGGTGCTCCGCCTTGACGCCTTGACCGGGGCCGTTGACCGCTGTTGGATAAGCGCTATATCACCGGTACCAGCTTAAGGATTTACCTGTGCCAGCCACGTGTGAAGAGCCGCAAAGTCGGGCCGAGCGGCGTTCATCTCTTGTTCGGCCATTGTTTTTCGTGCTGAGCGTGCCGACGGCGTTGGCCCTGCTCGGTGGCGCCGCCGGCGTGGCTGCGCCGAGCGTGTCGGCACCCTCGCACGCCCAGGTGGCCCAGGTGGCGTACCTGAGCAACCTGCCAAGCGCCGGCTCACAGCAGGCACGGGTCATGAGTGACAGCGGTTCCGGTGCGGCCGGCGGTTCGAGTGGCGGCGGTTCCGGCACGGCCGGCGACCAGGACACCCCGTGGTACTGGTTCCTTCTCGGTGGTCCGGCTCAGAGCTCTGGCGCCGGCAGCTCGGGAGGCTCGGCGGCCGGCTCGGGCGGCGCAGGTACCAGCGGCGCCAGCACGGGTGGCGCCAGCACGGGTGGTGCTGGAGGGGCCGCACCCGCCGCGTCGGCGGGCTCCGGGTCCAGCTCGGACCCGTTGGAGACCTTCCTGTCCTGGCTGAAGTCGCTGTTCGGGATGAGCGCGGGGTCGAGCAGCTCCGGCGGCGGCGCCGCGAGCTCTGGCACGGGCACCAGCACCACGAGCGCAGGCACCACTGGTAGTACCGGCACCACCGGAGCTACCGGCACCGGCGCTGCCGGGACCACCGGGGCGAGCGCCGGCGGCTCGACGGCCTCGGGCATCGCGGCGGTCCAGTCGGTACTGGGCAAGCTGCAGCAGCTGCTGTCCTGGTTGCAGGCCGAGCTCGGCGCGCTCGCCGGCTCCACCGCGCCGAGCACCTCCGGCGCAGGCGGTTCAGCGGCGAGCACCTCCGGCGGCGCTACCTCCGGCGCCCCGGCACAGACGCCGCCCGCAAGCCCGGCGAGCGCGCCGGCCGGTGCCGGCACAGCCGCCCCAACCCAGTAGCCGAGCACCCCACAGCCGCGTGACCCGGAGCGCCGCGCACCTCGCGTGCACGTCGCGCATGGTGCACCGTGCGCGGCGTGGGCGGCGGGTGCGCGGCGTGGCGAGGAAACGGGTGGAACCCCGTCACCGGACCGCCGCGACTGCGGCCCGCACCCGGACTCCGGTCGACGCGGCCGCGGCGGGCGGCGTGGCGGAGAGCAGATGCAGCAGGCCGGGGGCGCCCCGGTGGCGGTACCACTCGGTGCCGTAGGCCGAGGCGAAGTCGTCCGCAGGCAGCCACGCGGGGTCCACCTGGCTGGCGTGTGCGGTGATGGCCGCGTACTTGTCGGCCAGGTGCGTCGGCGAGCCCGGCACCGCGAGGGTGATCTCGGCGGCTGCCCGGCCGTACCGCACGGCGGCCGCGTCGGCCGCGCCGTGCACCAGGTGCCGGCCGGGCACCGAAGCGTCCAGGTGGTCGCGGTCCACGGTGATCCGGTAGCTGTCCGCGCCGGTCAGTCGCGCGGCGGCGGCCCCGACGACGTGCGCGACCCGGTGGTCGGGATGGCCGTAGATGCCGTCGGCGTCGTCGTAGATCAGGGTCTGCGCCGACTCGGACTCGGCCATTGCCGCGATCCGCCTGGCCAGCTCGCGGTGGTCCGCGCCGGCCATGGCCATCGGGTGGGCACCACTGCGCCAGCCGGGCAGGCCGGAGTCCCGCCGGCCCAGCAGCACCAGCCGGGTCACGCCGAGCAGCTCGGCGGAGCGCTCCAACTCGGTGATCCGCCGGTGCGCGACGGTCTCGCCGGGCGCCAGCGGCACCCGGGACTCGCCCAGCTCACCGGCGGTGGCCAGCACCAGCACGATGCGCGCGCCGGCATCGGCGAGGCGGCGCAGCGTGATCCCGGTGAAGATCGCCTCGTCGTCCGGGTGCGCGTGCAGCGCGAGGACGGTGTGGCCGCGAAGGTCTGGGGTGTTGAGCATGGCGTGATCGCAGACTGCTCGGGGCCGCCGAGCGGCCGGACTTGTCGGGGGTGGGGTGCGGCGTCAGAGACAGCGACAGCCGCGACAACACCCCGGACAGCAGCAACCCGGCACTCGGTCGCTGGTCCGGTCGATCACGGCGCCGAGTATGCCATATGAGCCGGAGGGCGCCGGACACGACACGCTTTCCGTCGTGTCCTGCGCCCTCCGGCTCTCGTGAGTGCTAAAAGGGGATCCGCCAGCGCGAAAAGGCCAAACAAGGCTAGTGGCCGAACAGTTCCACCAGTACCGTCTGCAGCTCCCCGACCAGGCCGCCGAGCACCGCACCCACCGCGATGAGCTTCCACTCGTCCTGCTTGAACGCCGGCCGGAGCAGGTTCTCGAACTCGTCCTCGGACAGCTGGCGCATCTTGTTGACCACGGTGTTGCGGATGTCCAGCGCGTCCTCGGCGTAGTCCTCGAGCGCCATGGCGGTCTCCGGAAGCTGGGCCAGCGTCTGTTCCGCGACGACGTCCTTCACCTGTTGGTAGCCGGTGCCGCCGACCGCGAGCACCACCAGCGGGCGGCTCAGCCCGACCTGCTGGTCCACCTCGTTGTTCAGCGTGCGCTGGATGATCGCGAACAGCCGGTCCGAGCTGGGGCCGCGCAGTACCGCCTGGATCATGTTGCGCGGGGTCAGCACCTCGCGGGCGACGAGTTCGCCGTAGAGCACGGTGAACTCCTCGCGGTGCTTGTAGAACAGACCCTGCCAGCGGAACAGCCCGAGGATGCGGGTGGGGTACTTGGGCACGAAAACCAGCTTCAGCGCCAGGTAGTCGGTCAGCCAGCCGGTGAAGAAACCGAAAGCCGGCATGATCCATGGTTCCCGGAAAAGCGCCCATGCCGCGGCCTGGATCAGCCCGAGCGCGAAACCGGACGGCGCGCCGAACCGCACGATGAACCGGAACACCCGGTGGCCGGCCTCCCGGAACATCTTGTTCAGCGTCGACTTCTCGCCGACCAGGCTGGTGACGACCATCTCCTTGAAGTCGAAGACGGTGTCCACGTTGTCCCGGACCTGGTCCATGATCTCGGCGACGACCCGGGGCGCCTCATGGCGCACCTGCCGCAGCACCTGTCGCTTCGCGGCCGAGGGCAGCGAGTTCCACAGCTCCGGCTGGGTGCGGGCGGCCACTTCCTCGGTGATCTTCTCGATCGCCTTGGTGAGCGGTTCCTCCAGCTCACGGACCATCCGGTCCGGATCCAGCCGGTCGAAGAGGTCCTGGGGGCTGAGCAGCTTCGCGGTGAGGGTGTCGCAGGCGATGGCGGCCATCCGCCCCGCGAACCGCGGAATGATGCCCTGCCAGCCCAGATAGGGTCTGCGCCCCTTGAACTCGATGGGCTTGAACATCATCTCGACCGCGACGAGCTTGGTCACGTAACCGATCGTCGCCGCGATCAACGGCATGGACGCGTAGAGCCACCAGTGTTTTTCCAGGTCGGCGAGAATGCCGGCCGGATCGGTCACCGCCGGTCCTTCTCCTGCGCCGGGCGCACGCCGGCGTAGGCGGAGCGGTAACCCACCACCGAGCCGTTGGTCGATCGGGGCGAGGTGGTCGGCTCGTCCGGGCGGCAGGCGGCCCACAGCTCGGTACCGAGCGGAGAGATCCGCACGGTCCGCTGCACCACCTTGGCGCCGCGCAGCATGCGGTCCTCGGTCGCGTCGATGGCGGCGCGGACGTAGTCCTCGTTGGCCAGCAGGGCGTACTGGTCGGAGAGCTGGTCGTTGTGCGGGCCCTCCTGCACCAGGCCGAGCTCGCGCAGGTGGGTGAGGTAGACCGGGACGGCGGAGTTGAGGTGGATGGCGGCCACCCGCCCGACGGTGGAGGCGTTGGCCAGCACGGTGCGGTTGCCGCCGGAGCCGCCTCGGGCCTCGACGTGCACCATTGGGAACTGGTCGCCGTCGGCGAGCGCGGCGAGGATGCGGGCCTCGTCAGGCACCAGGCTGCGCAGGATCCGCAGGTGCAGGTTCTCCCGGCTGCGGTCTGGATTGGCGTCCAGCGAGTCGGTGAGCAACTGCTCCAGCAGCCGGGCCCGGGCGCCGGTGCGGTTCGCGTCCAGGTCGGCGTCGGCGACTTCGTCGAGGCGTTGCTTGATCTCGCGCAGCAGGGCCGCCTCGGCGCGGCGCAGCTGTTTCTTCGCCGTCGGGTAGCCGGGCAGGTAGCTGGCCGCCTGGTCGCTCGCCGTGCTGATCGCCTCGGCGAGGTGGCGGGCGTCGGTGTAGAGCGCCTCGGCGTGCTCGGGCAGCCTTCGGGCCACCTCGTTGTCGTTGACCCGGACCACCGCTTCGGCAAGCTGACGCACATCGGCGAGGATGGCTTGCCACGCTGGCATGATCCGCCGCCGGGGACCGTCCTGCACGGTGGACTCCTGCCCGTTCTGATCAGTTTCGGGGAATACTAGCTCCGCAATCTCCCGATACCCCTGAACCGGCAGAGGCCAAACGTATTCGTCCGGTATCCCCGCTGCGTGCGCGATCAATCAGCCAGTTGTCGGACGCGGTCGGTGAACAACCCGGGGTCGCGTACCGCCGGGCCGTGGCCGAACAGGGCCAGCGCGGGCCGCAGCTCGGCCAGCTTGGCCACGGTGCGCCGGTTGAGGCCGGAGTCGAAGTTCAACAGCCCCGGCAGGATCATCAGCCGAGGCCGCTTGCGTGTACCGGCCAGGTTGGTGACCGCGTCGCCGCACAGCAACACCCGGTCGCGGGCCCGCCAGAAGGCCAGCGACCCCGGCGAGTGCCCCGGCACCTCGAGCACCTCGAACCCGCCGACCAGGTCGCCCTCGACCAGACCGCGCTGCACCGGGTGGCTCCTGGTGGGCACCAGCCTGGTCAGCGCGTTGACCACCGGCCCGCCGTGGGTGTCCACCCGCCCGGACTCCATCGCCGCCACGTCCGCCTTGCCGACCAGCAGCGGCACCCCCAGCTCCCGGCACAGCCAGCCGCTGCTGCCGGCGTGGTCGAAGTGCGCGTGGGTCAGCGCGTGCGCCCGCACGTCCGCGCCGCGCAGCGACCGCGCGATCGAGCGCCCGCTCCAGCGCATGCCGCTGTCGATCACCGTGTCACCGAGCAGATAGGAGTTGATCAGCCGCCCCGGAGCGGCCGGCAGCACGTACACCCCGTCGGCCAGCTGCTCCCTGCTCCGTCCCATCTCCGAGACCCTAATGGCCTCCGGCCTCGTGAGTGAAAAGTAACGCTATAGCGATCATTTTCACTCACGAGGCCGGAGGCCGTTGGCGTCGAGCAGGCCGGCGGTTGCCGCGTCCTCCGCGCGGACGCCGAGGCCGCGCTCGGCCGCCGCGGCCCGCACCGCGTCGATCACCAGCTGCACGGACTGGCGGCGCGCGTTGGCCGTGCGGTAGGCGATGGACACCGTGCGCATCACCGGCTCGGTCAGCGCCACGATGTCCACCCCTGGCGGGCACAGCCACAGGCCGAGGTCGGAGACCAGCGTGACGCCGAGGCCCGCCGCGACCATGGCCAGCGCGGTCGGCTGCTCGGCGACCTCGTGGTGGATGGTGGGCTCGAACCCGCTGGCCTGGCAGGCGATCCGCACCGCGCGGCCGAAGTGCGAGCGGGGCCCGGCCAGGATCCACGGGTGCTCGGCCAGCTCCGGCAGTGCGATCGTCGCCGAGGGCACCGCGCCGGACGGCACCGCGGCGTGCAGCCGTTCCACCGCGATCACCGCGCGGGCCAGCGAAGGGTCCCACGGCATGGGGTAGCTGGAGTAGTCGATCACGAAGGACAGGTCGAGCGTGCCGTCCCGCACCGCGCCCGCGGTGTCCTCCGGGGCGAGCTCCCTTGTCCGCACGTGGATGCCCGGGTGCTCGCCGGCCAGCGCGGTGAGCGCGGCGGGCAGCAGGCCGGAGGCGACCGAGGCCCACACCCCGGCGGTGAGCCGGACGGTGACCGCCTGCTGCGCCTCCTCCAGCGCGGTGCTGGCCCGCTCCACCGACTCCAGGATCACCTCGGCGTGCTCGGTCAGCAGCATGCCCAGCTCGGTGAGCTGCACCCGTCGGCCGAGCCGCTCGAACAGCTTCGATCCCACGTCGCGCTCCAGCTGGGCGAGCTGTTGGGACACCGCCGACGCGGTGTAGTGCAGCGCGGTGGCAGCCGCGGTGATGGTGCCGCGACGGTGTAGCTCCCGCAGCATCCGCAGCCGGGTCAACGAGAACTCCACGCCGTCCAGCGTAGGCAACTCCGGCCGGCCTGATCCACCGGCCGGGCCGGGAGAGTGCGCACATCGTGGCGCCGACACCCGGTCGGTGGAGCGTGCAGTAATCGTAACGGCGACCGTGCATGACCTGTAACTGGACGTGGGCGGCACGGAGCGCGCACCGTGGGGACACGGGCGAGAGCGGTTATCGCCACGAACTTCAGCGCAGAAGCAGCTTCCCCACGCCAACCCCGAGAACTGGGAACGGTGTGCCGCGCTGTGCCCGAAACCACCGCTTGGTGGATGCCGCCGCACGTACCGAAGTTGGAGGTGGGTTGTTATGACCACGATGCAGGATCCGATGGAGCTCGCGGGCGACCGGATCGACCAGGCAGCAGCTACGACCGGACTGCACTCACGAGTCACGTTCGACTCACCCGTGGCACCTGTCGCACCCGAGCCGAGTGATGCTCGTCACAGTGAGCCGCTGCTGCGCCTGACCTGGACCGACCCGGTCACCAGTTGCCACGGCTACCTGGTGGTGCACACCCTGGTCTCCGGGATCGCCACCGGCGGCACCCGGATGCGCGCCGGTTGCACGATGTCCGAGGTCGAGGACCTCGCGTTCGGCATGGCAGCCAAGACCGCCACCTTCGACCTGCCGGTCGGCGGCGCGAAGGGCGGCATCGACTTCGACCCGAAGGACCCGCGCGCCGTCGGCGTGCTGGAGCGGTTCTGCTCGGCCATGCGTCCCTGGCTGGATGCGCACTGGGTGACCGCGGAGGACCTCGGCGTGCCGCAGCACCTGATCGACGAGGTGTTCGCCCGCATCGGGCTGCAGCAGTCCTACCACGCCGCGATCGTCCGCGCCGCCAACCCGGACCAGACCCTGGCGCGGGTGCGGGCCGGGCTGAACGCCGAGGTGGGCGGCGGGCTGCTCGGTGACGTGATCGGCGGCTACGGCGTAGCGCAGGCCTGCCTCGGTGCCGCCGACGCGTGGGGCTGGTCGACGGCAGGCACCACGGTGGCGATCCAGGGCATCGGCACCATGGGCGGCGGCGCCGCCTGGTACCTGCACGAGGCCGGCATGCGGGTGGTCGCGATCGCCGACGCCGCCGGCACGCTCTACCACCCTGGCGGCCTCGACATTCCGGCGCTGCTCGAGCTGCGCGACGAGTACGGCGAGATCGACCGGTCCAAGGTGCCGGCCGATGTCACGCTGCTGCCGCGTGCCGCGGTGATCTCCACCCAGGCGGACATCCTGGTGCCGGCCGCGATCTCCTACGCGATCACCCCGGACAACACCTACGACGTGGCCGCGAAGGTGGTCGTCGAGGCGGCCAACGCGGCCACCACGCCGGAGGCCGAGGCTATGCTGCGGGCACGCGGCATCCCGGTCATCCCGGACTTCGTGGCCAACGCCGGTGCCGCCGCGTGGGCCTGGTGGCTGCTGCTCGGCCAGGTCGGCTCCGACCCGGCCGAGTCGTTCCACCGGCTGCGCACCGAGATGCGGGCCCGGGTCGCGCTGCTGCTGGACGGCTGGATCAGCGACGGCCGCTCGCCCCGGCAGACCGCCTGGCAGCTCGCCGTCACCCGACGCGACCTCTTGGCGGCCGGCGGCCCGAACCAGCCGGTCCTGGTCATCCCCTAAGCCTCTGACCGAGGACCGCACACATCGAGTGGTCGCCGCACACAGG
>DASYBQ010000154.1:0-3227 GCA_036500625.1 Pseudonocardia sp. | reverse complement strand
TGGAAGTCGGCCACCTCATGGTCGGCGACCCGCACCCCCGCGGTGACGTCGGCGAACAGCATCCGCGCGCGCGAACCCGCCAGTGCAGCCGCGGCCACGCTGCCGATCTCCAGCCGGGCCGTCATGTCGGGCAACAGCTCGGCCTCCGTCGGGGCGTCCGTCGCGGCCAAGCCGCGCGCGGCCGCCTCGGCAACCACCAATCGTTCGGTCACGATCAATTGGGTCAGCCAGCGCCGCAGTTGCCGCCCCTCGCTGGTGCCGCTGGCCGGCAGCGCGGCCCCGCGCGGACCGTTCCGCAGTCGCGCTTCGGCTTCGTCGACCTCATCGACCCGAACGGGCGCGCCGGCTACCGTCGCGACCAATTGCTCGCTCACGTCACCGTCACCTTCACCGCCGGTGAGTAGAGCAGCCGACCGGCGCAGCCGATCCGCACCAGGGCCCACCACTGGCCGGGTTCCAGCCAGGCCGGAGGGGTCACGTCGAAGCCGAGTTCGACCGTGCCGCGGGCGGGCAGGACGGCGCCGAACGCCGCGGGGCCGATCCACTCCCAGGTGCCCCAGGGGCTGATCAGATGCGCCTCCAGCGCCAGTTCGGCGCAGGCATGGCTGCCTACCGTGACAGTCAGCCGCGCGGTATCGCCCGCCGCCAAGGCGAGGCCGCTAGGGCCGTCCGCGAGGTAGACCAGCTCCACTTCTTGGTGCGAACCGACCTGCACGACGCAGACGTCCTCGACCACCTGGCGCCAGGCCTCGGGCGTGCCGGGGTCGGTGATGCGCAGCTGGGCGCGGACGGGGTAGGGGCCTGGTTGCGCGCGATCCGGAACCGCCAGCGCGACGCCGATCTCCGCGTGTTCGGCGGCGCGCAGGGTGAACTGCTTCTCGGCCGGTACCGCCTTCCAGCCGGCCGGACACACCACCGCCACGGCGCCACTCAGCGTGGCGTCGCTGCAGTCGCTGGCCACGGTGAGCCGCAGCACCACCTCGTCGCCCGGCTCGGCTGTCGCTGACTGCGGGTGCAGGTGCGCCACGGCGGGCAGTCCGCCGAGGGGTGCGGGGCCGCGGTTGTGCAGCCAATACCGCGCGTACAGCGGCTGGGCGGCTTCAACTCGGGGAGCCTGCGGGACCGACTCGGCGCCGCCAGCGGCCAGCCCGGGTACCTCGAGCCGGGCCCGCACGGTCGCCACCTGGTAGCCGTGCAGATCCACCGACCGGCGGCGGCGTCCTGGCTTTCCCGGCGGCGTTTCCAGCAGGTCGGTGAGCTGCAGCCCGCGCGCCGTGCCCAGGTCGGAGCCGACGGCGACGCGGGTGCTGCTCCCGGTCGTTTCCACCAGCCGCAGCGCCACCGTGCCGGGGTCGACCGGCTTGGCGCTGCCGCCCGCCAGCGGGTTGCCGGCCGCCTTGAGGGCACCCAGCTGCACCGAGTCTGCGGGATCGACATGCAGCAGCGAGCCCACCGGCGCCAGCCGCGCCTGCGGTCCGCGCCGCCCCGCCGGGGCAACGGCCAGCAGCGGGTGGGAGAACTGCGCGCTGCGGCTGGGGATCTGCGCGTGCCGCCAGTCGCCGTCTCCGCTCGCCAGCGCGTAGTCGAAAACGTGCGTCCAGTGCTGAAGTTGGAAGTTCGAGCCGTCGGGCGTGGTGCGGCGCGGCTCATCGATCCAGACGCCGGACGGCCAGCCGGTGCAGGAGCGCATCAGCGCGGTATGCAGGGTGCCGTCGGTCTCGACGGCGAAGCTCGGGACGCCACGGTTGAGCAGCGCGACGGAGCGGGCGTCGAAAGGTTCCATTTCCGCCGGGGCCTGCTGGGTGACGACGATCTGGGCATCGGCGAGGTCATCGGCCACCGACGCGATCGCGGCGCCCAGGCTTTGCTCGTTCGACCCGTCGATTACCAGCACCGGCAGCGCCCGCACCGAACGCAGGTCGGCGCCGGGCAGCCACACCGCCGCCAACGGTCTGCATTCTCTGGCAGCCGGCACCCACACCCGGGCCCGGCCGGTCTCGGCCAGCTGCCGGTCGAGTTCTTCGGCGTAGATCGGATCAGCCTGCGCCAGTACCGCTTTGGTGAAGGCGTTGCGGGTCGGCCCGCCCAGCGCGATCCGGGTATCCGGCAGGTTGGAGTCGACGTCGAGGTCGCCGTAGCGAGGCTTGTCGGCGCCGCTGCAGGTAGCGGTGACGCCGGCGCGGACCAGCGCCACCATCAGGTCGCGCGCCAGCGGACCCGACACCGCCTCGGCGGGCGACACGACCTCGGCCACCGACACCGCCCGCACCGAATCGTCAACACGCACCCGGGCCGCCGAGGACAGCCCAAACCATCCGTAGGCCGGGTTGTCCAGCGTCCACAGGTGCTCGGCGGTGTCCACCGATTCGGGTCCCCCAGAAACCTTGTGCAGCAACGCAAAACCGCGCCCCACGACGGCGTCGCCCACCTCACTGACGGGCATCGCGCCCGGTACCGGGCACGGCCAGCGCAGCCGCACCAAGCGGTCTTCCCCGACGAACTCGTCGATGGTCGTGCGGCAATCCACCCGCGCCAGGCCGCGCCACAGGGTCAGCGTCTGGGTGTAGCTCAGCAGTTCGCCGATCTTGCCGCGCACTACGAGTCGCTGACCGAGCGGGCCGTGGTAGGCCTGGACCCGGGCGGGCGATTCCGAGGAGCACACCACCGGCCCTTTGGGCAGCAGATGCCACGGACCCTCACTCTGTGTCGGGTGCGACGCGTATTCCTCGTAGACGGCGAGCTCGTTGCCCACCCGGCCGTCGGCGATCAGCTCACGGCCGGCAGGAACCAACTCGACAAGGGAAGCGACGCCGCCGCCGCGGGCCGCGTCGACCGCCAGCTGGTAGTGCTCGCTGGAAATGCTGAAGCCGTCCGCCGGCTGCCAGGTCGCCGCCGGGCCGCCGGGGACCAATTGGTAGGCCCGCCAGCCCAGCGACGGCACGTCGCGCGCCAGCCAGGTGATTGACCGCCCGCCGTCCTCGACATGCGCCGGTACCTCGACGCCGTCGGTGTCAAGCACACGGACAGCGGCGGCGAGCGGCGAGTCGAGCCGGGCGGTGACGACGTCGGTGCGCCGCTGGGCCAACGGATTCCACACGATCACGTCGCCCCCGATAACTCCGGACAGCAATTCCAGGGAGTGGTCGCGGGCCGCGCGGCCCAGCTCCCACGCATCGCGCCAGCTGGTCAGCAGATCGAGGTAGACCTGGTCGGACTCCGAGCCGGTG
>DASYBQ010000153.1:0-26686 GCA_036500625.1 Pseudonocardia sp. | reverse complement strand
GTCGAAGTGCGCCGCTCCCGCACGCTCCGGTCCGCCGGTCACCGATTTAGAAGCCCCTAGGAAAGCTTCGGATCGGCCTCGCCGGCGGCCCGCCTGTTATTCAACCTGTAAGCCAAGCATGGCCGCTGTGCCGTCGAAGGCACAGCGGAAAAGGAAGGTGTCGAGATGGAATTCGTACTGGACCTGCAGGCGATGGATGCACTCGAGGAGCTGGACGGTCACGGCGGTGGCGGTGGCGGCCCGAGCAACCTGAGCCTGCTGGCGATCTGCCACAACAGCACGCTGTCCGTGCTGGTCTGCGGCGTCTGAGCTGACTTAGGCGTACGCAACGGATGATCAGGGCGCGGGAGCGGCGCAGTCGAAGCGCGCCGCTCCCGCATCCTCATGCCGCGCCGACCCCGCTCGGGGGCGCCGCGGTTTACCGAGTTTTCCGCCCAGGGGAGGCGATGGTGCGTTCTGGTGATCGGCTGCTGTTGTCGGTGGCCGGGTTGGACCGGGTCCGGCTGCCGCTCATCGCGTTGGCCGCGCTGCTCGCCACCGCGGCGGGGTTGCTGCTGCCCGAGGCGTTGGCGGCCGCTGTGGACGCCGCGATCGGCGGCCGGTTCAGCTGGCCGCTGACGACCTGGCTGATCGTGCTCGGCACGGTGGGGATTGCCGGCGACGTGGTCGGCGGCGTGCTGGCGATCACCGTGACCAGCAACGCGACCGCCTGGCTGCGCCGGCGGGTGGCCAGTCACCTGCTCGCGCTCGGCCCCCGGTCCGGTTTCCAGGAGGGCGACGCGATCAGCCGGATCACCGGCGACAGCTCCCGGGCGGGCGGCATCGCCGCCATGGCCGTGCAGCTGGCCAGCGCGGTGCTGGTCTCCATCGGCGCGGTGGTGGCCCTCGCCCTGCTGGACCCGTGGCTGGCGGTGGTCTTCGTGGCCAGCGTGCCGCTCGCCGTGCTGCTGGCCCGCAGCCACCTGCGGCTCACCGCCGACGACACGCTGCGCTACCAGCGGGTGTCCGGCGAGCTGGCCGCCCGGCTGCTGGACGCGGTCGCCGGGCTGCGCACCATCACCGCCAGTGGCATCGCCGACGCGGAGACCGAGCGGGTGCTGCGGCCGCTGCCCGGCCTCGGCATCGCCGGGCGCGGCATGTGGCGCACCCAGGCCCGGATGGTGTGGCGGGCCGCGCTGCTGCTGCCGGCGGTCGAGCTGGTGGTGCTGGTCGCCGCCGGGTACGGGCTGATGGGCGGGCGGCTCAGCGTCGGTGACGTGCTCGCCGCGCTGGGCTACGTCGCGCTCGGCATGACCATGGTCACCCAGATTCCGCTGCTCACCACGCTGTCCATGGCGCGCTCCTGCGCGGTGCGGATCGTCGAAGTACTGGACACCCCGGTCGCCTCGCCCGGCTGCGAACCGGTGCTGGTCGGCCCTGGCCGCCTGGAACTGCACGGGGTCGGCCTCGAGGGGGTGTTCTCCGATCTCGACCTGACCGTGCCGCCGGGCAGCTCGGTCGCCGTGGTCGGCCGGTCCGGGTCCGGTAAGTCGGTGCTGGTCGGCCTGCTCGGCGGGCTGCTCACCCCGGACCGAGGGGTGGCACTGCTGGACGGGGTGCCGCTGCATCTGCTGCGGCCCGAGCAGCTGCGCGCCGCGGTGGCGTATGCGTTCGAGCGGCCCGCGCTGCTCGGCGAGAGCATCGGCGACGCGGTCGGCTACGGCGCCCTCGAGTCCCGTGAGTGCGTGGTTCCCTCAGGAGGGCACTACGCGGTTACGAGGGTGTGCGCCGGCGTTGACGCTGGGCCGGTCGGGGCGGAGGCGGTGCGGGCGGCCTGTCACGCCGCGCGGGTGCACGACGTGCTGGTCCGGCTGCCCGAGGGATACCGCACCCCGCTGGCCGACACGCCGTTGTCCGGCGGGGAGGCGCAGCGGGTCGGGCTGGCAAGGGCACTGGTGCGCCGGCCCCGGGTGCTGATACTCGACGACGCCACCTCCAGCCTGGACACGGTGACCGAGGCCGAGGTGGAGCACGCCATCGACGACGCCTGCCCCGGCGCCACCCGGATCCTGGTGACGCACCGGGCGGCCACCGCGGCGCGCGCCGAGCGGGTGGTCTGGCTGGACGGCGGCCGGGTGCGGGCGTTCGCGCCGCACGAGGTGCTCTGGCGGGAGCCGCAGTACCGCCGCGAGTTCCTGGCCGGTGGCTCGTGAACCGGCTTTACTGGGCCGCGCTGGCCGGGCAGTGGCGGGCCGGGCTGGTGCTGCTGGGCTGTTCGGTGCTGGAGGGGCTGCCGGCGTTCCTGTCCGGCTGGCTGGTCGCCCGCGCCGTGGACCGGGGGTTCAACGTCGGTGACCCGACGGCCGGGTTGGGTTGGCTGGGGTTGTTCGGGCTCGCCTCGGTGGCCGGCGCGTTCGGCTCCCGGCTGGTGTGGCGGTGGCTGGGTTCGGTGGTCGAGCCGTTGCGCGACATCCTGGTGTCCGCGGTGGTGCGCGGCGTGCTGCGGGATCCGGACCCGCCGCGCAACGCCCCGGATGCCAGCGGCGTCGCCCGCATCACCCAGCACGTTGAGATCGTGCGTGACGCAACCGGCGGGTTGTTGGTGCAGGCCAGGGGAATGATCGTCACCGTCGCCGCCGCGCTGGCCGGCACGTTCGGGGTGGCCGGCGAGCTGGGCTGGGTCTCCTCGGTGCCGGTGGCGGCCGCGATCGTGGTGTTCGCCGCGCTGCTGCCCTCGCTGGCGCGGCGGCAGCGGGTGGTGACCCTGGCCGAGGAGCGCGCCGCGGCTGCGGCCGGCACGGTGCTGGCCGGGGTACGCGATGTGGTCGCCTGCGGCGCCGAGCTGGTCGCCGCGGCGGCGGTGCACGAGGCGGTGGACGCCCAAGCCCGCGCGGCGCGCCGGCTGGCCAGGGCCACCGCGGCCCGCTCGGCGGTGATCGGGGTCGGCGCGTTCGCCCCGATCGTCGGATCGCTGGCCGTCGCGCCAGGGCTGGTGGCGTCCGGCCGGCTCACCGCGGGCGACGCGCTCGGCGCGCTGGTGTACCTGGCCACCATGATGGAACCCGCGCTGCGCGGCCTGTCCGCCACCACCAGCACGGTGGTGCTGCGGCTGCTGGTGGCGCTGCGCCGCCTCGCCGAGACCGCCGAGGTGCCCGAGGAGATCGGCGGCGAAGCGGAACCGGCCGGCACCGCGGTGTCCGCGCGCGGGCTGACGTTCGGCTGGGGCGCCGCCGCCGAGCCGGTGGTGCGCCGCCTGGACCTGGACCTGGCTCCCGGTGAAGTGCTCGCGGTGGTCGGGCCGAGCGGGATCGGCAAGTCGACGCTGGCCAGCCTGCTCACCGGGCTATTGGCGCCGAGGGAGGGTCAGGTGCTGCTCGGCGGGGTCCCGGTGCGTTCGGTACGTGCCGAGGCCCGGCGCGCGATGCTGGCGCTGATCCCGCAGGAGGCCTACGTGTTCGGCGGCACCGTGCGGGAGAACCTGGCCCTGCTCGCGCCTTCGGCACCGGACGCCCGGTTGTTGGCGGCGGCCGACGCGGTCGGTGCCGGCGAGCTGGTGGCCCGCCTCGGCGGGCTGTCCGGCGAGCTGGGCGCGGGGGCCACCGGTGTCACGGTGTCCGCCGGTGAGGCACAGCTGCTGGCGCTGGCCAGGGTGTACGCCTCACCGGCTTCGGTGGTGGTCCTGGACGAGGCCACCTCACATCTGGACCCGACAGCCGAAGCCCGCGCCGAAACCGCCTTCGCCGAGCGCGGCGGGGTGCTGGTGGTGGTGGCCCACCGCCTCTCCTCCGCCCTGCGCGCCGACCGGGTCCTGGTCATGGACGGCACCGAGACCCTGCTGGGCACCCACCACACCCTGCTGTCCAACTCCCCCCGCTACGCCGCCATGATGACCGCATGGACCGTCCCCGTCTAACCGGCCGGTGCAACCGCCCTGGATCACGTCGCTGCGCCCGGACTGACGTATTCACGGTTGCCCGAGGACATCAATCCAGATGACGAGCAACACGTCGACGCGGTCCTGATCGGCGAGCAGCAGGTAGGTGATCAGCCCTCGTCCTCGGCTGAAGGGCAACTGGTAGATCCCGCCTTGCGGGTTGTCCGCGTTCAGTGGTTCGCCGCGTTCGGGCACCAACTCGAGCATTGCCAGAGCGTCGACGAACGCGACGGACCCTTCCGGCGGAAGCTGTCGAATCTGGGCACGTGCGACAGGATCGATATCGATCACGTACGCCACGAGCCGAACTCTCAGAGGCCGAGTTCAGCCTTGAGCGCGGTCCACGGCACACTCCCGGGGCGTGGTTGTCCGGTCCGGGCAGTCTCGGCGGCCGTGGCGAGCATCTGTCGGTGACCCTCGGGATCCCGCTCGGCCAGCAGGGCCTGACGACGCCACATCTGTACCACGCGGTGCAGCTCATCGAGTCGCAGCGTCTCCCGTGCCGCGGTGAGCGCATCCTCGAACGCCGCGTCGAAGGCCGCTACCTGCTCAGGCGGCAACGCCGCGCGGATCTGCTCCGGCGAACCGAATCGCCGCGTGGCGACCGTGTCGCCGATCCACGTCGGCATCGGCTCCAGCCCGTCAGCATCGGAGCCAGCTGGCCACCAGCCACCAGATTCGGGCTGCTGCTCGGCGGCGATCACGAGCACACTCTAAACCCGAAGCGAGCCGACCGACGAGCAGCGCGGCCCAGCCGAGCTGGCGGCAGGGGCGGGTGGGGCAGGTGGGGACGCTTAGGGAAACCCGTTCCCACTGACCAACACGAGTGAAGGCGGCCGCCGCGGCGTCGATCCCGACCTGGCTGACCACCACGCCGGTCAGCCCACCGCGCCGCGCACCAGCCGCAGGTCCTCGGTGTGCTTGTACCAGGTCCACCGGGTGACCGGACGGGGATGTGCCGCGCCGTCGGACACCGCCGTCGCGGCCAGGCAGCCGACCTGCACCGCGCGGCCGTGCGCCGCCCGCACCCGGCGCAACAGCCCGACGCCGAGCACCCGGACGTCGACTCCCACCGGCGCCAGCGGCGTCACCACCAGCCGGCTGGCCTGGCCGCGCAGTACCAGCTGGTCGTCGCAGTAGACCACCCCGCGCAGCGGCCGCAGCTCGCCTCGGCCGAGCAGCAGCCCGCCGTTGTCGTCGCGCACCAGCGGCACCCGGTCCGGCTCACCTCGCCGTGCGAGCTCGGCCGCCGCCACCGGCGAGGTTGGCAGCCCCCAAGTGGCCGCCACCGGCGAGTCCGGCGAGCTCGGCAGGTAGGCCAGCGCAACGGAAGCCAGCCGGTCGGTGCGCAGCAGCCGGAGTGCCACGGCGGCCAGGTCGGCGTCCTCGCCGGCCACCACGACCCGCTCGGCACCGGTGATCAGTGCGTCCACATCGGCCTTCTCCGGGCGCCGGGGCACCGGATGAGCGGTAACGCCGTACAGTGTCGGAGGCAGCTCGCCGGCCCACGACGGGCAGGTCAGCGCGACGATGGTCATCAGTCGATGAGCGTCTCACAGGGGCTGCCGGCGCGACGAGTGGCTCTGGCAAGGCTCTGGGTCGCGCACTTTTCCAGCAAGCCGAGGCCGGGAGTGAGGGCTGACATGCCCGCGATTGTGCTGATCGGGGCCCAGTGGGGCGACGAGGGCAAGGGCAAGGCGACCGACCTGCTCGGTAGCCAGATCCAGTGGGTGGTGCGCTACCAGGGCGGCAACAACGCCGGCCACACGGTGGTGTTGCCCAACGGGGACAAGTTCGCGCTGCACCTCATCCCCTCCGGCATCCTCACCCCCGGCGTGCGCAACGTGATCGGCAACGGCGTGGTGGTCGACCCGGGCGTGCTGATCGAGGAGCTGTCCGGGCTGGAAGCGCGCGGCGTGGACACGTCCGGCCTGCTGCTCTCCGCCGACGCGCACTTGATCATGCCGTACCACGTGGCCATCGACAAGGTCAGCGAGCGCTACCTGGGCAAGGCCAAGATCGGCACTACCGGGCGGGGCATCGGCCCCGCGTACCAGGACAAGATCGCCAGGGTGGGGGTGCGGGCCGCCGACCTGCTCGACTCCAAGATTCTGCGGGAGAAGGTCGAGGCGGCCCTGGACTACAAGAACCAGGTGCTGGTCAAGGTGTACAACCGGCGCGCGCTAGACGTCGACGAGGTGATGGACACCGTCCAGGCCGCCGGCGCGGCGATCGAGCACCGCATCGCGGACACCCGGCTGCTGCTCAACCAGGCGCTGGACAACGGTGAGACGGTGCTGCTGGAGGGCTCACAGGGCACCCTGCTGGACATCGACCACGGCACCTACCCGTTCGTGACCAGCTCGAACCCGACGGCCGGCGGCGCGGCGGTCGGCTCAGGCATCGGCCCGATGCGGATCGACCGGGTGATCGGCATCCTCAAGGCCTACACCACCCGGGTCGGCTCCGGCCCGTTCCCCACCGAGCTGCACGACGCGATGGGCGAGCACCTGCGCAAAGCCGGCGGCGAGTTCGGCGTGACTACCGGGCGCTCCCGGCGCTGCGGCTGGTTCGACGCGGTGATCGGCCGCTACGCCACCCGGGTCAACGGGCTGACCGACTACTTCCTCACCAAGCTCGACGTGCTCTCCGGGCTGGAGCGGGTGCCGGTGTGCGTGGCCTACGAGGTGGACGGCCGGCGCTGCGACGAGATGCCGATGACCCAGACCGACGTGCACCACGCGGTACCGGTCTACGAGGAGCTGCCCGGCTGGTGGGAGGACCTCTCCGACTGCCGCACCTTCGACGACCTTCCGGTGAACGCGCGCAACTACGTGCTCACCCTGGAACAGATGATCGGCGCCCCGGTCTCCGCGGTCGGCGTAGGCCCCGGTCGCGACCAAACCATCGAACGCCGACTGAGCCCTTAGGTACGGTAGCTGTCCCGACGATGCCGGATCGATCGGACGGTCACCCGACGATGGTCGTCATCCACGACGTACAAGATTCGGTACTCGCGCATCAGGCGTGCCGAGTGCATACCGTCGTAGGGCGGGCGAGCCGTTTGCCGACGCGATGCGGACTGGTCGCCAGTGGACCGTAGATGAAATCCATGGCGCCGACCGCGACATCCTGCGGGAGCCTCTCGGCGAGTGCGTGTCGTACCGGGTGCGTCAGCTGGACCTCATACCGCTGACCGGTCACCGACTCTCGCGAGCGATGCGTTCGTCTATCAGCGCCTTGATCGCGTCGACGCCGAACACCACTGGCTCGTCATCGGCGAGGTCAGCTTGAACATCGGGATCGGAGAGCACCTCGATAGTTTCGCGCAGCCGGTCCAGCTCACCGGAAGGCACCACGTCGGCGATGTGCTCACCGTGCGAGATCACCGCTACCGTCTCGCCGTTCCTGGCCCGGCGAACCGCGTCATTCCACGACTCGAAGCCGTCGGTCGACACGCTCACCGGCTGCTCGCTCATGACTCCAGTGTAAACCCGGGTAGACGCGCAGGGACACCGTGACGTGGGCTTTGTCTGGTTTCACGGTCCAGTCTGGCTTCAGTCGTCGCGGGAGAGCATGGCTTCTTCGAGGTCCAGTTCGCGTAGCACTCGGCGCAGCACCTCGTCGTCGATCCGTCCCTCGTCGCGGAACTGGACGAACGTGTCCCGCTCGGCGGACACCATGGCGCGGCGCAGCCGGCGGTGCGCCGCGCCGGGGCTCTCGCCGGCCTCCTCCGCCGGGCGGCCCAGCCGCTCCCAGGTCGAGTTGGTGCGCATCTGCGCCAGGTAGCGCAGCTTCTGCACGGTGTGCTCGGGGACCGGGCCGTTGGTGTGCTCGGCCATCTCGTCCAGCCTGGCCACGGCGGCGCGCCCGGCGGCGTGCTGCGCCTGCGCCTCGGCCAGCGCGTCGGTGGCCGACTCCTCCCCGCGCACGCCGAGCCTGCGGATCACCCAGGGCAGCGTCAGGCCGTGCAGCAGCAGCGTGCCGACCGTGACGAAGAAGGCCAGGAAGATCAACGTCTCGCGGTGCGGCACGTCGGGGGTGATGGCGAACGCGGCGGCCAGCGACACCACGCCGCGCATCCCGGCCCAGGAGATCACCGCCGGGTTCTGCCAGGTGGGGAACGGGTCGCGGCGGCGGACCGAGGGGAGTAGCCGGGGCAGGTAGGTCGCCGGGAACACCCACACCAGCCGGGCGAGCACCGCCGCCGCGGTGACCGCCACACCGGCCAGCAGCAGCGGCCCGACCGCGCCGAGCTCGCGCAGCACCCCGGTCAGCTGCAACCCGATCAGCGCGAACACCACCGACTCCAGCACGGTGTCCGAGGCCCGCCACACCGCGTCGTCCTGCAGCCGGGTGGCGAACCCGGTCTCCGGCGCGCGGTGCCCGAGGTACAGCCCGGCCACCACCACCGCGAGCAGCCCCGAGGCGTGCGCCTCCTCGGCGATCAGATACACCGCGAACGGCACCACCAGCCCGAGCGCACTCTCGATCGGCGGGTCGTTCAGCCGGATCCGGACCTGGTGCACCACCCAGCCGACGGCCAGTCCGATCACCGTGCCACCCACTCCGGCCAGCAGGAACATCCCGATACCTGACAGCAGCGAGATGCCGGAGCCGGCAGCCGCGGCCAGCGCCACCCGGAACAGGGTCAGCGCGGTCGCGTCGTTGGCAAGGCTCTCCCCTGCCAGGATGGTCATCATCCGGCGGGGCAGCCCGAGCCGTCGGCCCACCGCGATCGCGGCCACCGCGTCCGGCGGGGCCAGCACCGCGCCGAGCACCAGCGCGGCGGCCAGCGAGAGGCCCGGCACCACCCACCAGGCCACCACGCCGATGACCACCATGCTGAAGATCACCAGCCCGACGGCGAGCAGCCCGATCGGCCGGATGTTGGCCCGCAGGCCGAGGTAGGACGAGTCCAGCGCGGCCGAGTAGAGCAGCGGGGTGAGCACCACCAGCAGCACCAGGTCCGGGTTGATCCGGAAGTCCGGCACCCACGGGAGGAACGACACCGCGATGCCGGCGACAACCAGCACCAGGGTCGGGTTCATCCGCAACCGGCGGCACAGCCCCGTCACCGCGAGCGAGCCGAGCACCAACACGATCAGCGGGACGCCTTCTGCCATGTCGGGAAGAATGACCTGTCAGGGTGGCCCGCCGCCAGCGGGTAGCTTCGGAAGATCGGAAGAGAAGGGGACGACCATGGCATGCACGCACACCACGACCTTCGACTCGCCGGCCTGGGCCGAGCCGAGCCCGGACCAGACCGGGGGCTGCGCGGACTGCCTGGCCGCCGGCGAACGCGTCTGGGCGCATCTGCGGATGTGCCTGGACTGCGGGCACGTCGCCTGCTGCGACTCCAGCCCGCACCGGCACGCCTCCGTGCACGCCAAGGAGACCGGGCACGCGGTGATCCGCTCCTTCGAGCCCGGCGAGGCCTGGCGCTGGTGCTTCCTGGACGAAGCCGTCGTCTGACCCCGGTCGGTGTCCGGCGACGCCGCGTACCTCTCGTCCACGCCGCGCACGGTGCACCATGCGCGGGGTGAACGGGGTGTGCGCGGCGTGGGTGAGCGGGCAGAGTGTGGTGGAGGCGGCGTGCGGGTTGCGGTGATCGGAGCCGGGGTGGTGGGGCTTGCCACCTCGGCGGCGCTGCTGGAGGCCGGCGCCGAGGTGAGCTGCTTCGAGGCGGTGCGGGCGATGTCGCAGCGGTCCACCGGGTCCTCGCGCATCTTCCGGCTGGCGCACGGCACGCAGCGGCTGGTGTCACTGGCCATCGAGGCCCGGGTGGGGTACGCCCGGTGGAGCGAGCTGGCCGGCCGTCCGCTGGTCGGCGCACAGCGCACCGTGGTTGCCGGGCCGGTCGTGCCCAGCTGGGCCGCCGCGATGCGCGCGGCCGGCGCCGAGGTGCGTACACCGGAGTCCGGTGCGGCCGGCGTGGGCCTTCCGGTGTCGGTGCGGGACGGTCCGGTGCTGGTCGACCCGGCCGGCGGGGTGATCGACGCGGCCGCCGTGGGCGAGTTCCTGGTGAGCGTGGTGGGGCGTGACCTGGTGCCGCGAGCGGTGCGGCGGATCGGCGTGGACGGCACCGGGGTGCGGGTGTTCGCCGGGTCGTCCGGCGGATCGTCCGGCGGATCGTCGGGCGGGGAGTACTTCGATGCGTGCGTGCTCGCCGCCGGCGCGGCTACCCCGGCGTTGGCCGCCCAGGTCGGGCTGGTGGTCGCGGCGCGGCCGGCACACCACGCGCGGTTCACCTTCCGGCTGTGCGACAGCTCGGTCCGGCCGCCGTGTCTGCTGGACAAGAGCGAGTCCTGGCGCCCGGGTTTCACCAGCTACCAGCACCTGACCGCGCCCGGCCGGTGGGCGGTCGGCGCGCACCAGGCCGGGCTGGACGAGTCGGTCGGCGAGGTGGACAGGCAGGCCGCGATCGAGCGGGCCCGCGAGTTCACCACGGCATACGTCCGGGAGATGGTGCCGGACGTCGATCCGGAGCCGCTCGAGCAGCTCTACTGCGACTCGCACCCGGACTGGGGCGACGGCTTCGTGGTGCAGCGGGCCGGCGCGGTGCTCGAGGTGCACGGCGACAACCTGTTCAAGCTCGCCCCGACCATCGGCCACCGGCTGGCCCTGGCCGCCCTGGACGGCTCCACCCCCACCTCCGCACTTACGTAACTACGCAGCCACGGTCGCCACCAGAACGAGCCGCACGGCACACAACGGTTTGACGGCACACAGCGAGTGGTCGCGGCACACAGGCCCGGACATGTGTGCGGCGCCCACTCGCTGTGTGCGGTCGGCTGGGTGTGTGCGGTCAGTGGGTGGCCAGGTGTTCGGCGCGGGCGAAGACGGCGACGTCCGGGTGGTCGGTGAAGACGCCGTCCACGCCGTGGCGCAGGAAGCGGGCCAGCTCCGCGACGCCGTCGCCGCGACCATCCGGCCGCGAGCCCCGGCGCAGCGGCGGCGGCAGGAACTCGTTCTCGGTGCGGAACGTGTACGGGTGCACCGCCAGCCCGGCCGCGTGCGCGTCGCCGAGCAGCCGCGTCGGGGTGCCGTCCGGGGCGAGCACGGCGTCCTTGTCCGGCCCGAGCGCGGTGGCGTACTCGGCGACCGAGCGCAGCCCGGCCGGGGTGAGCAGGTCCGTTCCGGTCAGGTCCGGCGGCGACATCCCGGACTGCGCCAACTGCACCAGCGGCACCGCAAGGCCGGACTCGCGCAGCGCTCGCAGGTTGCCGACCTCGAAGGACTGCACGAACACCGGCGAGTCGGCCCGGTCCAGCCCGGCGTCGCGCAGCCCGGCGACCAGCGCCGGCTCCAGCGGCAGACCGATCGCGGTGTGGTAGCTGGGGTGTTTGGTCTCCGGGTAGACGCCGATCGTCCGGCCAAGCCGCTGGCTCATCCTGGCGGCCAGCGTGAGGATCTCGGCGAAGGTGGGAATGTCGAACCGGCCGTCGAAGCGGGTGTTGTCCGGTCGCAGCGCCGGGATGCGTTCCACCGCGCGCAGTGTGCGCAGCTCGGCGAGGGTGAAGTCCTCGGCGAACCAGCCGGTCAGCGACACACCGTCGATCACCCTGCTGGAGTGGCGGTCGGCGAACTCCGGGTGCGCGGCCACGTCGGTGGTGCCGCCGATCTCCGGCTCGTGCCGGGCGACCAGCACGCCGTCGTTGGTGCTGACCAGGTCCGGTTCCAGGAAGTCCGCGCCGAGCAGGGCAGCCAGCTCGTAACCGGCCAGCGTGTGCTCCGGGCGGTACCCGGAGGCGCCCCGGTGGGCGATGATCAGCGGTGGCATGGTGGCACGATTCTGGCCGCCGGCATCCGGACGTTGACCAGTGGGGTTCCAGTGAGTGAACGCCAGGGGAACGCCGCGCGGGATGTCGGCCCGCCGTGCCGACATCCCCGACTCGCGGCGGGTCCTGGCGGCGGATCGCCTAGGCTGCCCGGCTGTGCGAGTCCTGGTGATTGGCTCCGGCGGCCGTGAGCATGCCCTGGTCCTTGCGATGGCGCAGGACCCCTCGGTGACCGCGCTGGGTTGCGCGCCCGGCAATGCCGGCACCCAGGCGGTGGCCGAGCAGCTCGGCGTCGGCGACGTGTCCGACCCGGCGACGGTCACCGCGCTGGCCCGGCGGTGGCGGGCCGACCTGGTGGTCATCGGACCGGAGGCACCACTGGTCGCCGGGGTTGCCGACGCGGTGCGCGCCGAAGGGCTCGCCTGCTTCGGCCCGAGCGCGGCGGCGGCCCGGGTCGAAGGTTCCAAGCGGTTCGCCAAGGACGTGATGGCGGCGGCCGGCGTGCGTACCGCGCACGCCGAGGTGGTGGACAACCCGGCACACCTGGACGCGGCGCTGCGGCGGTTCGGCCCGCGCTACGTGGTGAAGGACGACGGGCTGGCCGCCGGCAAGGGCGTCGTGGTCAGCGACGACCTCGAGCTGGCCCGCGCGCACGCCATGACGCTGCTGGACAGTGGCCACCCGGTGCTGCTCGAGTCGTACCTTGACGGGCCCGAGGTGTCGCTGTTCTGCCTTGTCGACGGGCGGACCGTGCGGCCGCTGCTGCCCGCGCAGGACTTCAAGCGGATGGGCGATGCGGACACCGGGCCGAACACCGGCGGCATGGGCGCATACGCGCCGCTGCCCTGGGCCGAGCCGGGTCTGGTCGAGGAGATCGTCGAGGAGATCATCCGCCCGGTGGTCGGCGAGCTGGCCGACCGGGGCACGCCGTTCTCCGGGCTGCTCTACGCCGGGCTGGCGCTGACTTCGGCGGGGCCCGCGGTGGTCGAGTTCAACTGCCGCTTCGGCGACCCGGAGACCCAGCCGGTGCTGGCCCTGCTGCGCACCCCGCTGGCCGGCCTGCTGCATGCCACCGCCACCGGCACCCTCGCCGGACAGCCCGAGCTGGACTGGGCGCCGGGCAGTGCGGTGGCCGTGGTGGTCGCCGCCGACGGCTACCCCGGCACGCCCCGGCTCGGCGACGTGATCACCGGCGCGGAGGCAGAAGGGGTGCTGCACGCCGGCACCCGGCGCCGCGAGGACGGCGCGGTGGTCTCGGCCGGCGGGCGGGTGCTCTCCGTGCTGGGCACCGGCGCCGACCTGGCCGCCGCCCGCGAGGAGGCCTACCGGCGAGTGGTGGAGATCCGGCTGCCGGGTTCGCACTACCGCACCGACATCGCACTGCGCGCCGTCGAGGGCCGCATCGCCACCCCGGCCAACAGCTGACCGGACGCCGGCCGTCGTCAGGGCACGTCCCCAGCGGCGCCGACGTCGGTGCTGGGGCCGGTGTCGGTGTCGGCCTCGGTGGGGTCGTCGGTGTGCAGGGTGTCGGCCATCGCGGCGAGGGCTCCGATGCGCTCGCGGATGCCGGCCGACTCGGGAAGGCCGGCCAGCGTGACCATCTCCAGCCAGCGGTGCGCCACGTCGTTGCGCCGCAGCGCCGCCTCCCGCGCGGCGAGCCCCAGCCGGCGTGACTCGGCAGGGTCGCCGAGCGCCTCGGCCAGCTCGCTGGGCAGCCGCACCGCGTCGGATGGCAGCGACAGCGGCTGGGCCCCCGCCACGTACGCGCTGAACTGGCGCGAAGAGGCCGGCAGGTCGCCGACCAGCGCGCACCCGGCCGCCATCGCGTCGTAGAACCGGCCGCTCACGCCGCGGTGCTGGCCGCCGTGCCGACGGTCGGACTGGCTGTAGTTGGTCAGCAGCAACCGAGACCGGGTGGCCATCGTGGTGAAGATGCGCCGGTGCTGGGCCGGCGAGGTGATCGCGCCGAGCCGGCCGATGTCGTGCTGGTACCTGCCGCCCTGTGCGTCCGCCCAGCGCTGCAGCAGCTGGTGCTGGCCGGGCCGCTCCGGCCCGGGGCTGAACACGTCGATGGTGCGCTCGTCGTCGGTCCTCGTGGCGAACGCGAGCACGTCGAGCAGCGCCGGAACCACGCCGACGGTGCGCAGCCGGTCCGAGCGCAGGTGGCCGAGCGGCGGCATCTCGGTGCCGCTGAACAGCGCGTCCACCCGGCGGCGCAGCTGGCCGACCAGCTCCGGATGGCGGCGCAGCTCGCTCTCGGTGACCACCCCGATGTGCAGCAGTACCTTCTCGCCGAGCTCGTGCCAGCCCGGCACGCCGAGCAGCGCCGCCGCGTCGGCCACGTCGCTGGCAAGTATCACCAACACGTCACGGGCCATTGCGCCGCTGCCGGGCTGGTGGTGCTCGATGCGGTATGGGCGCACCAGCCGGGTGGAGCTGAGCATCCGGCGCATCGGCGCGGAGTCGAACGGCCGCCGGGAGAACCGGGGCGAGGCAAGCACCACCCGGTACAGCGAGGCGGACAACGTCTCGACCAGGACGTCCTCCGCCTCGTGCAGGCCGCCGAAGTCGGCGATGGGGCGCACGTCGCGCAGGCTCAGCAGGGCCACCCGGGGGCCGCGTTCCGGCTCGGTGCGCGACGGGCGCTGGGGCGCCCCGGCCGAGGGGTCGACGACCTCACCGGGCACGACCCGGGGCAGTGACTCTCCGAAAGGCTGGGGATACAACGTGAACTCTCCGAGCGGTTCTCGCTGGTGGAAGGGCCAGTATGAACCACAGTCGGGGGGCTCCGCCCCCCAACGACCCCCCGAAAGGCTTCGAACCGGCTTCGCCGGGCTGTTTCAACCACCGAAGCTTGCTTCGTTGGTTGGGCCTTCGGCCCCAGGTAGCGGTCATCCTGTCGGGGGGTCTCGGGCGGTGGCCGGTGTGCCGGCAAGCGCTGAGAAATTGCCGACGAACGGCAGATGAGCGGGCCCTGCCAGGCGCGGCGAACCCACGGCGAACCGGTCACCGCGTGCAATGGACTCGTCGCGGACCGGATGATATCGGGTTCACCTGGCCCGGTAGCTTGGCTTGAATGAGAGAACGGCCGGTGACCGTCTCGTGACGATCCTGACCGATCGGGGCCCGGTGCGCCCGGCCGGCCCGGTCGGCGCGCCAGCTGCCCGTACGGGTGGCCCTGGCGCGGCCAGCGGGCGCGGCGCTGCCCGAGGGTTGCGGATCGGGCCGTTCCAGGTCGACCCGCCGGTGGTGCTCGCGCCGATGGCCGGCGTCACCAACGTCGCGTTCCGCCGGTTGTGCCGGGAGTACGGCGCAGGGCTCTACGTCTGCGAGATGATCACCTCGCGGGCACTGGTCGAGCGGAACGCGGAGACGCTGCGGATGATCCGGTTCGACGCCGAAGAGCATCCGCGCTCGCTGCAGCTCTACGGGGTGGACCCTGCCACCGTGGCGGCCGCCGTGCGGATGGTTGTCGAGGACGACCTCGCCGACCACGTGGACCTCAACTTCGGCTGCCCGGTGCCCAAGGTGACCCGGCGCGGCGGCGGCGCGGCGTTGCCGTTCAAGCGGCGGCTGTTCGAGCGGATCGTGTCCGGCGCGGTCCGCGCGGCCGAGCCCGCCGGTGTCCCGGTCACGGTCAAGATGCGCATCGGCATCGACGAGTCGCACCACACCTACCTCGACGCCGGGCGGATCGCCGCCGACGCCGGGGTGGCCGCCGTGTCGCTGCACGGGCGCACCGCGGCACAGCGTTACTCCGGGCGCGCCGACTGGGCGGCCATCGCCCGGCTGCGCGAGCACCTGCCGCCCCGGCTGCCGGTACTGGGCAACGGCGACGTGTTCAGCGCCGCCGACGCGACCGAGCTGTTGCGCCGGACCGGCTGCGACGGGGTGGTGATCGGTCGGGGCTGCCTCGGCCGGCCGTGGCTGTTCGGTGAGCTGGAGGCGGCGTTGACGCACCGCCCGGTGCCGGCCACGCCGAACCTCGGCAAGGTGGCCGGCACACTCGCGCGGCACGCCGAGCTGCTCGTCGAGCACCTCGGCCCGGACAAAGGCATCCGTGACCTGCGCAAACACGTCGCCTGGTATCTGAAGGGCTTCCCGGCCGGCGCGGTGTTGCGCCGACGGCTCGCCATGGTCAGCTCGCTGGACGAGCTGGCGGGGCTGCTCGCCGAGCTGGACCCGGCGGCGCTGCCGCAGGACGTGACGAGCCCGAGGGGACGGCAGGGTTCGCCGGGGCGGGTGACGCTGCCGGAGGGTTGGCTGACCGACCCGGACGACCTCACCGTGCCGGGAGGCGCTGAGCTGGCGCACTCGGGAGGGTAGCCGAGGGCGAAGAACCTTCGCTCACTCGGGCGAATTAACACGGACACTGGGCGTAATCGTGTCGTAAGCGCACAGTCAACATCGACGATGGCACGGGAGGTGGTCGTCCAATGAGTTCGTCACAACGCGGCCGCACGGCCGAGCGTCCCCCACCCCGGGCGGAGGACGCGGCCGGCCGGGTGCCGGCGTCGCGCCCGGAGAGCTCGCTGGGTAACCACCTCGAGCTGGACCACCGCATCGATGCCCGCTCGGACCTCGCTACCGCGCAGGAGCACGTCGCGGCGGGCGAGGAGCTGGCCCGGCTGGGCTGCTGGGAGGACGCCTACCAGCGGCTGCGCAGCGCGGTCGACCTGTTGGCCGGCCTGGACCCTGCCGAGCGGCCGCAGTCCACCCACGCCGAGCTGGACCGGCTGCGCCGCGAGCACGAGCTGGTCCGCGAGCAGGCCCGCAGGGACTTCCTGACCGCCAGCTACAACCGCCGCTACCTGGACGACCGGCTGGCCACCCTGCTCGACGACCCGGCGGTGCTGCGCTCCGGCATGGCGCTGGCCATGGTGGACATCGACCACTTCAAGAAGGTCAACGACCGCTACGGCCACCCGTTCGGCGACCGGGTGCTGCAGCGGGTGGTCGCCGAGCTCGACGCGGCCCTGCCGGAAGGGGCGTTCTGTGCCCGCTACGGCGGCGAGGAGTTCGCGCTGGTGCTGCCCGGTTTCGACCCGGCGAAGGCGGTCGAGGTGTGCGAGCGGGCCCGGACCAGGATCGACCGGCACGGCTGGCTGGAGCTGGATCCGGCGCTGCGGGTCACGGTCAGCGTCGGGGTTGCGCACAGCGTCTCCCAGCCGCCCGACGTCGAGCAGCTGTTGGTCGGCGCGGACGTGCTGCTCTACGCGGCGAAGGGCGCCGGGCGCAACGCGGTCGCGTTCCGCAGGGCCAACGGCCGGGTCGCGCTGGCCGGACCGGCCGGCGCGCGGCGCGACATCCCACAACCGTCGACACTGGACTGATAGCGTCCCGACGAGGGCCTTTCACTTCTGCCCCCGTAGCACTGTGATCATTCCGCGCCGGATACGATTTCGCGACAGTCCAGCCCTGATTGCCTGTGGGCGGATGCCGGGGAGGTGGCGTGGAGGACGGGGATCCTGAGTCCAGCGGCCATACCCGTCGCCGCCACGAGGATGACTCGCCCGTCGGGCTGAGCGTGGCGGACCTGCTGGCCAGGCACGGCGCCGATGTGTCGCCGAGGGAGACCAACCAGCACAGCCTTCGGGTCCAGCCGGACGCCGGGGACGCGGAGACCGCGGAGTTCTTCGTCCGCCGGCCGCTGGACGACATCTTCCCGGACCGCCCCGACCTGGTGCGACGTGCCGGCGACGTGCTCGGCTCCGACGAAGCGGGCGTCACCGAACGGCACTACTCCAGCGGTTCGATCAGCGCGTTGAACTCGCCGTTGACCGTGCTGCGCAACATGTTCGACCCGGACAACCAGCCCACCCCCCGGTTCTCCAGCGCCACCAACGGCGCTGCGCCAGGCTCCCCTGGGCCCGACCCGCACACCGACCGACCTGCCCCGCCGCTTGTCGACCCCTCGGCGGGCGACCCGCACAGCGCACCGGGAGCCGCTCCGGCCCGAGTCGACCCTTCAACCGGTGCCGTGGCCGATGCGGCGCGAACCGGCTCGCCAGCCGGTGCGGGGGCTGACCCGAGGGCCGGGGCGCAGCTCGACCGGTACAGCGGGGCGCAACTCGACCGGTACAGCTGGGCGCAGGCCGAACCGGCATTCGGCGCGGGCGCCGACCCGGAGGACAGCACACCGGTTGACGCCTCGGCCGGCGCGGTGACCGGGGCGCGAGTCGACCCGCGGGCCGGCGTGCCAGCCGTTGCGGGGGCTGATCCGCGTTCCGGCGGGCGAGCCGATCCGCCGTCCGATCCGCCGTCCGGGGCGGTGGCCGACGCGCAGTCCTCGGCGCCCGTCGACTCACCGGCCGCTGCGCAGGGCGATCCGAGGACCGGAGAGCGAGCCGGCCAGACGGGCGAGGCAGAGACCGAGTCCGGGGACGACTCGTCAGCCGGTGCGCGACCCGCCTCGCTGGCGATCCCGGTAGCCGATCTGGCGGCTGCCCAGCGCACCTACCGGCGGCTTCGCCGGCGATCGACCCAGCAGGTCGGCCCTTCGACCGGTGCGTCGGTCGACCAGCCCTCGGCCGCGCGAGCCGGCGACCCACCGGCCGAGTCCCAGACCGACCGCCCAGCGAGCCAGCCCGGGAACGGCCCGGGCGGCCCAGCCGGCACATCGGCAGGCGTGCCAGGCGGCGGCCAGCCGAACCCGCCGGTCAACCAGCCCGGCGGCTCGCCGGCCGAGGCCCGATCCGATGGACCGGGCACCCTGCCGGCCATTGCACCGGCCTGGCCGCCCGCCAACGAGCCAGGCCGTACGCCGGACGGCTCGCCGGCCACCGCGCGGGTCTGGCCGTCGGGCAATGCGCCGGCGGGTCGGCCCGCCGGCGGCCAGAGCGGTTCGCCGGCTGGTGCGCAGGGTGGCTCGCAGACCGGTGGGCAGGGTTGGCCGTCCGGCAGTGCGCCGGGAGGTCAGTCCGCTGCTGCGCCGGGTGGTTCGCCCGCTGGCGGGCAGAGTTGGCCGGCCGGCTACCCGAGGGGTGCTTCGGCACCCGGTGCGCAGGGTCGTCCGCCAGGCAGTGCGTCTGCTGGCCAGCCGGCCAGCGGCCAGGGCTGGCCGCCGGGCTACGCCCAGGGTGCTCAGCCGACCGGTGGGCAGGGTCGGCCGCCCGGCGCCGCTCAGAATGGTTCGCCGTCCGGTGGGCAGGGTCGGCCGTCCGGCAACGCGTCGCCTGGTCAGCCAGCCGGTGGACAGAGCGGCCCGCCGGCACGCGGGCAGGGCTGGCCGCCCGGTAGCGCGCGGGGTGGCCCGCCAACCGGCGGGCAGGGTTGGCCCTCTGGCGGTGCGCAGACTCCTCAGCCGTCCGTTGGGCAGGGTTGGCCGCCGGGCTATGGGCAAGGTGTCGCGCCGGGCAGTGGGCCGGGTGGCGCGCCGGCCAGTACGCAGGGCTGGCCACCTGGCTACCTGCAGGGTGGTCCGCCGGCCAGCGGGCAGGGCTGGCCGCCGGGCAGTGCCTCGGCTGGTCAACCAGCCGGTGCGCGGGGCGGTCAACCGGCTGGCTGGCAGGGCGGCCCGCCCGCTGGCGGGCCGGGTGGTCAGCAGGGCTATTCCCAGGGTGGCCCCTCATCCGGTGCGCAGGGTTGGCCGCCGGGCTACGTGCCGGCCGGTCAGTCGGGCAGTGGCCCGGCGTCCGGTGCGCAGGGTCGGCCGCCAGGCAGCACAGCGGCTTCTCAGCCGGCCAATGGGCAGGGCTGGCCGTCGAGCAACGCCCGGGGTGGCTCGCCGGCGGCCGGGGCTGGTGGCTCACCGGGCAGCCCGTCGACCGGTCAGCCAACCGGTGCGCAACAACAGGGTTCGTCGGCCGGTGGGCAGGGCTGGCCGCCGGGTTACGCCCAGGGTGCTCAGCCGCCCGGTGGGCAGGGTCGGCCGACCGGCACCGCGCAGGGCGGCTCGCCGGCCGATGGGCGAGGCTGGCCGTCAGGGAGTGCGCCGGCTGGTCAGCCCGCCGGTGGGCAGGGTGGTTCGCCGGCCGGTGGGCAGGGTCGGCCGTCGGCGAATGCGCCCGGTGGTCCTCCGGCTGATGGATCGGATGGCCCGCCGACCGACACGTCCGGTCGGCCGTGGGACCAACCGAGGGGTCGTTCCTCCGGGAATGGGCCGGGCTGGACATCCGGTAGTGCCCAAGGCGGGTCGGCAACCGGTGGCCAGGGCTGGCCGCCGGGTCATGCCCACGGTGACTCGCCCGCCGGTGGGCAGGGTCGGCCCTCGGGGACCGGCCCCCAGGCTGCGTCGCCGCCCAATGGGCAAAGTCGGTTCTCTGACAGCGGGCAGGGTGGCCGGCCGTCCGGTGGGCAGGGTCGGCCGTCGGGGAACGCGCCTGGTGGTCGGGCCACCACCGGGTCGGACAGACCGCCGACGGATGCGTCCGGACGGCCGTGGGACCAGTCGCAGGGTCGTTCGTCGACGAGTGGCCATGGCTGGCCCTCCGGCGACGCACAAGGTGGTTCACCGTCCGGTGGGCAGGGTGGACCGTCGGGCAACACGCAGGGCTGGCCGGGGGCAGGTGCGGTGGGGCATCCGCCGGCCACCGCGAAGGGCCAGCCGACCGGCACCGGACCGGCCGACCCTCGGGCGGACCGCCTGCCCGACCGGAACCCGGATGGCCAGGACAGCGTGCGCCGGTCCTCGGCGGGTCCGAGGACCGGGGAAATCTCGCCCAACGTGCTGTTCGCCGACACCTACGGGTCGGCTGAGCGCTACTCGGGGTACGTGAACCCGGCCGCGGCACCGGTGCGGGACTACTACGACCCGGCTCGGGGAGGCGAATCCGGCGGAGCGGGCGCGGCCGCGCAACCGGCCGGCAAGCAACGCGAGAGCCCCACCGACCGGCCCGCGAAGCTGGACTCGCCGACCACGGCGCTGCGCCCGGCCGCCCCGTTGGACTCGCCGACCACGGCGCTGCCGCCACCCAGCACGGCGTTGCGCCCGCCGACCCCGTTGGACTCGCCCACCACCGCGCAGCGCCCGTTGGACTCGCCGACCACGGCGTTGCCGCCGCAGGCCCGGCCGGAGTCGCCGGGTATGCCGTCGGGCGCCTCGGTGGAGTCGCCGACCACCGCGCTGCCTCCGTCTGCTCCGCTGGACTCGGCCAGCGCGGTGGCGCCACAAGCTCGACCGGCCTCACCCACCGCGCCACCTTCGGCCGCCGCCCGGCTGGAGTCGCCGACCACCGCGGTGAACCCGGCAAGGCACCGGCTGGCCACCGGCGAGCTGGAGCGGATCCGGGCCGAATACCTCGGCGTCACGCTGGCCGGCACCGAGGCCGCCGCCGACTCGGCCGCAACCGGCACGGCGGGCGCCGAGGGCGTGACCAGCACAACCGGTACGGCGGGAGCGGACGCAACGCCGACGGCCGGCGCCGCTGGCAGCACCGGCCCGGCGGGCGCGACCGGCACCCCGCACCGGAAAGCCAGAGCCGACACCCCGAACCCGCCGGACACGACCCACGCACCGGAGACGGCGCACCCGCCGGGTGCAACCAACCCTGCCGGCATGACGAGTTCTGCCGGCACAGCGGTTGCCGCCGGTACAGCAGGGGACGGAGGGGTGGCGGGGGCAGCGGCCAGCGCCGCCTACCCGGCGCTGGCGGTCGGCGCCGCGGCACATGCCGCCAACCTCGCGCACGCCGCCAATGCCGCGAACCAGGCAACGTCGACAGACCACCCGACAACCGGTGAACAGGGAAAACCCTGGGAACACGGCCAACCCGACGGACACAGTGAGCCCGGCGGCTACGGAGGGCTCGGCGGCTACGGGGATCTCGGCGGCTACGCGGACAACGGCGGGCATCCCGGCGCCGAGGCGGCCTCGCGGCCGGACCAGTACGTGCCGGAGGGCTTCGAGCTGCGCGTCGCCAAGATCGACGAGAAGTTGAACCGGCTCACCGCGATCCACGCCGGCCTCGGCAGGGAGCGCGACGATCGGGTCAGCCAAGGTGACCGGTTCTCGGTGCTGACCCGCGCCACCCGCCTCATCCGCCCCGGTCCGGCTGGCCGAACCGGCCAAGTCAGCGACCCCGGCCAGACCGACGACACCGAGCTGATCAGCCGGCCCGGCCGCACCAGCCAGCCCGGCCGGACCGGCAGCCAGCCCGGCCGGACCAGCCAGCCCGGCCGGACCAGCCAGCCCGCCCGCACCAGCAGCCAGCCCGGCCGGACCAGCCAGCCCGGCCAGCCCGGGGAGAACGGCCAGACCAGGGAGAACGGCCGGTCCGCCGGCCAGACCGGCCTGGCCAAGCCGGAGCCCGCCGCCCCGGCTGGTCCGCTCTCCGTGCGCGACCGGGCGATCCGGATCACCGCGGCGTCCGTCGCCGCGTTGTTGTTCATCGCGGTCACCTCGATCTGGGCCACCCACGCATCGCTGAACGGCTCGCTGCGCGCGGTCCAGGCGCTGGACCCGAACGGCAGCACGATCATCGACGCGGCCGCGCAGCGCGGCGACAACAACTACCTGCTGGTCGGGATCGACCCGACCGACACCCAGCCGCCGGTCGGCTCGGCGGACCCGGCGGCGGCCCGGGGCGGCCGGGGCCGCAGCGTCGGGGCGAACGCGGTGATGATCGCGCACGTGCCGGCGGACGGCAGCCGGGTGGTGCTGCTGTCGCTGCCGGCCAACCTGCTGGTCGATCGGCCCAGCTGCGACCGTTACGACCCGAACACCGCCGGCTATTCCGGCGGCACTTTGCCCGGCGAGAACGGTGTGCCGCTGACCAGCGCCTACCGGGTCGGCGGGCCGAAATGCGCGGTGAAGACCGTGCAGGCGTTCACCGGGTTGGCCATCAACCACTTCACCGAGCTGGACCTGGCCGGCGTCAAGGACATGGTCGACTCGATGTCCGGGCTGGTGGTCTGCGTGCCGAAGCCTGCCATCGACGGCGTCCTCGGTGCGGTGGCGCCCAACCGGGGCAAGCAGATCATGGGTGGGGACACCGCGCTGGCCTATCTGCGGGCCCGGCAGGTCAGCGACGACCCTCCCGGTGGCGCCGGCCCGGCGCTGCGGCAGCAGATGCTGCTCTCCGCGCTGCTCACCCGGGGCAGCTCCGACCAGGTGGTGAGCGACTACAGCACGCTCAAGGGGCTGGTCGGCGCGTACGCGGCGCACTCGCTGAACGACAACGCGGACCTCGACGAGCTGATCCCGCTGATCCGCGCGCTGCACGACACCGACCAGACCAAGGTCGACCTGGTCACCGTGCCGACCGCCCCCCAGCCGGACGGCCAGGGCAACCTGGTGCCCGCTACGGGTGCCCGGCCGTTGTTCGACCAGGTTCGCACCAACCAGGTGCTGCGTGGCGAGGGCCCCGCCGCGCCGAACAGCTCCGCGCTCAACGCCGCCGACTCCGCGCCGCTGCCGCCCAGCCAGGTGGCGCTCACACTGCGTAACGGTTCGGCCAAGCCGAAGACGGCCATCCAGGCGGCGGACTCGCTGCGCACCCTTGGCTTCAAGATCGTCTCGCTTGCGGCGGCGGAACGCACCCAGCAGTCGGTCATCCGGGCCTCGGCGGACCAGGCCGGCCAGGCCGCCGCGCTGGCGCAGGCGGTGCCGAGCGCGGTGCTGCAACAGGTGCCCGGCACGAAGACCCTGGACCTGGTGATCGGCGACTCGTTCGACGGCCAGATCCAGGCGGCGCCGACCGGGTCCGCCGCGCCGAACCGGCCGGCCCCCACCCTGGTCACCGCGGCCAGCGTGTCCTGCCGGTAACCGTTGGGGGGCTCCGCCCCAGTGAGCGCGGGCGCTTCAAAACGGCTCAAGCGTTCACCGCTCGTTCACTTCCCGCTGCCGAACAAGTGACCGGTGGCGCATACTGTGCTGCTATGCATGAGGTCAACTATGCGTGAGGCGTACAAGTCCAAGCTGGACGGCCTCGCGGACGAACTCGCCACCATGTGCGAGGCGGTCGGCGTCGCGATCCGCAAGGCGACCGACGCCTTGCTGAACGCCGACCTCGCGCTCGCCGAAGAGGTGATCAGCGAGGACCTGCACATCGACGAGCTGCGCAACCGGGCCGAGGGGAACGCGTTCGCGCTGCTGGCCCTGCAGGCACCGGTGGCCACCGACCTGCGGGTCGTGGTGTCGGCCATCCACGCCGGCGGCGACCTGGAGCGGATGGGCGACCTTGCGCTGCACGTCGCCAGCGCGGCCCGGCGGCGGCACCCCGCGTACGTGCTACCCGACGAGGTGAAGCCCTACTTCGCCGAGATGGGCAAGGAGGCCTGCCAGCTGGCGCACAAGGCCGCCGAGGTGATCCGCCACCCGGAGGTGAACAAGGCCCGCGAGCTGGACGCCGACGACGACGCGATGGACGACCTGCACCGGCACATGTTCACCGTGCTGATGAGCCCGGACTGGACGCACGGGGTGGCCGCCGCGGTGGACGCCACGCTGCTGGCCCGGTTCTACGAACGTTACGGCGACCACGCGGTGGCGGTGGCCCGCCGGATGGTCTACGTCATCACTGGCGAGATGCCCAGCCCTCTGGAAGTCTGATCACCTGGCCTCCGGCCTCGTGAGTGAATAGGAACGCTACAGCGTTCCTATTCACTCACGAGGGTCGAGATCTTGGCCGCGCGCGGATGATAAAGCTGATCAATGTCATGGTGGCGCCGATGGAGGAGTTCGGGTGAGTAACTGGGCAAAGGGTCGGCCGGCGACTGAACCTGTGCTCCCGGATGAGTACTTCCACCGGCCGTCACCCGCCCGGATGTGGAACTACCTGCAGGGCGGGAAGGACCACTACCCGCTCGACCGCACGGCCGGTGACGCCATGGCGGCCGAGTACCCGGACATCTTCGAGCTGGCGAAGCAGACCCGCCGGTACCTGATGCGCGCGGCCCGTTACGTGGCCGCCGAGGGCGACGTACGGCAGTTCCTGGACGTCGGCTGCGGCTTGCCGGCCCCTTCGGACCTGGAGAACCTGCACGACGTGATCCAGGACGTGCACCGGCAGGGCCGGGTGGTCTACGTGGACAACGACAAGGTGGTGCTCGCGCACGCCAGGGCACTGCTGACCAGCCTGGTCCCGGACGCCGGACCGATCGACTACATCGACTCCGACGTCCGCGACATCCGGTTCATCCTGGACGAGGCGGCCAAGACGCTGGACTACACCCAGCCCACGGCGGTGTGCCTGCTCGGCATCCTGGGCCACGTCGCCGACTTCGACGAGGCCTGCGCGATCGTCGACACGGTGGTATCGACCGTCCCCTCGGGGAGCTATCTCATCCTGGCCGACGGGTTCGACGACGGCGACGAGCTGCACCGGGGGGTGGCGAACCGCAACGACACCGGTATCGACTCCTACCATCTGCGCACCCTCGAACAGATTCAGCGGTACTTCCTCGGCCTGGAAGTCGTCGAGCCCGGCATACTCTCGGTCAGCGCCTGGCGACCGCACATTGCGGGGACCGGCGCCGTCCGACCGGTTCTGCAGTACGGCGGCGTAGCCCGCAAGCCCTGAGGGGCGCAGGCCGCGCCCCCGTGAAATCCGGAGCTCCCATGAGACGCGGTCCTGCCCTGTTGGCGTTGACCTGCACTGCAGCATGCCTCGGCGCGGCAATCGCCGGCTGCGCCGAGCCGCCGCCCCCCGCCGGTCCGGCGCCCGGCGCGGCGCCGCTGCCGCAGGCGACCGGTGAACAGCGGCTGGCCGGCGTCTGTCCGTCGACCATCGTGATCCAGGACCTGTGGGACCCGGACGCCAACCAGGCCGGCGAGTACCAGCTCGTCGGCCCCGGTTACACGCTCGACGCCGCGCGCAAGCGGGTCAGCGGGCCGCTGGTGGTCGCCGGCTTGGACACCGGCGTGCGGGTCGAGGTGCGCAGCGGCGGTGCGGCGATCGGGTTCGCCAGCGTGCCGGCGCAGATGTACGTGGACAAGTCCATCACGATCGGCTCGGTGCACGGCGACCTGGCGATGGCCACCTCGGCCAACCAGCCGGTCACCGCGGTGATCGCCCCGCTGAACAAGAGCCCGCAGATACTGATGTGGGACCCGGCCACCCACCCGAACTGGCACTCGATCGCGGACATCGGTGCCTCCGGGGCGAAGGTCGTGGTCGCGAAGGACAACTACTTCCCCACCTACCTGGTGGCCAAGGGCCTGCTCGAGCCCGACCAGATCGACACCGGCTACACCGGCGCCCCGGCCCGGTTCGTCACCGACCCGGCCATCGCCCAGCAGGGCTACGCCACCAGCGAGCCCTACATCTACCAGCACGAGGTGCCCAGCTGGGGCAAGCCGGTCGGCTACCAGCTGATCTCCGACGTCGGCTACAACATCTACCCGCAGGCGATGTCGGTGCGCACCGCCGACCTCGGCCCGCTGTCCGGCTGCCTGAAGCGCCTGGTCCCGGTGATGCAGCGGGCCATGGTCGACTACATGCGCGACCCCGCGCGGACCAACCAGCTGATCGTGGACGCGGTGGCGAAGTACAACGACGGCTGGACCTACTCGATCGGCGTGGCCAACTACGCCGCCGAGACGCTGAAGAAGATGTCGATCGTGACCAACGACGCCAGCGGCCCGATCGGCGGCCTCGACCCGGTGCGGGTGCAGGCCACGATCGACACGTTCGCCCCGATCCTGGCCCGCTCCGGCGCGGGAGTCCGACCCGGCCTCAAGGCGTCCGACATAGCCACCCCCCAGTTCCTGAACCCCGCCATCAAACTCCCGTAGCGGCCTCCGGCCTCCTCGCCGCCCGGACGCCGCGCATCTCGCGTCCACGCCGCGCACGGTGCACCATGCGCGGCGTGGACGCCCGGTGCGCGGCGTCGGGTTGACGGTCAGCGGCGGCGCGTACGGGAGGCGCAGGTGATGCAGGTGGGGGCGGTGGGGAGGGCTTCCAGGCGTTGGGCGGCGATCTGGGCGTGGCAGTGGTCGCACGTGCCGTAGGTGCCGGTGCGGAGGCGTTGCTCTGCGTGGTCGATGGACTGGAGGTCGCGGCGGGCGGCTTCCAGGAGGCTCTGTGCCGAGGCGCGCTCGAAGCCGACCGTG
>DASYBQ010000152.1:0-1927 GCA_036500625.1 Pseudonocardia sp. | reverse complement strand
GAGATAGTTGACACCTGATCGCGATTGTTGGCACCTCAGCGCCGGGCGGGCGACCGCGGCTGCTGGTCGATAGTTGCGGCGAGATCGTCGGCGAGCGCGTTCAGGATTCGCTTGAGCGCAGCATGGTGGGGCTTGGGTGGGCTTGCGAGGTAGAACCGGCCAGCGCGCCGCTCATCTCCCGGCTGCGCCTCCGGACTACGCCCCGTCCCCCCAGAAGGTGGAACCCATTGGCCCGTAGTTGTGAACACAGCGAGCCCCGCCGAGTCCCACTGATAACTTCGCCAACAAGCTAAGATCAACACATTGAGGAGACAACCACCATGACCTCCCACACCTCGCGGCGCCGCGTCCGGCGCCTGCTCACCGCCCTGGTGATTGCCCCGGCGGCGGCCGCCGCGGTCGGCGCACTGAGCGCCGGGTCCGCGCTGGCCGCGCCGAACAGCACCGGCGGCGGGCCGCAGGGCGTGGGCGTCGGGCACCCGAACAACGATAAGGGCAACGGACCGGTCGGCGCCTCACTGGACGGCCTGGACCCGGGCTCGCTGCTGCTCGAGCCGTGACCCGACCCGACCACCAACACCACCCGCGCACGAACGGCGCGGACCGACCGAAACCCTGATACTGACCGGTCAGGCCCACTCCGGGTGGACACGCGCAGTGGTTCCCGGACCGCGGCTCTACCGAACCACTCCCCGGCTCAGCTCGGCCGCGGTTCGGCGGAGCCCCCGGTTCGGTGGAGCCGCGGTATGGCGTTGCCTCGGCCACCGGGGCCCAGGCTCAAGGCAGCTTCGGCAGCGGCCCGCGGCGCGTGCGGCGCCGTGCCCAGCTCGACCGCCTGTCGCGGGTGCTCCACCGGAGGGCAGGCGAAGCCAGCATCAGCAGCGGCCGGGACTCCTCCAACAACTCGTAACCCTGATGCCGCCCCGGTGCTGACCAGGTACTCAAGCCCCGAGCGGTGCCGTTGCCCCCGCCGCCAGGAGAATCGTCGGACCGGTTCGCGCCCCACCACCGGCAACGACGCGGTGCCCGTCCAGGCCGCGTCGCGGTGACGCGAGCAGGCCACGTCGTTGGTAGTAGCGCACCGCCTGCACAATCCGCCCCAGCCGCCGCGGCCAGCTGACCGCCGCACACACCCGTCCTGACGTGACCCCGGTCTCAAGACACACCGTCCTCGATCACCGGGCGCACGCCCTGGCCAGCGCGGTCAGCCCGTCGAGGACCTCGGACCGGGCGGCGGGCACCAGCACGTCGAGCACAACTCGGTCGCTGGTAGGGGTCACGGTGAACTGGAAGAACCAGCAACAGGCTGACTCCTTTGCCGGCCAGCTCCCGCACCGTGGTCGCGGTGGTGTCGATAGCGGCGAAGCTGACACCCAAGTGCTCGTCACTGACCCGCCACACCGACCGGGCCCCGGGCGAACAGCGCCTCGAACTCAGCGATCCGGGCCGGGTGCTCAGCTGAGGGCAACATGCAACCCGCGGGAATCTCAAACGCCATGCGGGACTCACTCACAATCTCGGGTATGACCGTGGTGGCCGCACACGCGTAGGGTGTGGTGCACCATACGGTCGTTCCTCTCTCGGTGGTGTCGATCCGGACCCCGTCGGTAGCCGAGCATGTCGGTCGAACTCTCGGACGGGGTTGTCTCATGCAAGGTTGGACCGTGCTCATGCTCGCGCGTGACCAGTGGCCGCGTGAGTGACTCGGGGGAGCTGACCCAGGTCCTGGCGGACATCGTCGCCGAGGGGGGCCCGGAGGCGTCGCGCCGTATCGGTGAGACCTGCCTATCGCTGCTGTCGGTGGATCGTGCCGCGATCACCATGATGGCCGGCCCGGACCGGCAGGAGCCGGTCTGGGCCAGTGACGCGGTTGCCGCTCGGCTGGACGAGCTGCAGTTCGGCCTTGGCGAGGGGCCGTGCGTGCAAG
>DASYBQ010000151.1:0-51500 GCA_036500625.1 Pseudonocardia sp. | reverse complement strand
GCGGCCACGCCAGGTCTGCCGGTCTGCGGGAGCGCACCGGTGCCCACCACGCGACCTACCCCGACGCCCACACGCAAGCCGCCACCCGCCACAACCCCGCCGAAGACATCCACTCCCCCCACCCAGAAGCCCACCACGTCGCATGCGTCGCCACCCCCGGCGAAACCCACCAAGACCGAGAAGGCGACTCCCGAACCGCCCTCGGGCGATCACCACTGACAGCCTTTGACTACGAACCGCCGAGCTGTCCTTCGGCGCTGACCTCCGGTGCCCCCTGCAACTCTACGATCGCGATCGGCGGCTTTGCCATTTCGCGATACCACGCGCACCCCGGGTACCGATCCCGGCGCGGCGACGAGCGTTACGTCATGGCCGGCGGCAGAGTGGGAATCCAGGGCGGTGCCAGTAGTCCGATGGGCACGTATCAGCTCTCTCGGTTGGTCGGCGCGACGACGGGACGTGCCGACTCGGGAGCGGCAAGCGCGGAGAGCACCTGCCCGGTCGGGGCAGTGCCGTGCCCGTTGACCGGATCCGTGGCGGCCTCGGCGGGCGGTTCCTCGGGGGTGTCGCCCGGTGTTCCGCCGGTGGCGACCGCAGCCGCGGCGGCGTTCGCGGCATGGTCGAAGAAGCGCAGCAGCTCCACCGGGAACGGCATCACCAGGGTGCTGTTCTTCTCCGCCGCGACGTCGACCACGGTCTGTAGCAGCCGAAGCTGCAGCGCGCCGGGCGTGTCACCCATCGCTCGCGCGGCGTCGGCCAGCTTGGCCGATGCCTGGAACTCACCGTCGGCGGCGATGATCCGGGCCCGGCGTTCCCTTTCGGCCTCGGCCTGGCGCGACATCGAGCGCTTCATGCCTTCCGGCAGCGCGACGTCCTTCACCTCGACCCGCTCGATGTGCAGGCCCCAAGGCCCCTCGGTGGGTGCGTCGATGACGGCCTGCAGCTCGGCGTTGATCCGGTCCCGGTCCGACAGCAAAGTGTCCAGGTCGGCGCGCCCGATGACGGAGCGCAACGAGGTCTGGGAGACCTGGGAGACGGCCTGCGGATAGTTCTCCACGTTCATGGTGGCCTTGACCGGGTCGATCACCCGGAAGTAGACGACCGCGTCGACGGTCAAGGTCACGTTGTCGCGGGTGATTGCGCCCTGCGCGGGAATGCCCATCACCACGGTCCGCAACGACACCTTCGTCAACTTGTCGACGAACGGGATGATCAGGTTCAACCCGGGCCCTCGGATCACCGGCGACAGCCGGCCGAACCGCAGCACGACTCCCTTTTCGTACTGCTGGACCATGCGGACACTGGAGGCGACCACGATAGCGGCGAGGACGATAATGGCAGGAACAAGTAGGGAAATCATAATTTATCCTTCAAACCACGAATGTGCGGACAATGTTCACCGCCGCTGGACCAATCAGGGCGCGGCCGACATCACGTCGGTGCCCCCGTTCTCGGTCACTCACATGACCGATATTTGGGAAGACCGGGACGGCACTGGTTTGATCACCAACGCGCGAAGTGCCCTCGGTGACCCTCATACTACGCCGCCCCTCGCCCGGGACGCGGCCTTGGTCGGCTGAACCTCGTAGCAAGGTGGCAGCCACCCGCTGAAGCGCAGGCGGGGGATCAGTTGTTGTTGTCGTCGTCGCTGTGGTGGTGGTGTTTGGAGCCACCTTTGTAGGTGCCCTGGGTGTTGTCCTGCGGCGGGATGGCGCACTGGCCGTTCGCGAAGATCGGACCGGTCATCACCCGCTCGTTGTCCGGTGGGCTGACCACGGCCGGCACGTTGCCGGTGAGCTGGCCCTCGCAGTCGTCGGTGCTGGCCTTGGTGCCGTCCTGGCCACCGATCCACATGTCCAGGTGGGTGTCAGCGCCGGACGGCGGTTTGGCCGCGCCGGAGTCCTCCACCATCACGTAGCGCTGCACGGTCGGCAGGTAGAACTTGGTGCCGGGCTGCCAGTCCATGTCGCCCTGGTGCCCGGGTACCGCGACGGTGATCGGGTCGGCGAAGGTGCCGGTGCCGCCCGCGGTCTTGTGCAGCACCGGTTCACCCACGACCGACGAGCCGGGCGGGGTGTTGTCCTGCCACGAGTAGCCGGTCAGCCAGATGGTGAGCTGCTTCTGCCCGCCGGTCGAGGGTGGTGCGGCCTGCGGAGTGGCCGTCTCCGGAGTCGGCGCGTTCGACTTGCCGAACTGGTAGGCGGTCAGCGCCACGACGCCGAGCAACAGCACCACAACGACGGCGGCCGCGACCACCGAGCGCTTCGGCATCTGGGCCTCACCCAGCCGCACCTTCTCGACAAATCCGCGTATGCCACGCTTGTTACGCACCGGTCAACCCCTCGACGTCTGCTGCTGACGAGTCTGACAGGCCCGGCTAAGGAGAGTCTGTGAAGGCTGGGCTAGCTGGCCGGGGCTGGCTGCATCCACGCTGAGGCCGCTCACAGAAGCGACGCCGGTGCAGTTGACAGCGTCGCGCGCTGCCCGGTTCGGTGCACGTGCCGTGGCCGTGTCTCGCCTCGGTTGACCTGCCGAAGAGTGGGAGGCACCCATCGTGAGTACACCCGTCGGCCTGGCGAACATCCAGCACATCGTCGTGTTGATGTTGGAGAACCGGGCGTTCGACCACATGCTCGGCTATCTCTACAGCGCCGAGGACAACGTGTCACCGCGCGGCCACGCGTTCGAGGGGCTCACCGGGAGGGAGAGCTGCCCCGGTATCGACGGCAACCCGGTCCCGGTCTACCCGATCACCCCGACAACCCAGAACGCCTACTTCATGCCCGGAGCCGATCCCGGTGAGGGGTTCGCCGCGACCAATGCGCAACTATTCGGCACCGAAACCCCCTCGTCGGACGCGGTACCGACGAACAAGGGCTTCGTCACCAACTATGCCGAGGCCATCACGGCGAACAAGGCAAAAGGCTGGCACGTGGTGGCGGGCACTACCGCCGACATGATCATGGGTTGTTACCGCCCGGACGCGTTGCCGGTGCTGAGCGCGCTGGCTCGCGGCTACGCGGTGTGCGATCAGTGGTTCTGTTCGGCGCCGACGATGACGATGCCCAACAGGGCATTCGTCTGTGCCGGCACCAGCCAAGGCCACCTCGACGACCACACCAAGATTTTCACGGTGCCGTCGGTCTTCGGGTTGATGAGCGACCATTCGCTGGCGTGGAAGATTTACGGCTACCGCAACAGTCCACTGACCCGGCTGGACTTCCCCGACACCACCAGCGCCCCGGGCTCGGCATTTGGACTTTTCCATGACTTCCAGGCCGACGCGGCCGCTGGGGAGCTACCCGCCTACACGTTCCTCGAGCCCAGCTGGAGCTCCACCGGCAACATCCAGCACCCCAATTACGACGTGGCTCTGGGCGAACAGCTGGTACTGGACACCTACCGCGCGCTGCGCGACGGTCCCGCCTGGCCGAGCACGTTGTTGGTCGTCACCTATGACGAACACGGTGGCTGTTACGACCACGTCGGGCCACCGTCGGGGGCGACACGGCCCGATGCGAGCGTCGGTGAGTTCGAGTTCGACTTCACCCGCTTCGGGCCCCGGGTGCCCACTGTGCTGGTCAGCCCCCTGATCGAGGCCGGCACGGTGTTTCGGGGCCCGGGAGGCAGCGTGCCGTTGGACCACACCAGCATCCTGGCCACGGTCGAGCACCGCTGGTCGCTGCCACCGCTCACTGCCCGCGACGGCGCCGCCCCGGACGTCGGCGCCGTCCTGACCCTGCCAAGCGCAAGGACCGACGACCCGCTCGCCGGGGTGACCGCACCACCGCCGTCAACCTTGCCCGGCGGCCTTGCGCAGCAGCCATCGCACCTGCAAAAGGTGCACGCCGACTTGGCCGCCCGGCTCATCATCAACGGACACACCGACGGTGAGCCACCACCCACCCTGCACACCAACGCTGACTACGACAACTACATCAGCGAACGCACTCGGGTCTGGGACGCGTCCCGGACGTAACCGGGCACCCCGCCGACGACCCGCGCTGGCTGAGCCAAGGGTCGCCGCGGCGGATCCCTCGACCTGGGCGGTCCTCGGCTGCGACACGTTGAGACATTCACAGCGCACGGTGACCCACGGAGCGAGCGGCCTTCGCTAGTCTCGACCCCGCCCTGGCGAGTACCAGTTCCCCCGCTGGGCGCAGCATTTCTGTTAGCTCTCCGACAGCGTTGCCGGGTAGCTAGTCGCCCCCCACCGCTCTGCGCAGCTCGGAGTTATGACCGCCACACTCGATGCAGGTGAACCGCTCGGCTCTCCCGACACGGCCGGCGGGGACACCAGCCCCAACGCCGTGCCACGCTCGCTGATCACCGAGCCGGCCGCCACCGCCACAGCCACGCCAGAAGCCGCAACCGCACCGGAGGACGGCAGAGCCTTGCCGGACGGTGCCGCGCCTCCTCCGGAGGAGGCGACCGGCGAGAGTCAGCCGCCCACCTCGGTACTGGCCACACCGGCCGCCGAGGCCGTCGAAGTTGTCGAGGACACTCACGCCTCGGCCGAGGTCGTCGAGGAGGAACAGCCCGCCGCGGCGACGTCGTGCGCCCCTGAGGACGACACGACCCGGCTGATCCCCAAGCCGACCACCGACCACAACGCGCGGGCCGGTGCTCCGCAGTGGACGCGGCGGCGCCCGCCCAACCTGCCGGCTTCTCGACCGGAGGGCCACCCAGCACGGGAACCCGGTCTCGCGCGCCCGGTCACCACCCCGAGGAGCTCGACGATCCGACCGCCCCTGGCGCCACCGCCGGTCCTCGGGCCGCCGGTCCCGCCGAGACCAACGGCCTGGCCGATGCCGACGCCGGGTCCCTTTCCGAGTGGTTCGGCCGGCCGGGTGCCACCCCATCGACCGGAACCGCGCCGGCCGGGGCCACCCCGACCGATAGCCGCGCCGGCCCGATCGGCCGTACCCGCACGGCGACAACCGGAGAACCAGCAGGGGCGGCCCGGGCCAGCCGGTGCCACACGCAAGCAATCCGACGCGCTGACCCTGAGCAAGGTGCTCGGCGGCGGCATGGCGGCGGCCACCTCGGCGGTGCTGGGATCGTCGCTCGGGGCCTTCGGCACCGTCGGCGGGGCCGCGGCGGGTTCGATCGCCTCCATCGTGATCACCTGGCTGTGTGAGCGGTCCATCGAGCGAGCCCAGAAGAAGGTGTCGTCCACGGTCAAGCTCTCCGGCGACACCGACTCCCGCCAGCATTCGAGCCGCGCCTCGCTGGACGCGGCGAAGACGGAACGCCTCTCTCCCGGGGGGAACAGCCGCTCCGGCTGGCAGCGCCGGGGCCGCAGGCTGGCCGTGGGGGCACTGATGATCTTCCTCGTGGGTTTGGCGCTGGTCACCGGCATCGAATGGGCAAAGGGCTCGCCACTGTCCGGCGGCGCGGGCGGGACCAGCGTTGGTCGGGTCCTGCGGGCCGCGCCGCCGCCCACCACTCCGCCGGTTGCGGGAGCCCGCGCCGACCAACAACGCCACCAACACGATGCCAACGGCGGCGAGGCCACCCGCGACAACGCGGTCCGTGACTCCGGTACCGACGCCGACGAAAAGCGCACCGACGACTCCCGCCACTCCGACCAGGACAATCGCGACCAAGACAATCGCGACCAGGACCACCGCGAAGACTCGGATGCCGACTCCCCCGACGAAGGATCCGGCGACGGCGGCTCGGGAGACATCTCCAGCCAACTCACCCCCGCCGACCCGCCGAACCCGCAAGGGAAGGTGCTCGGCGTGCTACCCAGCAGCCCCGACAGCGGGCACGGCATCGGAGTCCTGCCCAGGCCTGACCAGGGGCAACCGCGCTGGAGCGAGCCCACCCAGCGCGGATCCGACTAGCTCGCTGGACCGTCCGCTTTCCGGCGCGGTCAGCGATGAACGACCCCGCCGACGAAATTGATCATGGAGTCGCCGGCCGAGCGCATGTCTCGCAGCGCGCCGTGGGTCATACCCGCCGCGTTGGTGGGCTGGGAGATGATGACGTACAGCACGAAGATCACCATCACCCAGCCGAACAGCCTGGGCAGAGTCATCGAGAACCACCACCCCGGTCAGCGCCGCCTGATCACCCGATAGTAGGCCTCTGCCCGCCACACCCGCCGCACTGAGTATCAGGTGGCCGACCCACGCGGCCCGCGCACCCCAGTCACCGACCGCGTCGAACGTTGCCAGCGCCGCCGGCTGGGCCGCCGCGGCAAGCGGCGCGGGAACTCCCGGTGAATTCCGGCGGCGACCGACGCATTCGTGCCGAATTGCGCAATGGCCAATTCGGTCGCGGCCTCCGGCGAAATCCCTTCGCCGAGGAGCCGCTCGACATGGCTGATCAGGTGGTCACGGCATTCGTATACGACATCCAACCGATCGACCGCCCAGGGGCAAGCTGCCGTCCAGGCCGTGCAGATGCGATTCTGCCACCTCGTTGCAATCCGGCCCGAGCGCATACCGACCCATTGCCGGCGGCTAACCAAAAGTGCACGGCACGCGTGGCAATCTGATTGCCGATCTTGAGGGACAGTTCCGTGGGGGCTATCCGTCCAGCCGCCGCACAGCCGTGGAAGGCTGTTGCGCACCGGGCGAGGAGACCGGGTGAGCGAGGAGGCTTCGGTGGGAGGGCGAGACCACAGCGCGAATGTCGTGACGGTGTCGCTGGGCGCGGACGACCGCGCCGAATCCGCCGGCCGCGCCGGGCGGGCCTGGCGGCCCCGTCTCCGGCGCCTCGCGGCGGTGTGCCGTCGTCACCCACTGAGCATCGGGCTGCTCGCGCTGCTATGGGCCATCGGGCTGTGCAGCGCGAGCATCGCGCGCGGGCCGGCACCCGGGTTGGCCGTCGCGGTGGGTGCGGGAGTAGCTCAGTGGCGCGAAGGGCGCTGGTGGTTCCCGCTGACCTCGGCACTGTGGTGTTCGGGGCTCGGTTCCTATCTGGCCACGACCGTGCTGACCGTCGCACTGGTTCCGGTGGTGGAACGCCGGTTGGGCAGCGCCCGGTCCGCCGTGTTGCTGATAGGAATCCAGGCGGTCGGGGTGAGCTGCGCGGTGACCGTGCTCGGTGCGCTTGGCAAGGAGGCTGCCCGCTGGGCCGGCCCGGGCAGCGTGGGGGTGGCGGTGGGGCCGGCCGGCGCTGTGCTCGGTCTCACCCTGGCGGCCAGCGCCGCGCTGTCCACCTTGTGGCGTCGTCGGCTGCGGGTGGTCCTGCTCGTGGTGCTGGTGATGCTGGCGCTGTACTCCGGCCTGCTCAGTGACCTACTGCGGCTGGGCACCGGCCTGGTGGGGCTGGGCCTGGGTGCCTGTCTGTGGCGGCGACGCCCTCGGACAGAGCCGAGGGCCACCTTCTCCAAGCCTGAGCTGCGGCTGCTGCTGGCCCTGGTCGTCGCCGCGTCCGCGCTGGGGCCGTTGATCGCGGCGGTGGCGCACACCCGGGTCGGGCCGCTGTCACTGTTGCGCTACGTGTTCGCCTCGCCGCCACCCGACGTCGCCACGGTGGGGCAGCTGTGTCTCGATCCGGCGAACGCGCACGACTGCGCGCATCTGCAGGCGCGACTGCGGCTGCACGGGGTGGGGCCGGCGGTGATGTCCGCGATGCCGGTGCTGTTGCTGCTGGCCGCGGCCGAGGGGCTGCGGCTGGGGCGTCGGGCGGCATGGCTGGCCGCGGTCGCGCTGAACGTGGCGCTCACCGCGCTGGGCGTGGTGCTCGCGGTGGCGACCGCGACCAGTCCCCGCCAGGAACGGTTGATGATCGGCCCTGGGCACTATGTGCACACCTGGTTGTTGTTCGTGCTGCCTCTGCTGCAACCGGTGCTGGTAGCGGTGTTGCTGGTCATCGGCCGCGGTCTGTTCCGGGTACGCGCGCCGGCCGGGACGTACCGGAGCTGGGCCCGCCGGGTGGGGCTGACGCTGCTGGCGGTGTCCGGGCTCTACGTGGCTGGCAGCCTCGCGATGCCCGACGACTACCAACCGATGCCCGGCTTCGGCGCCGTGCTGGCCGACCTGCCGTCCCGGTTCCTTCCTCCTGGATACCTCGGTGCCTTCGACCCGACCTTCCTGCCTAACCGGCCGGTCACCACCCTGCTCTACGAGTGGACCGGCGTGGTGTTCTGGGCAGTGGTCGTCGCCGGCGCGGTACACACCTTCGCGCGCACCCCGACACTCGCGGCCGGCCCGAAAGCCCTGGTGCGGGAGCTGCTCGCCGCGGGGGGCGGCTCGCTCTCCTACCCGGTGACCTGGTCGGGCAACTCCTACTGGTTCACCGAGGACCACAGTGCCGCCATCGCCTACCGGGTCATCGGCGGGGTGGCCATCACCACCGGCGACCCGATCGGCGACCGGGCATCGCACCGGCGGGCGGTCAACGGCTTCGTGCGCTACTGCCAGGACAACGGCTGGACGCCGTGCCTGTACGCGGTGGACCACCGGGTGATCGCACCACTCGGCGCGCACGGATGGCACAGCGTGCAGGTCGGCGAGGAGGCCGTGCTGCCGCTGGGCGAGGTGCGGTTCACCGGCAAGCGGTGGCAGAACGTACGCACAGCGGGTAACCACGCGGCCAAGGCCGGCATCAGCACCGAGTGGTGCCGGTTCGCCGAGGCACCGGCCGCCCTCACCGACCAGATTCGGGCCATCTCGGGGCAGTGGCTGTCCGCCAAGGGCGTGCCCGAGATGGGGTTCACCCTCGGCGGTCTCGCCGAGCTCGCCGACAGCGACGTCCAACTCCTGCTTGCCATCGACGCCCAGCGCACCGTGCACGCGGTCACCAGCTGGCTGCCGGTCCGCCAGGACGGCCAACTCGTCGGCTACACGCTGGACTTCATGCGCCGCAGGACCGAGGCGTTCAACGGCGTGATGGACTTCCTGATCGCCGCCGCGATGATGGACTGCCAGGCGGACGGCCTCAAGTTCCTGAGCCTGTCCGGTGCGCCACTGGCCCGGCTGGAGCGTGGTGAACCCGCCACCAGGCTGCAGCGGCTGCTCGACCTGCTCGCCGGTGCGCTGGAACCGATCTACGGTTTCAAGTCGCTGTTCGCGTTCAAGGCCAGGTTCCAGCCCAGCTACCTGCCGCTGTACCTGGCCTACCCCGACCCGATCGCGCTGCCCAAGATCGGTTGGGCGATCGCGCACGCGTACCTGCCTCGGCTCACGCCCAGCCAGGCCGCTCGCCTGTGCGGGCGGCTGGTGCGTGACTCCTGGGCAAAGCACCGGGCTGGGCGACCGGCGCGGCGGAGCGGCACCCGTGTCTCCGGTTGACTCGACCACCCTGCGTCGGGGGGTGCTGACCGCGGTGGCCCTCGGCTGCGCCGCGGTCGTCCTGCTGGGCATCGCCGGGTCCGAACCGACGACGCCCACCCCGCACGGCGCGACGCCCGGCTCGAACGTCGGGCCGTGGCATCTGGTCGGACTCGGTGACTCCATCACCTCCGGTGCCGGCTGCCCTGGGTGCACGAACTTCGTCGACCTCTACGCCCACGACATCACCGACGCGACCGCGGTTCCGGTAGGGGTCACCAACCTCGGCGTCCCCGGATGGACCAGCACGGACCTGCTCACTTCGCTGTCGGACCCGACGACCGTGGGCACGGTGGCCGAGGCGGACATCGTGGTCGTCACCATCGGGGCCAACGACTTCCTGCCCATGCTCGACCCCGCGCTGTCCGGCCAATGTGGCGGTGCTGACGGGTTGAGCTGTTTCGACAGCGCGCTGGGCACCCTGCACGACAACCTGACGGCCATCCTGGACCGGATTCGCGAGCTGCGGGGCGGTCGCCCCACCGCCGTCCGGGTCACCGGGTACTGGAATGTCTTCCTGGACGGCCATGTCGCCGACGCCACCTACGGCCCGCTCTTCCAGCGGGCCAGCGGTGCGCTCACCCAGCGGGTCAACGCGACGATCCAGGGCGTCGCGGACGCCGAAAAAGCGACCTACGTCGACCTGTACACGCCGTTCAAGGGCCCGGGCGGGGATGACGACGACACTCCCCTGCTTGCTCCCGACGGTGACCACCCCAGCCAGGGCGGCCATCAGGAGATCGCCGAAGCACTCACCGCGGCTGGGCTCGCGCCGCTGCGCGGCGGACGGTGACCGCCATGGGGAAGGTGCGGTGTTGAGCCAGTTGCTCGACGTGTCCATTCTGGCCGGCCCGACGCCCGTCCTGATGAGCATTGCCGGTGCCGGGGGCCTGGTGTTCCTGTTGGTCCGCCGATCTTCCCGCTGGTGGCGCTGGACGGTGCCCGCGCTCGGCGCCGGGTCGGTGTTACTGGTGCTGTCGGCCAACTTCGCCCTGGGGATCTGGCGGCCGTTCCCGGACCCGCTGCCCGCGCGGATCCTGTGGTGGGCGGGCGTCGGGGTGTTGGGTCTTGCGCTGGGCGCGGCCAACCTCGCCATCCCGGTCGAGGAGCGCCGGCGGATACGCCGAGCGGCAGGCGCCCTGGTGTCGCTGCTGCTGGTCGTGACGCTGGCCGTGATGAAGATCAACGCTTTCTACGGCTACCGGCCCACGCTCGGGTCGGTGTTGGGCACGATCGCCGTGCACGAGAGCAACTTCGCGGCGATCGCCAGGCCGCAGGCCGTCGTCGCGAGCGTCGCGCGACTCCCCCTCGAGCGCACCTGGCGGGCGCCGAAGGTCCTGCCGCCGGGCGGCCAGGTGAGCCGCGTCGCCATCCCCGGCGTCAAGTCCGGCTTTCCGGCCCGGCCGGCCTGGGTGTACGTGCCGCCGGCGTACCTGGTCTCCCCCCGGCCGCTGCTGCCGGTGCTGGTGCTGATCGCCGGGCAGCCCGGCGGCCCGCAGGACTGGCTGGTAGCCGGACGGCTGGTGTCGGTCCTCGACTCGTTCGCCTCGGCGCACGCCGGGCTGGCCCCGCTGGTTGTCGTCCCGGACGCCACCGGTTCCGCCATGGCGAACCCGATGTGCCTTGACTCGAAACTGGGCAGGTCGGCGAGCTATCTCACCGACGACGTACCTGACTGGATCAGGCAGCACCTGCAGGTCGACCAGGACACCACGCACTGGTCGATCGGCGGGTTCTCCTACGGCGGAACCTGTGCGCTGCAGCTCGCGGTCGCCGCGCCAAGGCTCTATCCCACGTTCCTGGACATCTCCGGACAGCAAGAACCGACGCTCGGTGACCATCGCAAGACCGTGCAGGCCGCCTACGGCGGGGACGAGGCGCGGTACCAGGCGGCCAACCCGCTCAGCACACTGAGCCACGCGCGCTTCGCGTCCACCACCGCGGTGCTCGCCTTCGGTGCCGACGACCACGAGTACGGACCGCAGGCTCTGCGGGTTCGCGACGCGGCGGCACAGGCCGGGATGGCGGTGACACTGATGAGCCTTCCCGGGGCCCATTCCTGGGTGATCGCCACCGCGGCCCTGCGCGCCGCGCTGCCGGTCCTCGCCGAACGGGCCAACATCATCGCGCCCCCGCCGACCGGCCAACCGGCGGCACGGCATTCACGCTGACCGCCCTCAGGCGACGCCGAGCGGGCTGGTCAACACAGAATTGACGCCGATCATCCACGTCGGCGTGCACACTGGCCAGGTGACAGATGCGCGCGCGACGGAACAGCAAGAGCCGGTCAAGGCAGAGCGCACGCCGCGTCGCTCCGGGGAAGGCAACATGCACCACCCGGCCACGCACAGCGGCGGCCTGTTCGGCCTCACGCTCGGGGCGCTGGGTGTTGCCTTCGGCGACATCGGCACCAGTCCGCTCTACGCGATGCAGACGGTGTTCTCCCTCGACAACAACGCGGTGAACCCGATGCCGCTCGACGTGTACGGCGTCGTATCGCTGATCTTCTGGTCCGTCACGCTGGTCGTCTCGGTCAAGTACGTCTCCTTCGTCCTGCGGGCGGACAACGACGGCGAGGGCGGCGTCATGGCGCTTGCCGCGCTGGTCCGGACCGTGTCGGGTACGACAGCACGACGCGCGGCATTCGCGCTGGCCCTCGGCGTGCTCGGCGCATCGCTGTTCTACGGCGACTCACTGATCACACCGTCCATCTCGGTGCTCTCCGCCGTCGAGGGCCTCGAGGTCGCCCGCCCGGAGCTCGCCGACGCGGTGCTGCCGATCGCCGTCGTGATCCTCGCGCTGCTGTTCCTGGTCCAGCGATGGGGCACGCGCTGGATCGGCCGGCTGTTCGGGCCGGTGATGGTGCTGTGGTTCGTCACGCTCATCGCGCTCGGTGTTGCGCACATCGCCACCCGCCCTGGCGTGCTGCTGGGGCTCTCGCCGAGCTACGCGGTGTTCTTCGTCGCCGAACGGCCGCTGACCGCGTTCCTCGCGATGGGGGCTGTGGTGCTGGCGATCACCGGTGCCGAGGCGCTCTACGCGGACGTCGGCCACTTCGGCCGGCGCCCGATCCGGGTGGCCTGGTTCGTGCTGGTGTTCCCCGCGCTGATCTGCAACTACCTGGGTCAGGCCGCCCTGATCCTGGACGACCCGCGCGCCGTGTCGAACCCCTTCTACCTGCTCGCGCCGAGCTGGGCGCGCCTGCCGCTGGTGGTGCTGGCCACCTGCGCGACAGTGATCGCCTCGCAGGCGGTGATCTCCGGCGCGTTCTCGGTGTCCCGCCAAGCCGTGCGGCTGGGCTACCTGCCACACCTGACCGTCCGACACACCTCGACGCAGGAGAGCGGCCAGATCTACGTGCCGGCGGTGAACTGGCTGCTGTTCGGCGGTGTACTCATCCTGATCGTGGCGTTCGGTTCCTCCAGCAAGCTGTCCACCGCTTACGGCCTCGCGGTCACCGGGACCCTGATACTGACCACCACGCTGTTCCTGTTCTACGCGGCCGCCGCATGGCACTGGGCGCGGTGGAAACTGGTGCTGGCCGGGGTCGTCTTCGGCGGCGTCGAGCTGACCTTCCTCACCGCCAACCTGACCAAGATCGCGCACGGCGGCTGGCTGCCGCTGCTCATCGCAGCGATCGTGGCCACCGTGATGACCACCTGGCAACGCGGCCGGCGCATCGTGACCAGGCGTCGGATCGATGCGGAGGGCCCACTGCGTACCTTTGTCGACCGGCTCAACACCGACCGCATCGCCCGGGTGCCCGGCACCGCGGTCTTCCCGCACCCGACCAACGAGACCACGCCGCTCGCGCTGCGGGCCAACGTCGAGTTCAACCATGTGCTGCACGAGCAGGTGGTGATCGTCACCGTGCAGTCGGAGAACGTGCCGCACGTGCCGAGGGGCGAGCGGCTGACCCTCGACGAGCTCGGCCACACGGCTGACGGCATCGTGCACCTGGCGGCCAGGTTCGGCTTCCAGGACGAGCAGGACATCCCTGAGGTGCTGCGCGAGGCATGCCGACTGTCCGAGGAGTTGAGCGTGGACCCCGGGACCGCCTACTACTTCCTGTCCCGCATCAGCATCGAGCGCGGCCGCCAACGGGGTATGAACCCGTGGCGCAAGCGCATGTTCATCTGGCTGTCACACAACGCCGCCACTCCGGCCGCCTACTTCAAACTGCCTATCGAGCGCACCATCGTGATGGGATCACGCATCGAGCTCTGACAACGGCCGTCCCGAGTTAGCTGTTGGTAATGCGTCGGTTCGCGTTCGGCAAAGAATTCTATGAAGCTGCTGAGGACCCGCGGTCCGGATGCGCCCACTCGGCCCCTTTCACCGGCCCCCGGCACCGACGACGAAGCCCGGCCAGAGACGCTTCCATGCTGCTCAGCATTGTTCCGCGCCGACTTCCCGACGCCCGGTATGGCCGGATCCGCTGGCCGCGTGAGCTGGGATCCTCCCGATCGAGGCAAATAGTCACTCGCTAGCCTCGCGAACAGGGATCGATCGACCGCGCACGGCACCCCCGGAGAGTGTCCTTCTGAGTCGGGTGCCGTGTTCGCGGCAACCCACGCCGTCACCTGATTGGAGCGCTATGTACCCGACACCGCGCGGGCCCGAGGACCCCGAGGTTCTGGAGCGTCCGGCTCGCTACGTCATGCGCAAGCTCCCACACGTGGCGGTGCTCTTCTGGATCCTGAAGACCGTCGCGGTAACCTTGGGCGAGACTGCCGGCGACTTGTTCGGGATCACCCTGAAAATCGGCTACGTCACCACCGCGTTGATCTTCATGGCATTCTTCCTGGCCATCGTCACGATGCAGGTCAAAGCCAAGCGGTTTCATTCCGCTCTCTTCTGGGCGGTGGTGCTGGGCACGAGCATGGTCGGTACCGAAGTCTCCGACTTCCTCAACCGGGGTTTCGGCCACGGCAGCGCCCAACACGGAATCGGGTACCTGTGGGGCGCGGTGGTCCTCACCAGCCTCCTGGCGATCGTCTTTCTGGTGTGGTGGCGCACCGGGCAGACCTACGACGTGGAGAACATCGCCAGCCGCAAGGGCGAAGTCCTCTACTGGATCGCGATCTTGGTATCGAACACGCTGGGCACCTCCAGCGGAGACTGGCTCTCCGACGACACCGGCCTGGGATTTCGGAACGCCTTCTTCGTGATTGCCGCCATCATGCTGATGATTCTGGCCGCGCACTACCTGACCAACATCAACGGCATGCTGCTGTTCTGGCTGGCCTTCATCCTGACCCGCCCGCTGGGCGCGGCCGGGGGCGACTCGTTGATCAAGCCGGCTGACGAGGGCGGCCTTGGCTGGGGGACGCTGTGGGGCTCCGCGGCACTGTTTGCGCTGCTCATCGCCTTAGTCATCTACCAGACCGTCCAGATCCGGCGCAAGCCGCTGGCGCCGCTGCCTTACCCGATCAGCCGCCGCACGGGCGAACCGCAGGAGCCCAACGGGCAGGTCGTCACCAGCGTCTCGGCCTCGGGCCGGGCACACCGCGACGACCAAGCAGCCGAACAAGACCGCTGACCCGAACGCACCGCACATCGGAAGGGCCCGGTCGAACTCATCGACCGGGCCCTCCGCTCAGGCAGTTCAGGTAGGGATCAGCTCGGCCGGGTGATCGGGGTGGTGTCGGCTGATGTTGCCTTCCAGCAGCGCCAGTGCTGCGCTCACACCCACATCGCCCGGCTTGACCTCCGGCAGCCGCCCGTCCTGGGCCTGCAGCTCGAGCATCGCGCGGTCCATGGCTGCCTGCGCGGCGAAAAGGCACGGAGTGCTGTAGATCGCCACGTTGACCCCGAGGTCCTCCAGTTCGCGCAGCGACAACCTCGGTGACTTACCCCCTGCGATCTGGTTGAACAACAAGGGCTTGTCGCCGATCACCTTCTTGACCTGGCGGATTCGCTCGATGCTCCGCACCCCGTCGACGAGCAGCACGTCGGCGTCCGTCGTGGCCAGTGCTTCCGCGCGGCGCAGAATCTCGGACTCCTCGGTCGCGTCGGTGCGTGCGACCACCAGGATGTCCTTGCGGGTCTCCAGCACCATGTTCAGCTTCTCCAGGTACTCCTCCAGCGGAAGCACCTGCTTGCCTTCCACGTGGCCGCACCTGCGCGGACGCTTCTGGTCCTCCAGTATCACCCCGGAAGCACCGATGCGATCCAGCTGGGCAACGACGTGACAGGCGACCTCGAGGTCGACGTAACCGTCGTCGATGTCGACGAGCAGGTCCTGGCGGGGGAAAGTCAGCCGCAGTCGTTGCGCGAAGCTCACCATGTCGGGCCAGGCGATGAACCCGATGTCGGGGAGCCCGTAGTGGGACGCCGCGAAACCGAACCCGGAGACGAACAGCCCATCGAAGTGCCGCGCCGCGACCGAGGCCGAGAACATGTCGAACACGCCGATCAACGGGGTGATGGTGGACGACTCGACCTTGCGGCGAAGAATACTTCCGTAGCTCATTGATTCCCTTTCAGGGGATTATGACAGAAAAGATCGGCGAGGTCTCAGTCGGGTCCGCGATCTTCAGGCGGCGATATCCTCCGGCCACTCCGGGGACGGCCGGCTCCGTGCTCGGGTTGAGTTCGGTGAGGGCACGGGTCTGCTCGCGGCGGGTTGCGCTCTGGTAGCTGACCAGCACTACCAGCAGCCCGGCGAGCACACCGTACTAGTGGTGGTGATCACCGCCCAGAACAGCGCTGGCCGGAACGAGTCGGCCTGCCCCGGCTGGCTTGCCCATCGCCGCTCCAATCTTGTGCCCTACCAGGTGGTGCGTGGGTTTCCCATGGAGGCCTCCATCGCTGACAGGGAGCTAATTCTCATAATTGACCGGGTCAGCTGCCTCGCCAAGGACGCTACTCGTGGACATATAACTAGCGGTAAAGCGAACGCAAGGAGGCCACTACCGCGAGAACCCACTCGATTAGGTGATCACCGATTCGGAGTCAACCGGAAGTTTCCCGCTCCCGCGAAGGAACCCTCTCTTTCCAGACCATCAGCACCCGGCGCAGGGAAGCGTTCTACTGGGCCTCGGTAGTGCCACCTTTGCGCTGGGTACCGCGCTCGGTGATCTCGCCGACCGGATCGGCGGGATGGGCTTCCTCCTCGCCGGCCTGTCGTTACCGGTGTCATCCTGGTGCCGGTCGCCGCGCGCCGGTGGGCCGGCCTGGGCTCCGTCGCGGCGTTCTGGGCCGCCTACGTCATCACCAGGCCACTGGGCATCACCAGGCCACTGGGCGCTTCGTTCGTCGACTGGATGGCGGTTCCGGCCAGACACGGCGGGCTCGGCCTCGGCACCGAATCGTGACGGCGGCATGGAGCCTGGCCATCATGGGAGTACTGACATTCATGGCGGCGAGCCGGACGAACAGGCGCGGCGAGGTGTGCACGGCCACCACCTGACGCCGTCCACCCGAGTCGGTTACCGGTGCTAGTACTGCAGGGCTTGTAAGGCGAGTCGCCCCTGCGAGGCTCCGGAGGGGTTCCGGCGAAGGCCGGCGCTGTGAATGTCGGCAACCAGGGCGCCGAACCTTGGTGGTGGCACGCCAGGGTGAGCACAAGCGCGCGCTCTTTGGGCCGAAGGCGAACTTGCGGAGGCGGGCCCGAAGGGTCCCCGATCGGAAGTTCTCGCGCGAGAACAGGCCCAGTAGTACTAGACGCTCAGATCGCTGCCTCCCGGTCAGCGACCGCCACGGCGGGGCTTGCCGGTGACCCGCGCGTCGAGGCCGAGCATGGCCAGCAGCTCGACGCATTCGGCGGGACCACGGGCGTGGCCGGCCACCACCCGCACGGCTTTGCGGTCCCGCTCAGCGGTCATCGCCGTCTCGGACTCGTGCAGGCGGTACCGGTGTGCGACCGGGTCGGGCGACGGCCGGTGCTGGTTCATGCCGTCCTCACTGGTGGAATGGCGCGGGACAGCGCGGTGAGCTCGTCGCGGACCAGCGCATCGAACGCCTCGGGCGTGACCCTCGGCGAGATGCTGCCCAGTCCGGCGCGGGCGCCACGCAGGATCTCGCTGATCGCGATGAGCCCGTGCGAAGGCTCGAACTCGTGGAGTATCCGTTCGCTCACGTCCGCGTAGCTGGGCTTCGGGGCGATCACAGCGTCGCCAGGTGTGGCCTCGAAGGCGGTCCGGTCTTGGATCATGGTTCCGGCCTGACTTCGCCGCCGGGGGGGCGGCGACCTCGCAAACGCTTGGCTCGCCATCTCCGCGAGATGCGCTCGGGGCCAAGCAGCTCAACGATACGCCGCGAGAAGATCGAACTATAGAGAGCTGACTACGCCGGTCCCGGCCGGCCGAGCAAGTTGACGCGCCTGCTGTGCGGCAAATACCAACGTGGATTAACTCTGATGGGTGAAATTCGCAACCTGAATCTGTTCAGCGTGCTCAACCCCCGCGGCTGTGCCGGCCCAGCACACCCGGCGCGGGAGGACCGCCGCCGCCTACGCAGCATCGCGGGCTGGGCCGGTTGTGCACCGAGAAGGGTGCCCGGACCGCGCCTGGAGGCCCATTACGATGCCTCAGACCGGCGCCCCGCGCTCTGCCAGCGAAGTGTGGTGCATCGCAGCACCCGACAAACGCGCCAACAGCGGTTAATCTGTCATTCGCTGCATGGTCTGGGAGCGCCGGCCACTCGCTGGCCCACAAGGCCGTTGCGTGCCACCCGCGCCGCCTATGACGTCATGGCAGCCAACAGGGCTGCTTCGGGACCGAACAGCGCCCCGAATTTGGATCGGATACGACGAGAGGTGCTCGTGACTGCAACTCGCCAGCCCGCCGGGCCGACTCGCCACCCGGTACGCAAGGCCGAGGGTCTCTACGACCCAGCCTACGAGCACGATGCCTGCGGTGTGGCCTTCATCGCCGACCTGGCCGGTCGCCGTGACCATGACATCGTGCGCAAGGCGCTCACCGCGCTGCTCAATCTCGAGCACCGGGGCGCCAGGGGCGCCGAGCCCGATGTGGGCGACGGTGCGGGAATCCTGATCCAGGTACCCGACGACTTCTTCCGCCAGGTGGTGGACTTCGAGCTGCCCGAACCAGGGCACTACGCGGTCGGCACCGGCTTCCTGCCTGCCGACTCCGGCGCCGAGGCCGAGGCGATGCGGGCCATTGAGCACATCGCCGAGCAGGAGGGGCTCACCGTGCTCGGCTGGCGGGAGCTGCCGATCGAGCCGGAAGGAGTCGGGCAGAGCTCGCTGGCCACCATGCCCCGGTTCCGGCAGTTGTTCCTCGCCGGCAAGGACAACCAGGCTGGCATCGAGATGGACCGCCTGGCCTACTGCGTGCGCCGAAGGGCCGAGCACGAGGTGGAAGTCTACTTCGCCAGCATGTCCGCCCGCACCATCGTCTACAAGGGCATGCTGACCGAGCCGCAGCTGGTCAGCTTCTACCCGGACCTCTCCGACGAGCGGGTCACCAGCTCGCTTGGCCTCGTGCACTCCCGCTTTTCCACCAACACGTTCCCGTCCTGGCCGCTGGCCCACCCATACCGCTTGGTTGCGCACAACGGCGAGATCAACACCGTGCGCGGTAACCGGAACTGGATGCGGGCACGGGAGAGCCAGCTGGCCACCGAGCTCATCCCGGGCAAGCTGGACCGGATCTACCCGATCATCACCGAGGAGGCCAGCGACTCGGCGTCGTTCGACGAGGTGCTCGAGCTGCTGCACCTTGGCGGTCGCTCGCTGCCGCACGCGGTGCTGATGATGATCCCCGAGGCGTGGGAGAACCACACCGAGATGGACCCGGACCGCCGGGCCTTCTACGAGTTCCACTCCACGCTGATGGAGCCGTGGGACGGGCCCGCGCTCGTCGCGTTCACCGACGGCAACGTCATCGGCGCGGTGCTGGACCGCAACGGCCTGCGCCCGGCCCGGTACTGGGTGACCGAGGAAGGGCTGGTCGTGCTGGCCAGCGAGGTCGGCGTGCTGGACATCGACCCCGCCACGGTGGTGCGCAAGGGACGGTTGGAGCCGGGGCGGATGTTCCTGGCCGACCTGGGTGCCGGGCGCATCGTGGACGACGACGAGATCAAGGGCGCGCTGGCGGCCGAGCACCCCTATGCCGACTGGCTGGCCAGGGGCCTTGTCCAGCTGGAGGACCTTCCCGACCGCGAGCGGGAGGTGTTCACCCACTCCACCCTGGTGCGCCGCCAGCAGGCGAACGGCTACACCCAGGAAGAGATCGAGGTGCTGCTGGCGCCAATGGCCAGAGCCGGCGCCGAGCCGATCGGTTCGATGGGGAACGACGCCCCCTTGGCGCCGTTCTCCCGCCACTCCCGGCCACTGTTCGACTACTTCACCCAGCTGTTCGCCCAGGTCACCAACCCGCCGTTGGACGCGATCCGGGAGGAGCTGGTCACCTCGCTGCAGGCGCAGATCGGCGCCGAGCCGAACCTGCTGGTCGGTGAGCGCAACTCCTGCCACCGGATCGTGCTGCCGTTCCCGGTGCTGGACAACGCCGAGCTGGCCAAGATCGTGCACATCGACGACGACGGCTCGCAGCCGCACTACCAGTCGGTGACCGTGCGCGGCGTGTACAAGGTGCACGGCGGCGGCGCGGAGCTGCGCCGGCGGCTCGAGGAGATCTGCCTCGAGGTCGCGGAGGCCGTCGAGGACGGCGCCCGGCTGATCGTGCTGTCCAACCGCGGCGTGGACACCGAACACGCGGCGATCCCGTCGCTGCTGCTCACCGGCGCGGTGCACCACCGCCTGGTGAAGGAGAAGACCCGTACCCAGGTCGGGCTGCTCGTCGAGGCCGCGGACGCCCGCGAGGTGCACCACATCGCCCTGCTGATCGGCTACGGCGCGGCGGCGGTCAACCCCTACCTGGCGATGGCCACCGTGGAGGATCTCGCCGAGCGGGGCCTGCTCGGCGAGCTCGACGCGAAGACCGCGACCCGCAACCTGATCAACGCGCTGGGCAAGGGCGTGCGCAAGACCATGTCCAAGATGGGTGTTTCCACGGTGGCCTCCTACACCGGCGCCCAGATCTTCGAGGCGATCGGGCTCGGCGAAGAGGTCATCGATACCTGTTTCACCCGAACCACCTCCCGCCTCGGCGGCGTCGGCTTCGACACCCTGGCCGACGAGGTCGCCAGGTGGCACCGCACCGCATTCCCGCCGGACGGCGTGCACGCCCCGCACCGGGACCTGGCCACCGGCGGCGACTACCAGTGGCGCCGGGAAGGCGAACCGCACGTCTTCTCCCCCGCCACGGTGTTCAAGCTGCAGCACTCCACCCGCAGCGGCAAGTACGACATCTTCAAGGAGTACACCAGGCTCGTCGACGACCAGTCGACGCGGCTGATGACGCTGCGCGGCCTGTTCTCCTTCCGCGACGGTGTCCGGGAACCGGTGCCGATCGAGGAGGTCGAGCCGGTCGAGTCGATCGTGAAGCGGTTCGCGACCGGCGCGATCTCCTACGGGTCCATCTCCAAGGAGATGCACCAGACGCTGGCCATCGCGATGAACCGGATCGGCGGCAAGTCGAACACCGGCGAGGGCGGCGAGGACGCGGACCGCTTCACCAGGGACGAGAACGGTGACCTGCGCCGTTCGGCGATCAAGCAGGTCGCCTCCGGCCGGTTCGGCGTGACCAGCGAGTACCTGGTCAACGCGGACGACCTGCAGATCAAGATCTCCCAGGGCGCCAAGCCCGGTGAGGGTGGCCAGCTGCCCGGCGGCAAGGTGTACCCGTGGATCGCCAAGACCCGGTACTCCACGGCCGGCGTCGGGCTGATCTCCCCACCACCGCACCACGACATCTACTCGATCGAGGACATCAAGCAGCTCATCCACGACCTGAAGAACGCGAACCCGAACGCGCGCGTGCACGTCAAGCTGGTGTCCGAGGTCGGGGTCGGCACGGTGGCCGCCGGCGTCGCAAAGGCGTACTCGGACGTGGTGCTCATCTCCGGGCACGACGGCGGCACCGGGGCGTCCCCACTGTCCTCGATCAAGCACGCCGGCACGCCCTGGGAGCTGGGGTTGGCCGAGACCCAGCAGACGTTGATGTCCAACAAGCTCCGCGACCGGATCGTGGTGCAGACCGACGGCCAGCTCAAGACCGGTCGGGACGTGGTGATCGCGGCGCTGCTCGGCGCCGAGGAGTTCGGCTTCGCCACCGCCCCACTGGTTGTCTCCGGTTGCATCATGATGCGCGTCTGTCACCTGGACACCTGTCCGGTCGGGGTGGCCACCCAGAACCCGGTGCTGCGCGCGAAGTTCAACGGCAAGGCCGAGTACGTGGTGAACTTCTTCCAGTTCATCGCACAGGAGGTCCGCGAGCACCTGGCCGCGCTGGGCTTCCGGAGCCTCGAGGAGGCCGTCGGGCGCACCGAGATGCTGGACACCAAGCACGCGGTACAGCACTGGAAGGCATCCGGGCTGGATCTGTCGCCGATCCTGCACCTGCCCGAGGGCCTGGACCCTGACGCGCCGAGGCACCGCACCAGGGAGCAGGACCACGGTCTGGACAAGGCGCTGGACAACACCCTGATCCAGCTGGCCGAGGGTGCACTGGACGGCGGCGAGCCACTGCGCCTGGAACTGCCGGTGCGCAACGTGAACCGCACGGTGGGCACGATGCTGGGCTACCAGCTGACCCGCCGCTGGGGCGCGGAGGGGCTGCCGGACAACACCATCGACATCACCCTCACCGGCACCGCCGGCCAGTCCTTGGGAGCATTCCTGCCCCGAGGGATCACCCTGCGGCTCGTCGGTGACGCGAACGACTACGTCGGCAAGGGCCTCTCCGGCGGGCGCATCACGCTGCGGCCGGACCCCAGCGCCCAGTTCGCCGCGCAGCACAACATCATCGCCGGCAACGTCATCCTGTACGGGGCGACCTCCGGCGAGATGTTCCTGCGCGGTGTGGTCGGCGAGCGGTTCTGCGTGCGCAACTCCGGCGCGCTGGCCGTGGTCGAGGGCATCGGTGACCACGGCTGCGAGTACATGACCGGCGGCACGGTCGTGGTGCTCGGCCCGACCGGGCGCAACTTCGCGGCCGGTATGTCCGGCGGGGTCGCCTACCTGCTGGACATGAACGTCGGGCGGGTCAACCAGGAGATGGTGGACCTGGACCCGCTGGACGACGACGACCGCGCCGCGCTGGCCGAAGCGGTGGCCCGGCACCACGCGGAGACCGGCTCAACGGTGGCCTACGCGCTGCTGGCCGACTGGGACACCGCGGTTGACCGGTTCAGCAAGGTCATGCCCAAGGACTTCAAGCGGGTGCTCAACGCCCAGGCCGAGGCGGAGCGCGACGGCCGGGACGTCAACGAGGCGATCATGGAGGCCGCTCATGGCTGACCCCAAGGGTTTCATGAACACCGGGCGGGAGATACCCGTGCGCAGGCCGGTCGACCTGCGGCTGCTCGACTGGAACGAGGTCTACGAGGACTTCAGCCACGACACGCTGGAGAAGCAGGCCGGCCGCTGCATGAACTGCGGCATCCCGTTCTGCCACCAGGGCTGTCCGCTGGCCAACCTGATCCCCGAGTGGAACACGCTGGTGTGGCGCAAGGACTGGTCGGATGCCATCGAGCGGCTGCACGCCACCAACAACTTCCCGGAGTTCACCGGGACGCTGTGCCCAGCGCCCTGCGAGACGGCCTGCGTGCTGGCCATCAACGACGACGCGGTCACCATCAAGCAGGTCGAGATCGAGATCATCGACCGGGCCTGGGACGAGGGCTGGGTGACGCCGGTGCTGCCCGAGGCCCGCACCGGCAAGCGGGTCGCGGTCGTCGGGTCCGGGCCGGCCGGGCTCGCGGCGGCGCAACAGCTCACCCGGGTGGGCCACGACGTGGTGGTCTTCGAGCGCGCGGACCGCATCGGTGGCCTGCTGCGCTACGGGATCCCCGAGTTCAAGATGGCCAAGCACCGGCTGAACCGGCGGCTGGACCAGATGCGCCAGGAGGGCACCGAGTTCCGGGCCGGCGTGGAGGTCGGCGTGGATGTCACCGCCGAGGAGCTGCGCGCCGAGTTCGACGCGGTGGTCCTCGCCGGCGGCGCGACCGCCTGGCGGGACCTGCCGGCCCCGGGGCGCGAGCTGACCGGTGTCTACCAGGCGATGGAGTACCTGCCGCCGTCGAACCGGGTGCGGGAGGGCGACCTGGAGCGCTCGCCGATCGACGCCGAGGGCAAGCACGTGGTGATCATCGGTGGCGGCGACACCGGCGCCGACTGCCTGGGCACCGCGCATCGCCAGGGCGCCGCGTCGGTGACCCAGTTGGAGATCATGCCGACCCCGCCGGAGCACCGCACGGAAAACATGCCCTGGCCGACATACCCCATGGTGTACCGGGTGTCCTCGGCGCACGAGGAGGGCGGCGAGCGGTTGTACTCGGTGACCACGCAGGAGTTCCTCGGCGACGACGAGGGCCGGCTGCGCGGGCTGCGGCTGGCGGAAGCCAGCTTCACCGAGGGCAAGTTCGTGGCGGTGCCGGACAGCGAGCGGGACCTGCGCTGCGAACTGGTGTTCCTGGCGATGGGCTTCGTCGGCCCGGAGAAGGGCAAGCTGCTGGAGGGCTTGGGGGTCGAGTACGACGTGCGCGGGAACGTGGCCAGGGACAGCTCGTTCATGGCGAACGTGCCGGGTGTGTTCGTCGCCGGTGACATGGGCCGGGGTCAGTCGCTGATCGTGTGGGCGATCGCCGAGGGGCGCTCGGCGGCCGCGGCGGCCGACCGCTACCTGACCGGTCGCGACTCACTCCCCGCCCCGATCGCCCCCACGGACCGCCCCCTCACCTAACCGAACCGCCCACGCCCCGCAGGGACAGGTCTCGTGGGGGACGTGGCAGGCTCGGGGTATGTCGCGGCCCGAACCTGTACTTGCTCCCAGCGTCTTCGTGCTCTACGGCGCCACCGGCGACCTCGCTCGCCGGATGGTGCTGCCGGCGTTCTTCCGGTTGGCCCAGGAGGGCCTGCTGCCGCCGGGCTGGCGGCTGATCGGCAACGGGCGCGGCGACGTCAGCCACGAGAACTTCCAGGCCAGGGTGCACGAGGCGCTCACCGAGTTCGGTCCACACCCCGAGGAAGGGCCGTGGGAGGAGTTCCGGTCAAGGCTGCGGTTCGCCGGCGGTGGTTTCTCCTCCGACGACCCCGGCCACCTGCTCGAGGTGATCGAGGAGTCGGAGCGGGAGCTGGGCGAGTCGGCGCAGCTGGTGCACTACCTCGCGGTGCCGCCCTCGGCGTTCGGCCCGCTCACCGAGGCACTGGGTGAGCACGGGCTGGCCGCGCGGTCCCGGGTGGTCTACGAGAAGCCGTTCGGCGTCTCGATGGACTCGTTCCTGCAGCTCGACGCGGCGGTGCACGGAGTGCTCGAAGAGTCACAGGTGTTCCGCATCGACCACTTCCTCGGCAAGGAGGCCACCCAGGATCTGCACGTCACCCGGTTCGCCAACCGGCTGTTCAGCGGCGTGTGGGACGGCGAGCACCTGGCCGAGGTGCAGATCGATGTGCCCGAGACGCTCGACGTCGCCGACCGCGCCTCGTTCTACGACGGCACCGGCGCGATACTCGACATGCTGGTCACCCACCTGTTCCAGGTCGCCGCCGAGGTGGCCATGGAGCCACCGGCGAGCCTGGCGTCGGAGGACCTGGCGAACGCGAGAGAAAAGGTGATCGGGGCGTTCCGCCCGCTGCGCCGGGAGGACGTGGTGCTCGGCCAGTTCGAGGGCTACCGCGACATCGACGGCGTGCCGCACGACTCGCGCACCGAGACGTTCGTGGCGGTGCGGCTGTGGGTGGACAACGACCGCTGGCGCGGCGTCCCGTTCCTGCTGCGCACCGGCAAGCAGCTGGCCCAGTCCCGCCAGCAGGTGAGCCTGGTGTTCCGGGACCCGGACGCCGCGGTGCACGAGCTGCCGGCACTGGGCAACGTGCTGAGCTTCGACCTTTCCGGTACCGGCTCGTTGGGCCTTTCCCTGGTGGTGAAGCGCCCTGGGCCGACGCCGGAGCTGCGCAGCACGCACATCGACCTGCCGCTGAGCTCCGTGGAGGGGGCCGACCCACTGCCGCCCTACGTCCGGTTGATCCACGACGTGCTGCTCGGCGACCGTTCCCTGTTCACCCGCCCGGACGGCCTGGAGCACGTGTGGAAGGTGGCCGGCGAGCTGGTCGGAGACAAGCCTGAACCGCTGCCCTACCGCAGGGGCTCCTGGGGCCCGGACGCGGCGAACGAGCTTGCCGGGCCGCACGGCTGGCTGCTCAGTGGCGGATGAGCCCGGCTCACGGCGGGCCGGTACGGGCGCGCTAGGACTTGGGCTTGTTGTCCGGTAGCTCCGGAGTGGCCGAGTCGAGTGGTACCTCCGGGGAGCGGACAAGGCCGAGCTGGACGCTCTGGCGGGACTGCACCGCGTCCAGCGCCCAGTCCATCGCGACCCGCAGCCGGTTGCCCGGCATCGCGATCAGGTGGTAGGTGCGGGTGACCACCTTGGCGGCCAGCCCGGACAGCGGCACGCCCATCGGGTTCGCCGCGGCCTCGATACCGCCGAGGTCGACCACGAAGCCGAGGTCGTGGTGCCGGTAGGCGCGCCGCTCGCCGTCGCCGAGCGAGGCGGCCACGTTGCGCGCGCACAGCCGCCCCTGGCGCTCCGCGTGCTGCGCGGTCATCGCGGTGAGCTCCCCCGGCCTGGTCAGGTCGGGCACCGCGGCCGCGTCACCGCAGGCGAACACGTCCGGATGGTCCGGCACCGACAGGTACTCGTCCACCACGATGCGCCCCTTCGTGGTCGGCATGCCCAGGTCCTCCACCAGCGGATCCGGCCGCACCCCGACACACCACACCAACGTGCGGCTGGCCACGCCCCGCCCGGTGGTCAGCCGCACACCGGTCGCGGTGGCCTCGTCGATCGAGGTGCCTGCCAGCACCTCCACCCCCCGCTTGGCCAGCACCTTCGCCGCGGTCCGGCCCAACCGGGGATCCAGCTCGGGCAGCACTCGCTCGGCCTTGTCCAGCAGCAGCCAGCGGATCCGCTGCCCGTGCAGCCGGGGCCGGGTACGCACCAGCGCATCGGTCAGCAGCGGGCCCTGGGCAGCGATCTCGGTGCCTGTGTAGCCGGCCCCGACCACGACGAACGTACAGCGTGAGTCCCGCTCGGCGGGGTCGTCGGTCAGGTCGGCCAGCTCGATCTGGCGGGTGATGTGGTCACGCAGATACACGGCCTCGGGCACGCCACGGAAGCCGTGCGCGTTCTCCGTCACCCCGGGGATCGGCAGCAGGTTGTTGACGCTTCCCGCGGCGAGCACCAGCCGGTCGTAGCTGAGCGAGACTTCCTGGTCCTCCTGGGTACGCAGGTTGACCGTGCGCTCCAGGACGTTGATCTTGTAGACGTTGCCGAGCACACAGTGCACACCCGGCAACGTTGCGGACAGCGACACCGAGACCCGCCTCGGATCCAGTACGCCCGCGGCGACCTCGGGCAGTAGCGGCATGTACAGGAAGTAGTCGGTGGTGTTGACCAGCACCACCTCGGCGGTGTCGCCGAGGGTGTCGTACAACGTCCGCGCCGCGTTGTGGCCGGCGAAACCACCGCCGACGATCACGATTCGAGGTCTAGGCACGGTTACTCCCACACTGAGGACGAAGGCACGGATCGTATCGGGGCTCCAACCCTTCTACCCTCTCGTGGGAGTCGCCACCCGCGAATCTGACATCCTCGCCGATGAGAGGCCTCGGTCACACCTGGCTCAGCGGCCGCTCGCCCGACCGGGCGGCCGGGCCCTGGGCCGCGCGCTGCGCGGTGGCCAGCAGGATCACCCCGACCAGCGTGACGGCCAGCCCGAGCGCCCTCGGCGCCGCGGTCGAGCTGGTGGCAAAGGGTTCGCCGAACACGACGACCCCGAGGCCGACGCCGATCACCGGGTCGATCGCCATCATGGTGGCCAGCGAGCCGCCGAGCGGACCGGCCTGGAACGCCGCCTGGCTGAGCAGCGTGCCCAGCGCGCCGCAGGCCACCGCCGCCCACAGCTGCCAGCTGCCGGCCAGCGCGACGAGGCCGCCGCTGTGCAGCACCGCACCCCACGCCTTGCCCAGCGCCGCCGAGGTGGCCATCAACACGCCGGCCGACGCACCGAAGCAGACGCACCGCACGGTGCCGGAACCGAGCAGGCCGGCGAGGGCCACCGCGGCCAGCACCGCACCGGCGAGCAACAACCCCGGCGCCCAGCCGGCGAGGGTGACCGGTCCGGCGGCGGCGAAGCTGGGGGTAACCACGAGGAAGGCGGCGAGCCCGACCATGACCAACCCCGCCGCCAGCAGCGAGGACCGGCTGATCCGCCGCCCGGACAACCGTTGCAGCAGCAGAGCCACCACCAGGCCCACGGTGAGAATCGGTTGTACCACGGAGAGCGGACCCAGGTTGACCGCTAGCAGGTGCAGGGATACACCGGCGGCCTGCGCGGCGGCACCGGCCAGCCAGCCCGGCTTGCCCGCCAGCTCCACCAGCAGGCCAGGGTGCAGTGGTGTACGCGGCCGGGCCCGCAGTGCACCTCGGTGCTGCAACACCGAGGCCACCCCGAAGCACACCGCGGCCAGCAGCGAGACAGCTACCGTCAGACCCATTGCCCCACCAACGCTACGCCGCCTCAGTCCCGGACGACCTCAGCCGAAGGCATGCAGTGCCTTCACGCGGTTTGCCGGGCCGCGCCGTCGCCGACGTCGCCTACCGGGTCGTCGCCGGCCAGCAGCCGCAGCACCGTGCGGGCCGCGTCCGGCTCCCTGATCACCGCACCCGGGTCGCAGCGCAACAGCTCGTGCTCGCGCAACAGCGCGGTCAGCTCGTCGACATCCTTCGGCCAGGGCGCGAGCCCCGCCTCGGCGAGGGCCGCCGCGTTGGCCGCGCCATGACCAGGGATGGGGCGGAACGTGATGGCCGGAAGGCCAGCCGTCAGCGCCTCGGTGAGGGTGAGCCCGCCCGCGTTGTGCACCAGCACGTCGGCCAGTGACATCAGCGCGGGCACGTCGTCGCGCCAGCCGAGCGCCAGGACATTCTCCATCCCTTCGAGCTCGGCCCGCAGCCGCGCGTTGCGCCCGCACAGCACCAGCACCTGGGCACACCCGGTACCGGCGATCTCCCGTACCGCGTCCGGGACGTCACCCAGCCCCAGCGAACCCGCGACCAGCAGTACGACCGGTCGATCCGGTCGCAGGCCCAGCTCGGCGCGGGCCGAGGCGCGCAGATCCGGGCTGGGGTGCTCGCGGAACCGGGCGGAGACCAGGCCACCGACCGGCTGCATCGCGGTCCGGTACATCAGCCGGCCCATCCGCGAGGTCGCCTCGGTCACGGTGAGGTGATGGTCCACCTCGGGGTGCACCCACATCCGGTGCACCGCTGGGTCGGTCAGGAAGGTCACGGTGGTCGCGTCGAGCGCACCGGCGCCACGCAGCTGGCCGAGTGTCTGGCTGGCCAGCGGGTAGGTGGACACCACCACCGGGAAGTCTTTCGCCCAGCGCCGGACCCGGGGCCGCGCCAGGTGGCACAGTCCGAGCGTGATCCGCTGTACCCAGCCGCTGCGTTCCAGGCTGACGAACAGCCACTCGAAGAACCTCGGCGCGTAGCCGATGCTGAGTGTGTAGCCCTCCCGCAGGACCAGCCGCGCGAAGCGGGGCACGGCGTCGAGGTAGTCGCGGCGCTCGGCCCGCACGCCCCAGGTCTGTAACCGCTCTATCAGTTCGTCGGCGGCGCCGTCGTGCCCGGCGCCGACGCTGCCGGAGATAACCAGGATTCGGGCTGTCTCACCGCTGGCCGCTCGGCCCATCGGTCCTCGACTCTCTGGGTTGCCGGGTGACAAGGCGAACTCCTACAAGCTGTAAGAGTAGCCGACGCAACCAAGGCAGCCGCCAGTCCCTCAGCCGAGCCTCAGCCCAACCACAGCCAGTGGATCAATTGATAGAACGCGAGGGTGGCCTGTACCGCCGCAAAAGCTGTACTCAGACCCAACAGTAGGAAACCACCTGGTAGCACCCGGTCAGGTCGCGGTGCGGCGGCGTGCAGCGCGGCGACCCGGGCCGGCACGTCGCAGGCGAGGAACGCCAGCACCGCCGTGGCCCACCCGCCGGACTCGGCCAGCGCGGCCTTGGCCAATGCCGTGGCGGCGACCTCACGGCTGCCGCTCACCGTGGCGGCGTGCTCATCCGCGTTGCGCTCGACCAGGAACGCGACCGCCTCCCGCACCGGGACCAGCATCGGGTTCACCGCCGCGCACACCTCCGCCGTGGCGCGCAGCCCGTGGTGCCAACCGGCCAGGTGGGCGCGCTCGTGGGCCAGCACGACCCGGCGTTCCTTGGCATCCAGCAGTGCGAGCAGCCCCTGCGTGATCAGCACTCGGCCGGGGCGTCCCGGCACCGCGAACGCGTGCGGGGCGCGCACCGGCACCACCGCGAGCTCACCTCGGCCACAGGAGCGACACAGCTCCCGCAGTTCCCGCCGGGTGGCCCCGCGAACCCGTACCACCCGTACCACCCGCACGAAGCCGTAGCCCAGCACGAGCAGGGCGGCCACGCCGACCCCGCCCGGCACCGGGTTCGCCAGCTGCACCCCCCGCTCGCTGGCCTCCTGCGCGGCGAACGATGTGAAGCCGAGCAGCGAGACCGCCAGCAGGACCAGCGCCCAGGTGGTTGCGCCCGCGCACAGCACCGCGGCCCCCACCACGGTCAGCACCGTGCCCCGACCCGGCGACAATCTCGGCGCGACCAGCCGGCTGACCCCCGCCACCAGCAGGGACAACAGGACCGGCAGGTACACGCACACGGTCACCGGCGGCGCCTCAGGATGGCCCATAAAGCCTCGGCGTCCTCCTCGGTGAGCGAGGTCGCGAAGCGCTGCAGCACGCCGCGCCGGTCCGGGCCTCGGCTCAGCAGCGCCTGCATCTGCTCGGCCGCCAGCTCCTCGGCTCCCTTCACCGGCTGGTAGCGGTGCCGGCGGCCATCCGCCGAGCGGTTCACAATGCCCTTCTCGTAAAGCCTGGTGAGGATGGTCAGCACCGTGTTGTAGGCGAGCTCGGCGTCGACCTCACGCTGCACTTCGGCAGTGGTGAGCGGCCGGTCCGCGGCCCAGAGCGCGGCAAGAACCTCGGACTCGAGCTCGCCGGCGCCGCGCCGCCCCGGAACCCGCCTCACCTCGGCCATGCGCACCCTCCCCTACCGGCCCGACACCCAGGCTAGACCCATCTCAGACACGTTCCTGAGATGCAGCTCCGCCGCGCACGCTCGTGAGTGCGCAGTGCTCTCCGGGGGCACTACACAGTCACGAGGTAGCTACCCGGTGGCGCCGGCCTACCGGGGCGGGGCAGTCTGGTCCGGCCGGGCAGCGATGGTAGGTAAGTGCGGGTGAGCAGTGGAGGCAGCATGGCGTCGGCCGACAGCGAGGGTTGGCGTGCCGCGCTGCGCCGTGCCCTCGGATACGGCGAGGTGGACACCGAGGCCAGCGCCGGGGATGGCACCGATGTGGGCGGTCCGACCGACGACGGCGACCTCGCGGCGGACGTAGACGCCGCCGAGGCGCTCCGGGTGGAGGAGATCATGCTGCGCGGGCCGCGCCGCTACAGCCAGCGGCAGATGCGCGAACTGACCGATATCGGCGAAGAACGCGGCCAGCGGCTGTGGCGCGCGCTGGGTTTCGCCGATGTCGACGAGGACGAGGCCGTTTTCACCGACGGTGACCTGGAGGCGGTCGGCCAGCTCGAGCAGCTGCGGGCTACCGGCCTGATCTCGGTGGACCTGCAGGACGCGGCAATCCGCTCGATGTCGCAGACCATGGCCGGGCTGGCCGAATGGCAGGTCGAGCTGCTCTACCACCTACTCTCCGAAAGCCCCCGGCCGCCGGGGCAACGCACCACCGACCTGGCACGGCTGGTGCCCGCGCTAGAGGAGCTGCAGGACTACGTCTGGCGGCGCCACCTTGCCGTCGCCGCCGGTCGGCTGATGGCCAGCGCCCCGGACGAGGCGGACGTGCGCATGCTCACCGTGGGTTCCACGGATCTGGTCGGCTTCACCCGCACCGCCCGCCGGCTGACGCCCAGCCAGCTGATCGAGCTGATCGAGCTGTTCCACGGCATCGCGGGTGACCTGATCGCCGACCATGGCGGTCGGATCGTGAAGACGGTCGGCGACGCGGTGCTGTTCGTTACGGACAGGCCGGAGGATGCCGCGGACATCGCCTTGGAGCTGTTGGCGCGCTCCGTGGACGTGTCCGAGATGCCCGAACTGCGCACCGGCCTTGCCACGGGTTCGGTGCTGACCCGGTTCGGGGACATCTACGGCGAGGTGGTGGACAACGCCTCCCGACTGTGTGTGCACGCCCGGCCCGGTCGCATCCTGATCGAGCAGGAGCTGGCCAGGAGGCTGCGCGACAACCCTCGGTACTCGTTGCGCCTACGCCGTCAGATCTCCGACCGGGGCTATCCCCGGCTACACCCGTGGGGCCTGCGCCCTGGCTCCTAGTACTGCAGGGCCTGTTCTCGCGCGAGAACTTCCGATCGGGGACCCTTCGGGCCCGCCTCCGCAAGTTCGGGCCTTCGGCCCAAAGAGCGCGCTTATGCTCACCCTGGGGTGCCGCCACCAAGGTTCGGCGCCCTGGTTGCCGACATTCACAGCGCCGGCCTTCGCCGGAACTCCTCCGGAGCCTCGCAGGGCCGACTCGCCTTACCGGCCCTGCAGTACTAGGGCTCCGATGAGCTCAGCCGGCCCGGGGCCTTGTCGCTAGCCAACCCGGCCGAGGCGGTCAAGGCGGCCATTGCCTCCAGCACGGCGGCGACAGTCAGGTAGGTCCGCTCCGGCAGCTGCCAGAACAGGTGTCGGGTCCCGAGATCCGGGCCGTAGTCATCGACATGCGCGACGACCTGCCACCGATCGGCGGGAAACTTCAGCCCGACAAGGATCTGTGCCAGAACCTGGGGAGAAAGCGGCCGGGACATGGTCGCACCTCCAGTCCGTGAGTGTGTCTGATCTCACATTATCACCCACCCAAGACCCAGCCCCATAGCGGCCGTGTTAATGGCGGGTTTGCCGGTGTAATCGGCTGGGTACTAGCAGTGAGCACGACCTAAAGACCCCGACAGAAGACGTTGCTCCCCAACGGAAGAAGGTCGGCTCCCCATGCCACGGCATCGCGCTGCCACACCACGTACCCGGGCGTTGTCCACGGTCGCCCTGACCGGCGCCGCGCTCGGCGCCACCGTGCTCTCCCCTGTCGCCGCGATGGCGGCCACGCCGAGTACCGAGCACTTCCCGGCGGCCAACAGCGCCGACAGCGGCGGCGTCGCGCTGCGCACGGACTCCGACCACGGCGCGCACCACGCCAAGGCGAAGAAAACAAAAGCCAGGAAGATCCCTGCCAAGAACCAGCACCGGAGCATCAGGCGCAACTTGACCAGTGGTGAGGAGCAGTACCGCAACGGCTGCCGGCAGGGTTACATCCAGGACGGCTGCGATGCGTTCAGCGTGCCGAGCCTGCTGAACAAGGGGATCAACCCCTACCTCTAGGGCGCCCGCCGCGGCACGGGCACCGACCTCAGAGCACCACCAGGTCCCGTGGCCGGCCGTTCAGCCGCTCGCCACCGTCGCCGGTGACCACCATGATGTCCTCGATCCGGGCGCCCCACTGGCCGTCCAGGTAGATGCCCGGCTCCACACTGAACGCCATGCCCTCGGTGAGCTCCAGCGCGTTGCCGCCGACGATGTAAGGCTCCTCGTGCACGTCGAGGCCGATGCCGTGCCCGGTCCGGTGCACGAACTGCTCACCGAAGCCGGCCGAGGTGATGATGTGCCGGGCCGCCGCGTCGATCGACTCCGCGGTCGCACCAGGGCGGACCGCCTGGCAGGCCGCCTCCTGCGCCGCCTGCAGCACCTGGTAGATCTCCCGGACATCCCCGGCCGGCTCAGCGCCGACCGCGTAGGTGCGGGTGCAGTCGGAGTTGTAGCCGGTGCGCAGCGGGCCGCCGATGTCGACCACCACGACATCGCCCGGCTTGATCACTCTGTCGGAGAGGTCGTGGTGCGGGCTGGCTCCGTTCGGGCCGGAACCCACGATCACGAACGCCGCCTCGGTGTGCCCCTCGGCCACGATGGCGTCGGCGATGTCCGCGCCGACCTGCGCCTCGGTGCGACCCGGGCGCAGCAGCTCGCCCATCCGGGCGTGCACCCGGTCGATCGCCGCCGCGGCTTTGCGCAGCTCGGCCACCTCGGCGGAGTCCTTGCGCATCCGCAGCTCGGCGAGCACCGGGCCGGCGAGGGTCTGGCCGACACCGGGCAGCCGGTCGCGCAGCCCGAACACGTGCCGGGCCGCCATGGAGTCGACCACGGCCATCCTGCTCGGTACCCCGGCCAGGTCACTGACCAACAGGTACGGGTCGTCGGAGTCGGTCCAGGTGACCAGCTCGACACCGAGCTCGTCCAACGGCAGGTCGGCCATGCCCGGCGCCTCGAGGCGGGGCACCACCAGCGCGGGTGGGGCCCGGTGCCCGGCGGCGGCCAGCACCAGGCAGGTCAGCCGCTCGTGCGTGCTGGTCTCGATGCCCAGCAGGTAGCGCAGGTCGGTGCCCGGCGTGACCACCAGCAGATCCACGTCGTGGCGGGCGGCTTCCTCGGACGCGCGGCGCAGCCGCTGCGCCAACAGCTCGGCGGGGACGTTCATGGCCGGTCAGCTTAGTGCCCGCCGGCCGGCCCGCCAGTTGCCGCACCACCGTGCCCGCCCGACTGGCGGGCGCGGCTATCTTGGCCAGGTGGTACCCCAGCGTGGCCTCGAGCGCCGTTCCCAGGGTGACCACGTCGCCGGTGCCGACCAGGCCCCCGCCGCGCCACCATCCGCGCCGGGTGGCACGGCAACCGGGCTGACGTGGCAGCCAAGCCTGCCGTACCGCTACGTCACCACCAGCTCGGTCGCCCGGATCCGGGAGCAGTACACCACCCTCGCGGCCGGCCGGGAGACCGGCCACGAGGTCAGCATCGCGGGTCGGCTGCGCGCGCTGCGCCGGCAAGGACATCTCAGCTTCGCCACGCTGGCCGACAGCACGGGCCAGATCCAGCTGTTCCTGGCCCGTGACACCCTTGGCGCGGCGGCCCACCAGGAGTTCAACGCCCTGTCCCGGGGCGACTGGGTGGGCGTGCGCGGCACGGTGATGACTACCCGGCGGGGTGAGCTGTCGGTTCGGGTCACCGAGTTCCAGCCGCTGGCCATGGCGCTGTCCGCGCCGCCGAGCAGCCGGGCCGGTCTGACCGATGTGCAGACCCGCTACCGACAGCGCTACCTCGACCTCGAGGTCAACGAGCGCACCCGGGAGATTTTCCGAATCCGCCACGCGGCGATCGCGGCGATCCGGCGCAACCTGTCCGACCGAGGGTTCGTCGAGGTCGAGGGGCCGGTGCTGCAGAACATCCAGGGCGGCGCGACGGCACGGCCCTTCGTCACCCACCACAACGCGCTCGGCATCGACCTGTATCTGCGCATCGCGCTGGAGCTGCACCTCAAGCGGCTCGTCGTTGGCGGCATGGAGCGGGTGTTCGAGATCGGCCGGGTGTTCCGCAACGAGGGCGTCGACACCCGGCACAATCCGGAGTTCACCCTGCTCGAGGCCTACCAGGCGTTCGCCGACTACCACGACATGATGGAGCTGGTCGAGGACCTGGTGCGCGGCGCGGCGCGGGACAGCATTGGCACCCGGACCACGCTGCGGGTGGGTGACGGAGTCCTCGATCTGGGCCAGCCGTGGCCCAGGGTCCGCTTCGCCGACCTGATCGAGCGGAAAACCGGCGCGCGGATGCACCCCGACATGCCGATCGACGAGGCCAGAGCGATTCTGGACCGGCTGCGCATCCCGCACCGGGCAAGCTGGGGCGCCGGGCGGCTGATGAAGGAGGTCTACGACGAGAAGGTCCAGCAGCACGTCACCGGGCCGCTGTTCTGCGTGGACTACCCGGCCGAGGTGTCCCCGCTGGCCAGACGGCACCGAGACGACCCGGCCTACGTCGAGCGGTTCGAGCTGATCGTCGGCGGCTTCGAGCTGTGCAACGCCTACAGCGAGCAGAACGACCCGGTCGAGCAGCTCGCCGCGTTCCAGGCCGAGGCGCGTGCCAGGGCCGAGGGTGACCCGGAGGCCGGCGAGATCGACCTGGACTACATCCGGGCGCTGGAGCACGGCATGCCGCCGACCGGCGGCATCGGCATCGGGCTGGACCGGCTGGTGATGCTGCTGGCCGAGGTGGACTCGATACGCGAGGTCATCCTCTTCCCCACCCTGCGCCCGGAGACCCCCGCCGCGGCCGGCGGCCCGCGCGGCGCGCCGCGCCCGGTGCGGCCACCGACACTGGCCCCGCAAAGTACCGGGCCCGACGCGGCGGCTGTCCCGCTTCCGACCGGCCAGCCCGGGTCTCGTGAGTGGGCGGTGCCCCCAGAAGGGCACGCCGCACTCACGACCGCGTCGCGGGAGTACCCGGCCTCGGCCGCCGAGCCGAGATGGCCGGTGCGGCTGATCGCCGGGCTCACCGCGCTGAGCGGTCTGCTGGAACTGATGGTGCTGCGCCCCGGGTTGCACACCCGGTTCCTGCGGTTGGCCCAGGTGCTCGAGCCGGCCTGGTTCACCGTGGCGGGTGGGGTGTTGTCGCTGGTGGTCGGGCTGGGCCTGCTGCTGCTGGCCGACCAGTTGGCCAAACGCAAGCGGGCCGCCTGGCGGATCGCGCTTTCGCTGTTCGCAATCAGCGCCATCGCCCACGTGGTCAAGGACGGCCCACACGCCGCCACGGTGTGGAACCTCGGGATGGGGCTCGCGCTGGCGCTCACCCAGGAACGGTTCCGCGCCGCGCCCGACCCACCCTCGCTGCTTCGCCTGGCCCGCTTCATACCGACCTATCTCGGCGCGGTGCTGGTCGTCGGCGTGGCGAGCCTGTACTACGAGCGACACTTCCTACGCCCGGAGTTCAGCTTCTCCGGAGCGGTCAGCACCGTGCTCAGCGGCTTGATCGGGCTGGACGGCGACTACCTCTACCTGCGTCCCCGGTTCGATGTGTTCTTCCCTACCGCGCTCGCCGCACTGGGCGCGGTAGGGCTGCTGGTGTTCGCGGTGCTGGTATTCCGCCCGCTGCGCGCCCGAGGCCCGCACACCGAGGCCGAGTGGCAGCACGCGCGGCGCCTGGTGCACACCTACGGCTGGGACACGCTGGCCTACTTCGCGCTGCGTGACGACAAGAGCTTCTTCTTCGGTTCCGACGGCGAGGCGCTGCTCGCCTACACTTACGTCGGCGGTTATGCGCTGGTGGCCGGTGACCCGATCGGCGCGCCGGAGTCGCTGCCGAGGCTGCTCGACGAGTTTCTGGCCATGTGCGAGGAGCGGGCATGGAACCCGGCTTTCCTCGCCATCCGGGAGAGCGACTTCCCGGCATACGAGGCACGTGGGTTCCGCGCGTTCTACCTGGGTGACGAGGCGATCCTGCGCTGCGACACCTTCGGCCTCGACAGCTCACCCAAGACGGTGCGGGCCGCCGTGCGGCGAGTCGGCCGGCGGTACCGGTTCCAGGTGGTGGCCGAGTCGGACGCCTCGCCACGCCTGGTGCGTGAGCTGAACGCGATCAGCGCGCGGTGGCGCGGCAAGGCACCGGAACGTGGTTTCACCATGTCACTGAGCCAGGACATCAAGGGCGGAGGAGCGAATCACGAGTTCCTGCTGTGTGTCGCGCTGGACGAGAACGACGTGCCAGGCGGTTTCCTGCGCCTGGTGCCCGCTTACGGCCCGGACTTCGGCTACACGCTCGACCTGATGCGCCACGACCCGTCGGCGCCCAACGGCATGACCGAGTTCCTGATCGCCTCCACAGCGCGGGAGCTCGGCGAGCGGGGCGTGGTCCGGCTGTCGATGAACTTCGCGATGTGGGGTCGGTTGTTCGCCGACGACGTCCCGTTCACCCCGGCCGAGCGGTTGGCCAGGAAGCTGGTCGGGGTGCTCAACCCGTTCTTCCAGATCCGCTCGCTGCGCGACTTCAACGACAAGTTCGACCCCGAATGGCTCCCGAGGGTGCTTGCCTACCGGCGCCCCACCGACCTGCCGAAGGTCGGGCTGCTCTACGCCGGCGCCGAGGGCTTCCTCGCGGTGCCGCTCATCGGTGACCTGTTGGTACCCAAAGCGGTGGGTGGCGTGACAGCGCCGTCCAGCCCGGGACCTGACGCCGCCTGAGGTCGGCTCAGGACGCCTCCGGGATGCCGGCCCGCATCCGGTCCCCGGCGCGCAGCCGCTGTGCCTCACGCAGCAGCAGGGACGCCGCGCTGCCAAGCTCGCCGGCGTCGTCGGCCTCGCCGAAGGCGCGCAGCACCTCCTCCGGTGCATCGGACACCCGGGTCAGCAACCGTTGGCGGCTCGCTTCGCTGAGCCGCTCGATCAGGTAGCTGCCCTGGTCCCAGCGCCCGGCCGAGGCGACTTCGCGCAGGATCCCGTCGATCCGGGCGGCCGGCACATCGTCAACGGCCTGCTCGATCTCGTCGTTCCAGGTCAGCAGTGGCACGACCTCGAGAAGGTCGCGGGCGGCGGCCACTTCCAGCACCGCGGCGAGCGACTCGCGGGGGACGGCACCGGCGAACTCCGCCACCGCCAGGTACTCCCGGCGGCCGAACAGAATGCGGGTGATCTGCGCGACCCGCTCGGGCGGGATCGCCGCCACCACCACCCGCGCCCGGCCCGGGTCCAGGTTGATGGCCACCTCCGCGAGGTAGTCCAGTGACAGCCTGGTGATCAGCTCGCGGGCCTTGCCCGGTTCGAGCAGCTCCGCCACCCTGGCGGCCAGCGGCGGGGGCAGGAACCGCTCGGCGAGCTTCGCCGCGAGCCGGCCGGGCAGCGCCTGGGACAACCCGGCGATACGGGCGAAGTGCCGCCGGTAACGCGCGAAGATGGCCTCGCTGATCAGGTCGTGCAACGCCCGGAGGTCCTGCTCCGGGAGTTCGTCCAACCCGTGTACGTCCTCGGCCGGCACGCCGAGCAGCCGGGCGATCCGGGTGACCGAGGGGTTGTGGCGCGTCGACCCGCTCATCCGAGCAACGCCGTGCGGATGATGCCGCGCACCGGCAGCGGGACACCCTTGACGGCATCGCGCACCGCGTTCTCCACCACCCGGGCCTGGTGACGCTGTGCCACCCCGACCTGCTGTGCCAACCGCTCGCGCACGTCCTCCGGCAGTGCCGCGACGCTGGGCGGAAGACTTCCCGGCGGGAACATGTCGTCCAACGAACCTGGTGAGCTGGCCACGATGCCCTCCCAATTGAACCATCGGCAGATGGCTCAGTGCAGAGTGACATTTCCGGACGCCAGACGCAAAGCACACAGGTCTTTTGGGGGCTGCACCCCCAACAGACCGGGACTACTTTCTAGCGGCGCAGGGCAAGGCGGCTTGCGCTGGCGGCGGCGTTGCTCACCAGCCCGCCGATCGCGATGCCGATGATCAGGTGAATGAGCGCTTCGGCCAGCCGGATCGGCACGGACGACGAGCCGAGGAACGGCGCCACCACCGCGGCCACGGTCAGCAGCCCCACGATCCAGCCGAAGTAGGACAGCGGGCTCGGTGTGCTCACCAACAACAGGTGCACCAGCGCGGTGGCCAGCAACGCGGCGACCGCCGCGGCCACACACAGCTGCACGGTGGTGTCGTCACCGAACGCGCCGTATTTCTTCGACGACAGCACAGCGAGCTGGAACACCGCCCGCGCCACCAGCACGCCGACCATCGCGATCAGTGCCGCGACCACCGCGGCGGCCACTCCGCCGGCCCACAGCCGACCCACGTTGACCTCGGTACGCACCGGCGCGGGCGGATAACCACCCTGAGGTCGCCCGTACTCGTCGTCCGGACCCATGTTGCGATACTCACCCACCACCAGGCACATGGTGCCGGCAGTCGGGTCGGGGCGCTAGACCGGGGGGTGCCTAGGCTTGTTCCGGTCGAAATAATTGTCCCCGGGGCCGCGCCGGGGAACCGCCGAATGGAGCGAAATACCGGGGTGCTGGCAAGCTGTGCCCGGTGAGCGGACCGTTGCTGCTGCTGGACGCGGCGAGCTTGTACTTCCGCGCCTTCTACGGTGTGCCGGAGTCGATCAAGGCGCCGGACGGCACACCGGTGAACGCGGTGCGTGGTTTCACCGACATGGTCGCCAGGCTGGTCGCGGAGCGCCGGCCGGCCAGGTTGGTCGCCTGCCTCGACCTGGACTGGCGGCCGGCATTCCGGGTCTCGGCCATCCCGTCCTACAAGGCGCACCGGGTGGCCGAGGGCGCAGTACTGACCGGCGCCGACGGCATGCCGCACGGCGGCGCCGGCCCGGCCGAGTCGGTGCCGGACGCGTTGATGCCGCAGGTACCGATCATCCTCGGCGTGCTCGCGGCGGCCGGCATCGCCACCGGCGGCGCGGCCGGCTACGAGGCGGACGACGTGATCGGCACGCTGTGCGCGACCGAGCACCGGGACCCGGTCGAGGTGGTCAGCGGAGACCGGGACCTGCTGCAGGTGGTGCGGGACTCCCCCACCCCGATCCGGGTCATCTATGCAGGTCGAGGGCTTGCCAAGGCCGAGGTGTTCGGCCCGGCCGAGCTGGCCGCGAAGTACCGCGTCCCGGTGGAGCGGGCCGGTCCCGCCTACGCCGAGATGGCTATGCTGCGCGGCGACCCCTCGGACGGCCTACCCGGCGTGCCCGGCGTCGGGGAGAAGACCGCCGCCACGGTGGTCTCCCGGTTCGACTCGTGGGCGGGGCTGCGCGCGGCGGTGGCCGACCGGTCCGACTCGCGGCTGGCCGCCGGGGTGCGCGGCAAGCTCGCGGCGGCCGACGCCTACCTGGCCGTGGTGGAGCCGGTGGTGCGGGTGGCCACCGATGCTCCGGTGCACCTCGACCGCGACGACGCGCTGCCCGCCGAGGCGGTGGACCCGGACCGGCTGGCCGAGCTGACCGGGCGCTGGGGCCTGAACGGCCCGACCGACCGGCTGGTCGCCGCGCTGCGCCGGTGCGCCGCCGGTTGACCGAGCCGGCTTCGGTGGCTGAAGAGCCCCGGCGAGCCGGGCCCACGCAGTCCCGGGGCCGGTTGGGCGGACCCCCCGACTGTCACGCAGTCCCGGGGGCCGTTGGGTGCGGAGCCCCCAACTGTGCTCAGCTCGGCCGACCGACCTGGTAGCGGCCGTCCCGGTCCTGGACGATCACCCGCACCTTCACCAGGTGCTGGTTGATCCGGGCCACACAGTCGAACGTCGTCCCCGGCCGCACCTTCTGGTCCGAGGGGCACAGCACATCGGACACGTCCGGCATCCGGTAGTCGTTGCGCAAAACTGTCCGGACCCCGTTCTGCACGGCGGCATGGTCGAGCACCTTGGTGGTGAAGAACCCCGGAGTGATGAACCCGAGCACCGCGACCACGGTGACCAGTGCACACACGGCGGCGGCGAACAGCCACGGGGACACCCCGGCCGGCCGCCGTTGCGAGCTGTCCGGCCGTTCGCCCTCGGGTGTCGCGCCGACCCGAGGGATCGGCTGGGTGTGCGCATTCATCGCCTTGGAAACCGGCGGCGGCACGTAGGACAGCTTGACCATGCCGTGGGAAACCGGCGGCCCGGCATGGCGGGGCCGGACCCGCTGGTAGGGCACGCCGGTGGGCGGCGCAAAGTGGCTGGGCGTGGCCGCCTCGCCCTCGGAGGGCGCCGGCGCCAAGGTGGGCTTCGGCGCCGGGCGGGGCCGGTAGCTGGGCGCCTGCCACACGCTCGGCGGGCCAGCCACTTCGGCCGCGCCGCAACCGCCCGGTCCCGCCGCCTGGTCCGCCGGGCCGGCCGGTGGCGTGAGCGTCGCACGCGAGCCCGTCTCGTCGCGCTCGGGCTCCCCGGGCCCCTCTGGGCTACTCATGGCGACCTCTCGGACAGACCGGTTCGTATCACTCGATCGAAGCACACTCCTTCGGTGCACGAGCAACCAATTGGATCACAGCGGGTGGGTCCGCAGCGGACCGGCCGCTCAGGTGCCGAGTCCCACCACGCCGCGCCGTACCGCCTGTACCGCGCGGGCGGCGGACCGGCCGACCGGGCTGCCAGGGCCGGCCACCGCCGCGAGCTGGTCCAGCAGGTCGATCACCTGACGGCACCAGCGCACGAAGTCGCCGGCGGACAGCTCCTGGCCGTTCTGCTCGGCGGCGGTCAGCACGGCGGCCAATGACTGGCCCCGGGCCCACCGGTGCACCGGCCAGGCGAAGCCGGCGTCGGGCTCCCTGGTCCGCTCCACCCGGTGCCGACGCTCGTCCAGATCCAGGTCCGCCCAGATCCGCATGGTGGCCGCCAGGCCCTCGGCCACCGGGCCGGCCGGCACCCTCGGCATGCCGCCATCGTCCCGGCGCGACTCGTAGACCAGCGCGGACACCACGGCGGCCAGTTCCGCCGGCGGCAGCGAGTCCCACACGCCGTGGCGCAGGCACTCGGCGGCGAGCAGGTCCGACTCGCCCCACAACCGGGACAGCACCCGGCCGTGTCCGGTGACCGTGTCCCCCTCCAGGTAGTCGCGTTCCACCAGCAGCGCGGAGATCCGGTCGAACGCGCGGGACAGCGAGTGGGTGGTGGCGCTGACCTTCTGCCGCAGCTGGTCGGTCTCCCGTTCCAGCCGGATGGCGCGCTCGGCCCACCGGGCGTGCGCCTCCCGGTCGTCGCAGCCGTGGCACGGGTGTGCGCGCAGCGCCCTGCGCAGCGCGGCGAGCTCGGTGTCGTCCGCGGCATCCGCCCGGTCGGCGCGGCGGCGGACCGGCGGCCGGATGCCGGTGTTGCGCAGGCTGGAAGCAAGGTCGCGGCGAATCCGGGGCACCCGGTGGTCCACCCGCTTGGGCAGCCGCATCCGACCCAGCGCCTCGATCGGCTCGGGGAAGTCCGCCGAGGACAGCCGCCCGGCCCACCGGTCCTCGTTGAGCACCAGCGGACGGGGTTCGCCGGTGTGGTCCAGCCCCGGGTCGAGCACCACGGCCAGGCCGGAGCGGCGGCCGGCGGGTACCGCGATCACGTCACCGGGGCGCAGTGCGGTGAGCGAGTCGGCGGTGGCCGCGCGCCGGGCGGCGGCGCTGCCCTTGCTGAGCTCCTTCTCGCGCTCGCTGAGCCGGCTGCGCAGTGTCGCGTACTCGGCGAAGTCCCCGAGGTGGCACTCCATCGACTCGGCGTAGCCGCGCATCGCCTCGACGTTGCGCTCGATCCGCCGGGACACCCCGACCACCGAGCGGTCCGCCTGGAACTGCGCGAACGACTGCTCCAGCAGCGCGCTGGCCTGCGCCGAGCCGAGCCGGCCGATCAGGTTGACCGCCATGTTGTAGCCGGGCCGGAACGAGCTTCGCAGCGGGTAGGTCCGGGTGGAGGCCAGGCCGGCGACCTGACCCGGGTCCACCCCCGGTTGCCAGAGCACAACGGCGTGGCCCTCCACGTCGATGCCCCGGCGGCCGGCCCGCCCGGTGAGCTGGGTGTACTCGCCGGGGGTGAGGTCGGCGTGCGACTCGCCGTTGTACTTGACCAGTCGTTCCAGCACGACCGTGCGGGCCGGCATGTTGATGCCCAGCGCGAGGGTTTCGGTGGCGAACACGCACTTGATGAGACCTTGGACGAACAGTTCCTCGACGGTCTCCTTGAACGCGGGCAGCATGCCGGCGTGGTGCGCGGCGATACCGCGTTCCAGCGCGTCGCGCCACGGCCAGAACCCGAGCACGGTCAGGTCGTCCTCGGGCAGCCCGCTGGTGTGCTCGGCCACGATCCGCCGAATCCGCGCGACCTCGTCCTCGGTGGTCAGCCGCAACCCGCCGCGCACGCACTGCCCGACAGCGGCGTCGCAGCCCGCCCTGCTGAACACGAAGGTGATGGCCGGCAGCAGACCGGCCCGGTCCAGCCGGTCGATGACCGTGACGCGGGACGGCGGCCGGTACCGCTCGCCGCGCGGCGGTGGCCCGGCGCGGCCGCGGCGGGCCCCGGACCGGCCCCTCGGTCGGTCCCCGCCGCCGAACCGTCGGCTGTTCTCCTCGACCTCCCGCATCAGCGCGGGGTCGACGGCGGCGTGGCCGGTGTTGTCCTGCCCGGCGAACAGGTCGAACATCCGGTTGCCGACCATCATGTGCTGCCACAGCGGCACCGGGCGGTGCTCGTCGACCACCACGGTGGTGTCGCCGCGCACCGTGACCAGCCAGTCGCCGAACTCTTCGGCGTTGCTGACCGTGGCGGACAACCCGATCACCGACACCTCGGCCGGCAGGTGCAGGATCACCTCTTCCCACACCGCGCCGCGGAACCGGTCGGCCAGGTAGTGGATCTCGTCCATCACCACGTAGCCGAGCCCGGTCAGTGCCGGGGAGTCGGCGTAGAGCATGTTGCGCAGCACCTCGGTGGTCATCACCACCACCGGGGCGTGCGGGTTGACGGCGGTGTCGCCGGTCAGCAGGCCGACCTGTTCCGGGCCGTAGCGGGCCACCAGGTCGGCGTGTTTCTGGTTGGACAGCGCCTTGATCGGCGTGGTGTAGAAGCACTTGGTGCCGGCGGCCAGCGCCAGGTGCACCGCGAACTCGCCGACCACCGTCTTGCCGGCCCCGGTGGGCGCGCAGACCAGCACTCCGTGGCCGTCCTCCAGCGCGGCGCAGGCCTGGTGCTGGAACGGGTCGAGGTCGAAAGGGAGGATGCCGGCGAACTCGGCGAGCCGGGGCCGCGCGGAACGCTCACGGGACGCGGCGAACGCCTGTGCGGGAGAACGGCTGGCCACCACCCCAGGCTGTCACACCCGAGCCGGTCCCCGCTCACGCCGCCCTTCACCCGGCGTGCGGTGGGCGCGACGAGGGAGATAGCCGGTCAGCGCGACACATCACCTGAGACATGGCAGCACTCAGGAGGGCACTACGCACTCACGAGGCGCCCGGGTGCTCAGGTTGCGTCGTCGTAGAACGGGGCGCCGCCGGAGTCACCGTTGCGGCCAGGGTTGGACGGCTCCGGGTCGTCGAGGCGGCTGGGGGTGGTATCCAACGGCGAGGGCTGGTCCGGGTCCAAGGCCTCCTCGGCCGCGAGGCGGCGGGCCTTGCGGCGGTCGTGCACCCGAGTGATCTGGATCGCCACCTCGAACAGCAGCGTCAAGGTCAGCGCCAGCACGGTCATCGAGATCGGGTCGCCGCCCGGCGTGGCCACGGCGGCGAACACGAACAGCCCGAAGATCAACCCCCGCCGCCATTTGCGCAGCTTGGCGTAGCTGACCACGCCGACGCGGTTGAGCATCACCACCAGCAGCGGCAGCTCGAAGCTCACCCCGAAGATCAGCAGCAACGCGATGAGCAGGCCGAAGTAGCTTTCCCCTGACAGCAGCGTGGTCTGCACGTCGGCGCTGATGGTGAGCAGGAAACCCAACGCCTCGCGGATCACGTAGTAGGCCATCGCCGCCCCGGCGAGGAACAGGGTCGCCGCGGCCGTGACGAAGATCAGCGCGAACTTGCGTTCCTTGACGTAGAGACCGGGCATGATGAAGGCCCACAGCTGGTAGAACCAGACCGGGCTGGCCAGCACGACACCCGCCGCGATGCCGACCCGCATCCGCAGCGAGAACTGGTCGAACGCGCCGTTGCCGTAGAGGGTGCAGCCACCGGCCGCGTTGAGCGTCGGGCGCGCGGCGGCCGGCAGCGAGCAGTACGGCTCCTTGAGCATGTCCCCAAGGCTCGGCCAGCCGAAGAACGCGACCCCGAACCAGACGTAGCCGACGATCGACATGACCGCGATCGCGAGCAACGCGACGCCCAGCCGGTTACGCAGTTCGTAGATATGCTCGATGAGCGTCATCGTGCCGTCGGGGTTCTCCCTGCGACGGCGGCGGCGAGCGAGCGGCTTCCACACCTCGACGGTCTACCGCGTCCCGTCGGGGTGGCTGTCCGGGTGCTGCCGAGGGGCACCGGCCGCTGGCCGTGGCGACGACTCTCCGGGTGGCAGCGCGGCCCGGCCCGGGGAACGCGGCTCTTCGGCACGGCCCTTCGGCTCTTCGGCACGGCCCTTCGCCTCGTCGTCGGACTTCATGCCCTTCATCTCGCCCTTGAACACCCTGGCCGACTGGCCGACCGACCTGGCCATCTCGGGCAGCCGCTTGGCCCCGAACAACAGCAGCACGACGACGAGCAGAATGAGCCATTCCCAGCCGCCAAGCATTGACGCACCTCTCGCCCCGGTCGTGTGAACCCGATGCTACGCGTCAGGGCCGGGCTGACGAGCGGCCCGCCGAACCATCCGGGACAAGGCCAGCTCGGTCATCGCCGCCCGGATCCGCATGGTCCGGCCCTGGGTCGCCACGCCGAACGCATCGGCGGCGGCCCGCGCCGGAACGAGCGCGCGACGCAGCCGCACCGCCAGCACGACCAGCAGCACAACTCCCACGACGAGCACCACAATGCTCGGTAGCCACCCCATGGAGATCACTCTATCCGCCCATCTCTCACCCGCTCAGCCCAGTGCCATACCGCGCAGCGCCTCCTCGGCCCGGTCGGCCACCTCGCCGCGCAGCCGCGCCGGGCGCAGCACCTGGGCACGGCCGCCCAGCCCGAGCACCAGCCGGACCAGCCAGGCGTCGTCGGTGAAACGCAGTGCGACCTCGACCGCCCCTTCGGCGCACTCCACGACCTCGTCCACCGGGTAGTACTCGGCCACCCAGCGGGCCTCGGGCTCCAGCCTCAGCAGGGCTTCCTGTTGGTCCGGAGCGGGCCGGAACAGGCCGTCGGACACATCCGTCGGCCGTGCGGATGCCGGCGGCGCGGCGCGCTCGGACAGCTCCTGGATGTCGTCCACCCGATCCAGCCGGAACAGCCGGACGCCTTCGGCCGACCGGCACCAGGCCTCCAGGTAGCCCCGGCCCTCGACCAGCAGCAGCCGCATCGGGTCGACGGTCCGCTCGCCGACCACGTCCCGGGACGCGGTGTAGTAGCGGATCCGCAGCGCGCGGCCCCGGTCCAACGCCCCTCGCACGGCGGAGGTGGTCTCCTCCTCGCGGGCGGTCAGCCCGACCGCCATCCCTGCCGGTGCCGCCGCCCCCACCGCCGCTTCGATCTTGACCACGGCACGGCGCACCACCTCGCCGTCCACCATGCCCGGCACCTCGGTCAGCGCGCGCAGCGCGACGAGCAGCGCGGTCGCCTCGGCGGTGGTCAGCCGCAGCGGGCGACGCATGCCGGCGTCCTCGGTGACCGTCACGGTGTCCTCGGAGAACGAAAGGTCGACCAGGTCGCCAGGGCCGTAGCCGGGCAGTCCGCACATCCACAGCAGCTCGAGGTCCCGCCACAGCTGCTTCTCGCTCACCCCGAAGTCCGCTGCGGCGTCGGCCACCCGGACACCGGGGTGCGCCAGCAGGTACGGCACCAGGGAGAGCAGCCGGGGCAGCCGCGCGGCGATACCGGCCGGACCGGCCGGCTTCCGGTTCACCGGACGGTCCCGCCGACCCGTGCCCCGGCCTGGGTCGGCACCCCACCCGGGCCCGACGAAGTCCCTGAGCTCGATGTCGTGGTGGCGTGCGCCTTCGCGGCGGCCAGCCAGCCACGCCGTACCGCGTCGACCAGCTCCGGCGGGTCAAGGACCACTACGTCCGGCCCGTGCCCGCCGACCCACCTGGCCACCGTCTCCGGGCTGCGCAGCTCCAGCTCCAAAACATCGCCGGGCCGGCCGGCGTGCTCGCGCGGCCCGGCCACCCGGCCCAGCCGGCGCAACCCCAGTGCCCGGCCGCTGGCCACCCAGACCCGGGCCACCCCGATCACCGGCGGCGGACCCGCGCTGCGCCGGACCAGGTCCATCAGGTCCACCCCGTCCGGCCGGTGCACCGCGCCCGCCGGCCCACGGGGGCTGACCGGCTCGCTGATCCGGGACAGCCGGAAGCAGCGCACGTCGTCGCGGTCGCGGTCGTGGCCCACCAGATACCAACGGCCACGCCAGCTGACCACACCCCACGGCTCGACGGTGCGCCGCCGGGCGGGCGTGTTCGGGTTGGGCCGGTGCTCGAAGCTCACCACCTGCCCGGCCTGCACGGCCGCCAGCAGCGGACCGAAGGCCGGCTCCGCCGCCCGCACCTTGGGTTCCACCGCGAGGCCGGCCGTCTCGTCGACCTCAACGCCGGCCGCGCGCAGCTTGACCAGCGCGCCGCGTGCCGCGCCGGCCAGCTCCGGCGAGTCCCACAGCCGCGCCGCCAGCGCGACGGCGGCGGCCTCGTCACCGGCCAGCGCCACCTCGCCCAGCTCGTAGTCCTGGCGCGCGATGCGGTAGCCGTCCACCGTGTCGAACGCGGAGCGGCGGCCGGTCTCCAGCGGGATACCCAGATCCCGCAGCTCCGCCTTGTCCCGCTCGAACATCCGGAAGAACGACTCGTCAGAGGCCGCGTCGTAACCGGGCACGGTCGCCCTGATCCGGTCGGCGGTCAGGAACTGCCGAGTGGACAACAGGCAGAGCACCAGGTTCACCAGGCGCTCGGCGCGGGCGGAGGACACGCCCTGCAGGGTATATCCAGCCCACCTTCCAGCGGGCGAAGACAGGGCTGCTAGCGGTGGTGAATGTCAGGAGCCGAGGTCAGGCCCGCCGGTCTACTCTCGACGACGTAGCCGGGAACACTTCCCCGGTCCGACGACAGCCACCGCACCGGCCGGAACGCTCAGCGCATGGCAGTCATCGTGGCATCGAGCAATGGCACCGTCGCGACGCGACCGAAGCGCCGGCTGAGCCCGCCATGGCGCAAGGCGGTCGTCTTGGTGCACGTCGTGTCGTCGGTCGGGTGGCTGGGCGTGTCGGCCGGGTTCGTCGTACTGACGCTCGCGCTACTCGGTACCCGGGACGCGGCCACACTGCGCGGCGGGTACGCCCTGCACGAGCTGATGGTCAGCTGGCTGGCCCGTCCGGCCGCGCTGATTACGCTGTTCACCGGCCTGGTGCTGTCCTTCGGCACCTCGTGGAGTCTTTTCCGGTACTGGTGGGTGCCGACCAAGCTGGTACTGGTTGTCGCCACCATCGTGGTCACCATCGCGAACTCGCCGACGTTGCTGCGGTACACCGTGCAGCACGCGGACGCGACGGGTAGCCCCGAGTACCTCAGCGCGCAGCGCTGGCTGGTGGCGATGGCGGTCTACCACGTCGTCATGATCAGTGCGGCGGCCGTCCTCTCGGTCTTCAAACCGGGCGGCCGGCTGGCCCGGCGGCGCGTCCGGTAGCTGGGAGCGCCCTGAATAACTCAGGCGTACCGCGCGACGCCCGGAATCATTCAGGACCTTCCTAAAGCGACGCGATCAGCCGGTCCACCCGCTCGTCGATGGACCGGAACGGGTCCTTGCACAGCACGGTGCGCTGCGCCTGGTCGTTCAGCTTGAGGTGCACCCAGTCGACGGTGAAGTCCCGACCGGCGGCCTGGGCGGCGGCGATGAAGTCGCCCCGCAGCTTGGCCCTGGTGGTCTGCGGTGGGGTGTCCTTGGCCGCCTCGATCTCACCGTCGTCGGTGACCCGGTCGACCATGCCCTTGCGCTGCAGCATGTCGAAGAGGCCCCGGCCCCGCCGGATGTCGTGGTAAGCCAGGTCGAGCTGTGCGACGCGCGCGCTGGACAGCTCGAGGCTCTTGCGCAGGCGGTACCGGTCCACCAGCCGCTTCTTGATCGCCCAGTCGATCTCCCGGTCGATCAGGCCGAGGTTCTGGCTCTCCACCGCGTCCAGCGCACGGCCCCACAGCTCGAGCACCCGCTCGGTGGTTTTGTCGCCGCCGTGCGCCGCGACGTGCTCCACGGCGCGGGTGTAGTACTCCCGCTGGATGTCCAGAGCGCTGGCCTCCCGGCCACCGGCCAGCCGCACCGGTCGGCGCCCGGTCAGGTCGTGGCTGATCTCCCGGATCGCCCGGATCGGGTTGTCCAGCGTGAAGTCCCGGAACTGCACCCCGTGCTCGATCATGTCCAGCACCAGGGTCGCCGAGCCCACCTTCAGCAGCGTGGTGACCTCGGACATGTTCGAGTCGCCCACGATCACGTGCAGCCGTCGGTAGCGCTCCGCGTCGGCGTGCGGCTCGTCCCGGGTGTTGATGATCGGCCGGGACCGGGTGGTGGCGCTGGACACGCCTTCCCAGATGTGCTCGGCGCGCTGCGAAAGGCAGTACACCGCGCCGCGCGGGGTCTGCAGCACCTTGCCTGCCCCGCAGATCAGCTGGCGGGTGACCAGGAAGGGCAGCAGCACGTCCGCGATCCTGGAAAACTCACCAGCGCGACCGACCAGGTAGTTCTCGTGGCAGCCGTAGGAGTTGCCAGCCGAGTCGGTGTTGTTCTTGAACAGGTAGATGTCCCCGCCGATGCCCTCGTCGACCAGCCGCCGCTCGGCGTCGACCAGCAGGTCCTCCAGGATCCGTTCGCCTGCCTTGTCGTGCGCGACCAGCTGGTTCAGCGAGTCGCACTCGGCGGTCGCGTACTCCGGATGCGAGCCGACATCCAGGTACAGCCGCGAGCCGTTGCGTAGGAATACGTTTGAGGACCTACCCCAGGAGACCACCCTGCGGAAGAGATAGCGAGCCACCTCATCCGGGGACAGCCGCCGCTGGCCGTGGAAGGTGCAGGTGACCCCGAACTCTGTCTCGACCCCGTATATCCGCCGCTGCATGCGCAACAGCGTAAGCGTTGGGTGGGCCGTAATGTCGAGCGTGTGATCGAGTGGTTCCGCCGGATGGTCGGCCTGATGAATGCGTCCGATCGGGCCATCGGCGACCGGGTGGCCGAGCTGCCACCCAGCCCCGCCGACCGGGGCCTCAAAATTCTGACCAGGTCGGCGAACCACGGCCTGCTCTGGTTCGCCGTCGCGGCGGCGCTGGCCGCCAGGGCCGGGGTCACCAGGCGCGGCGCGCTGCGCGGCATCGCGGCGATCACCATCGCGAGCGCCACGGCGAACGGGCTGTGCAAGCCCTTGCTGCCGAGGAGACGCCCACCGGCCGAGCTGCTGCCGGCGCGCCGGGCCCTTTCGCACCGTCCCACGTCCAGCTCGTTCCCCTCCGGCCACGCCGCTTCCGCGGCCGCGATCGCCACGGCAGTCACCATGGAGAGCCCGAGGACCGGGGCGACGATCGTGCCGCTCGCCGCGGTGGTCGCCTACTCCCGGGTGCACGTGGGCGTGCACTGGACCTCCGACGTGCTGGCCGGCGCGGCGGTCGGCGTCGGTTCCGCGCTGCTCACCCGGCGCTGGTGGCCGGTCCGCGACTCCGACGAGGCCTCCGCCCGGCCACTGAACCGGGTACCGAGGCTGCCGGCCGGCCAAGGCCTGCTCGTCGCGGTGAACCCGTTGTCCGGTGACCCATCGGTGGACCCGACCCGCGAGGTACGCACCGCCTTCCCTGCCGCGAAGGTCGTGGTCGTCGACGGGGACACCGCCCTGGAGGAGTCCCTCGCCTCGGAACTGTCCCGCGCCGGCGGGGTGATCAAGGCGCTCGGGGTGGTCGGCGGCGACGGCACGGTCGGCACCGTCACCACAGTGGCCAACCACCACCAGCTGCCCCTCGTGCTGGTCCCCAGCGGCACGCTGAACCACTTTGCCCGCGATGTGGGCGTCTACGACCTGCAGGAGGCAGTGGACGCCACCTCGGCCGGTGAGGCGGTCGAGGTGGACCTGGGTCTGGTGGACGTGGACGGCGGGAGCGCCGAGTGCCACTTCCTGAACACCGCGAGTCTCGGCTGCTACTCCCACCTGGTGGAGCTGCGCGAGCGCTGGGAGGGCCGCTGGGGCAAGTGGCCCGCGTTCCTGGCGGCGCTGGTCACCACGTTGCACAGGGCAACGCCGCTGCGGGCCAGGATGGACGGCACCCGGCGGTCGGTCTGGGTGCTGTTCGTCGGCAACGGGCCCTACCACCCGGCCGGCATGGTGCCGGCGTGGCGGCCCCGGCTGGACTCCGGGCTGCTGGACGTCCGCTGGCTGCGCGCGGACGTGCCGTTCTCCCGGTTCCGGGCCTGCTGGGCGCTGAGCCTAGCCGCGCTGTCGCACAGCCGCGTCTACCACCAGTACGAGGCCGGCGAGCTCACCGTCGAGCTGACCGAGCCGTCCGCGTTGGCCACCGACGGCGAACTGGTCGCCGAGGGCACCCGGTTCAGGTTCCGGATGGCGCGGCGGCCGGTACCGGTGTATCGGCGAGACGAGAACAACCCGCGCTGGGCCACCCGCCAGCGGCCGCACCAGCCTCTATAGCGGAACCGTGAGTGTTGCGGGCGGTTATAGCCGCCCGCAA
>DASYBQ010000150.1:0-5743 GCA_036500625.1 Pseudonocardia sp. | reverse complement strand
CCCCCCCCCCCCAACACTCACGGGTCTGGCTCGGCGGTAAAGTCGGTGTTCGCTGGCCATCCCATTGGACGTCCCGGCACCGCGTGGATCGAGGGCCAAAACCCATCCGCCGCGATTAGCGATCACGATCGGTGCGGGCCTGCGAGGCGCAGGTCCGCAGCAGCGGCGCCAGCGCGGCGACCCCCAGGTCGGCGCGTACCGCGAGGTAGGCGGGAAGCACCAGCGGCCGGAACGCCAGCCGCCGGGAGGCCAGCTCACCGGCATGCGCCGCGTACACCACCGTCCACCCGGGCACGCCCGCGCCCAGCTCGGCCAGGGTGTCGTCCAGTGAGTGGGAACGCGGCCCCAGCACCGGCTCGAAGCCGGCCCGAGCGCACGCCCCCAGCACCAGGTCGACCAGCGGCGGGTTCGCGGCTCTCGCGGTCAGCCGCAGCGGCAGGTCGGCCAGCTCGGTGAGTCGCACCGGCTCGCCGTCGCGGCCCTCGCCGAGTACCGCGACCAGCGAGTCCCGCCACACCTCGATCAGCTCAAGGTCGGTGGCCGTGTCGATGCCGCGCACGAAGGCCGCGTCCAGCTGGCCCCCCGCCAGCCGGGCCCTGGTCCGGTGCGCTGACCAGCCGCGCCGCCACCGGTGGGGTCGCGCTGCGCAGCGCGGCGAGCACCTCAGTCAGTCGTTCACCCAGCCCGCTGCTGGTGCCGATCCGCAACGGTGCGCCTCGGTCCGTGCCACGCACCGCGCACCTGGCCTGCTCCACGGCGGCCGACACCGCCCGCGCGGGTGCCAGGAACCGCTGACCGGCGTCGCTCAGTCGGACTGAACGTGACGTCCGTTCGAACAGCGTGGCGCCGAGCTCCCGCTCCAGCCGGGCGATCTGCTGGCTGACGGTCGGCTGGCCGACCAGCAACGCGTCGGCGGCCCTACCGAAGTGCATGTGCTCGGCGACCGCACGAAGTACACCAGCTGACGCGGCTCCACCGGCCGACCCCGCCAGGCTCCGGTTCAGCGGGGCAGGGTGGCGAGGATGCCTTCGCAGGAGCGGACGACCACCCGGGCGGTGTCGGCCAATGCGCGGGTGGACAGCGGGTTCTCCGCGCGGCGCCGCCACCGCGACAGTGCCTCCATGGCGGCCTGCCGGGACTGCGAAGGGTCGGCCGAGGCCGACGGGTCGAGCCCGAGCCGCGCGGCCGGCGCGCCGCCCTCCCCGCCGAGCAGCTGTTCCGCCTCGACCCTGGCGTCGTCGGGCACCTTCACCGCGCCGGAGCGCAGCGCGGTGAGCAGCCGCAGCTCGGCGAACTCGTGCGCCCCGGCCATGATCCGTTCCAGCTCCACGGCCAGCGGCGCGGAGGCGGTCCGGGGTTCGCGGTGCAGCACCAGGTCCAGCGCCAGCAGCGCGGAGCGGGCCTTGAGCAGGTCGCGGCGCTCGGTGAACTGGATGTTGAGCACCTCGCGCAGGTCGTCCAGCCCGGAGCGGCGGACCAGCTCGGCGGACAGCTTCGCCGGGTCGTTCACCCCCTGGCGGATCAGCGTGACGCCAAGGCGCACCCCGAACAGCCCGAAGCGCTCCAGCAGCGAGCCGCGCTGCTCGGTGTTCAGCGCGGCTGTGGTGTCCGAGGTGACGAACCGGTCGGCGGACAGCAGCAACGCGTCCATGCCCTCCCGGGGCAGCGTGGACAGCTCGGTGAGCGCGGCGAACTCGACCTGCTGCATGGTCCGACCGGTCTGGGCCAGCAGCCCGGCGACCGCGACCACGGTCTGGCACAGGTCGCGCAGCTTGTCGTCGGAGCGGTAGCGGCTGGCGATCCGCTTGGCCGACATCAGCGCGTCGAGGCGGCCGACGCCGATCTCGTCGGCGCGCGAGAGCACCGCGATGGTGTTCACCGCCGTCGCGCGGGCCACGCCCTGGTCGTGGAACGACTCCAGGAACCGCACGTCACCGGAGTGCAGGTGGCGCATCAGGTAGATCACCGCATCGGCGGCGGTCGGCGCGTCCTCCGGCGCCAGGAACTGGTGGCTGCGCGCCGAGGTCTCCGCCGAGAGCGAGTCGATGCCCGGGGTGTCGATCAGCGTGGTGCCGCGCAGGCTCTGGGTGGGCCAGTCCACCACCAGCCGGTCGATCCGGTCCGGCGGCAGACCACCCAGGTCGAAGGACAGCGCGCCGTCGCGGCGGTGGATGGACAGCGGCCGTGGCGGGCTGTCCTTCGGGTGCAGGATCACCTTCGGCGAGTTGCCGTCCTGGTACCAGGTGACCACCCGGGTGCACTCGCCGGCGTCGGTGGGCGCGACCGCCTCGCCGACCAGCGCGTTGAGCAGCGTCGACTTGCCGGCCTTGACCTTGCCGGCGATGGCAACCCGCAACGGCTCGTCGAACCGGGCCAGGTGCATGCGCAGCCAGCCGGCGGCCTGCGGGCTGTCCCCGTACACCTCGAGGGACCTGCGCAGCAGGGCGCGCACCGAGTTGCCGAGGTTCAGCGTGCCGGGCACGGCGCCGGCTGTACTTGCCCTCGGGGCCGCACTCACCGGGTCACCGCGGCCGGGGCGGCCACCGAGCGGCTCAGGCTGCCCGGCGCGGCGCCGACCAGCGCCTCGGCCCGCTGGGTGAGGTTGGCGATCCGGTCCAGCTCGGCGCGCAGGTCACGGATGCGCCTGGCCCGCTGCGACTCGTCGGTCTGCACCGCCTTCTGCGCCGAGAGCATCGCCTCGGTCAGCGAGGTGTGCATCTCCTCGGCCAGCGTGGTGAAGTGGTCGCGCAGCGTGCGCTGCAGCTGGCGCAGCATGTCCCGCACGTCGCGGCCCATCTGGAACGTGACGTCGTCGATGTGGCGGCGCACCGCCATCTTGGCGTCCGCCTGGCGGCGTTGCTTGTTGCGTTTCAGCTCGTCGTGCACGGTTTTGCCGCCGAAGAGCAGCCCGGCGCCCGCCGAGAACGGGTTGAGCAGCGTCGCACCGGTGACCAGCAGCGAGGACGCCATGCCGACCATGACGAAACCGCCGTAGCCGCCGCGCAGCCCGGTGAACAGCTTCCCGCCGATGCCGAGATGCTCCATGTCCGGGCGTTCCAGCGGGTTGAGCTGCCCGGAGCGGAAGTCCTCCGGGCCGTAGTCCAGCCGGGGCAGCAGGTCGGCGCTGGAGCCGAAGTGCTCGGCGACCTGGCCGGCGAGGTACTCGGCGCGCTGGATGGCCCAGACGAAGTTCTGCGTGGTCGCCCCGGAGACCTGCTGCTCCACCCAGCTGACCATCTGGTCCCAGGTGTCCTTCGGGTCGTCCTGCTCGATCATGTGCTCGGCCTCGCGGGCCACCGCGCGCAGCCGGTCCCGCAGGTCGTACTCGATGTCCGAGGTGAGGTCGGCCACACCGTCGTTGAGCGTCTGCTGCCAGCGGGCGGAGCGCTGCCGCAGCTCGTCGGCCTTGCCCTTGGCCTCGTTGAGCTGCTCGATCAGCGCGGCGGCCCGCTCCGGGTCCTCCTGCGCCATCAGCTCGGACTGCATCGAGGCGGCCAGCTGCTCGCTGACCTGAATGACGTCCTGGCTGGTGGAGCGCCGGTCCAGGTCGTCGGAGCGGCCCACCACGTCACGCTGCAGGAACCCGATCAGCTCGACGTAGCCGGACTCGGTCATCAGGCTCTGCGCGGCCTCGGTGTCCTCGGCGCGCAGCGCGTGCAGCCGCAGCGTTGAGGACACCGGGAAGAGCTGGGCGGTGACCCCGGCGGCCGCCAGGTGCCCCCGGTTCAGCTCGACGATCCGCCGCCACTGCGGGTAGAGGTCGGTCTTGGTGACCACGCAGGCGATGTTCGGGCACAGCCGACGGGCCGCGTCCAGGAACTCCAGTTCAGGGGCGGTGTACTCCTGCGCGGCGTCGGACACCAGCAGCACCGCATCGGCCCTCGGCAGCGCGCCCATGGTCGCGGCGCCGTGCGTGGAGCCGAGGCCACCGACGCCAGGGGTGTCCACCAGCACCAGGCCGCCGGCCAGCAGCCGGCGCGGGATGCCGACCTCGGCGTAGGTCAGCTGCCTGCGGTTGTTCGGGTTGCCCGCCTCGGAGACGTACTGCGCCAACTGCTCGACCGGCACCTCGGTGCGCTGCGCGGGCAGCTGCTCGCCGGACTCGGACATGCTCTCCCGAACCAAGGTGACCGACGCCGACTCGGCGTGTCGCACCACAGTGGGCAGCGAGGTGGCGATATCGTCGTCAACCGGACACACAGGCGCGTTGACCAGCGCGTTCACCAGTTGGCTCTTGCCCTGCTTGAATTCGCCGACGATCAGCACCCGGACGTTGGGGTCGGCCAGCCGCTGGCGGGTGTGCCGCAGCCGGCCACCGAGGTCGGGCCGGCCGTAGGCGGTGGTCGCCTTCAGGGCGAGGTCCACCAGGGCGGCCGCATCGGGGAGCGTCACGCCGTCACACCTCCTCGCTGAAAAACCTGCCGGCGCAATCCTGCTGCATCCGCCGGACACGCGGAGAGCCGGCCCCACGACCTGAGTGCACTTCGGGTGTGGAGCCGGCCGCCTGCGACGAGGTTAGTTCACGCGTGGTGCACGTCGACGTTGTGGCTGTCGTCGTAGCTGCCGCTGTTGTGCGAGTTGTAGTCGTCGTGGCTGTCGGACTGCGAGTGGTCCTCGTAGTTGCTGTGCGTGCTGTCGTTGTGCGAGCTCTGGTCCGCGTTCTGGTCGGCGTAGCCGTGCGAGCCGGCCGCGTTGACCGAGGTGTCGCCGGAGCCGGAGTTGTGCACCGCGGTGGTGGTGTCGCTGTGGGTGTTGTGCCCGGAGGCGTCCCCACCGACGGACAGCCCGCTGCCGTCGCCGAAGCTGGCGTGGTTGATGTTGGCGTCGGTGGCGCTGCCGGAGCCGAACGCGGTGGTGTCGTGGTCACCGGTGACCGCGTGGTTGCCGTCGCCGACCACGTTGCCGTCGCCGGTGGTCACCTTGCTGCCGTCGATGTTGCCGCCGGCCGCCACCGAGCCCTCACCGGAGGCGACCACCGGGTCGTTGTCGATGGTCTGCTGGAAGTCGCCACCGTGGGTGTCGATGTCCTGGTGCACCGAGTCGTCGATGTTGGTGTTGTGCTCGTTGATGGTGGTGTAGTTGTTCGTGATGTAGCTGCGCAGCACGTGCTCCGGGCTGTCGCCGTGGTGGTACTCGCGCGGCGGCGGGTAGTGCACGTTGTGGTCGCTGTGGCTGTGGTGGTCGTCGTCGGAGATCAGCTGCAGCGCCTCGTGGACGTCCGCACCGGACACGTCGTGGAACCCGCACTGGTTGAGGTAGCCCTGCGGGTCGGCCTGGAAGGCGGCGCGGGCCGACGGGTCGCGCAGCATCTCGAGCAGCCAGTCCAGCAGCGAGGTGGAAGTAGCCATCGGTAGTCATCTCCATGTGTAGCGGTCTCTGGGTGCCGGGCGGGTGCTCCGGCGTTGTGGCAAAAGCTATGGCCACGCATGGCCCGGGTCATCGGGGATCGTGCAGGGTTCCCTCTGCCCCGGCTTACGGGGTTCGGGACCAGGCCCGATTGGGGGGGTTGGGGGCGCTGACCCCACCCGCTCGAGCCCCGACATCTCACGAGACTCCGGCCACGCTAGCAGGTGTCGACACGGTGTCCACACAGCGTTTCGTCCCTTCGGTAGGGGGCCGGCCGGTGGGTCGGTGTGCGCACAGCAAACGGCCGGCGCCTCGGTACAGGCGCCGGCCGCTGATGGCCTCCCGGCCTCGTGAGTGAAAAGGAACGCTATAGCGTTCCTTTTCACTCACGAGGGTT
>DASYBQ010000149.1:0-9807 GCA_036500625.1 Pseudonocardia sp. | reverse complement strand
GATGATCCCCGGCGGCCCGTCAGAGCAGGTGTCGATCAGGATATTCCGGCCCGCCGGCGCGACCGGGACGCTTCCCGTGCTGCTCTACACGCACGGCGCGGGTTGGGTGTTCGGCAACGCCCACACCCACGACCGCCTCGTCCGGGGACTGCCGCTGAAAACGATCGTGATCATGGTTCGCGGCCCGAGCCGGGCCCGAGAAGACAAGATCACAACACGACAAGATCAACAATAATTCGCTGGTTCGTTCAGTGCCGACCCCAGAATCTCGGTGATCTTGACCGAGGACCCATTCGCTAGCGGTTCGCGATCAGCTGACTACGCTGCGCGTACACGTCCTCTGGCGCCGTTCGTCAGGTTCTCCTTGCCGGTGTGTGCCGTTCGCGTGCGCTCTGCGGATTCGGCCAGAGCGTTGTTTGCCACACCGCGATCCAGGAACGGGGGCGATCTGTCAAACACGGCGGTGCCGATCGACCTATGCTCGATGTCCGGGGTCCACCATCCCCGGGAGGCGAGGCGTGACCCGTATGGCCGAACAGGACGAAAGCGTATCGTGGACGCTCACCCGCCGGGCGTTCGTGGGTACCACCGCTGTGGGGGGACTGGCCGTGGCGGCGCCGTTGGCCGCCTGCGCCCAGCTGGGGCCTGCTGAACCGGAGCCGGACACCACGGTCACTCTGGCCATCAACGGGGTGAAGAAGTCCGTGGCGGTGGACACCCGTACCTCGCTGCTGGACATGCTGCGCGAGCGGCTGGACCTGACCGGCACCAAGAAGGGGTGCAACCAAGGCGCCTGCGGGGCGTGCACGGTGTTGTTGGACGGCCGGCGGATCAACTCCTGCCTGACGCTGGCGGTGATGCACGAGGGTGCTGAGCTCACCACCATCGAGGGATTGGCCAAGGGCGACCGGCTGCACCCGCTACAGCAGGCGTTCATCGACCGGGACGCTTTCCAGTGCGGCTACTGCACCTCCGGGCAGATCGTCTCCGGCGTCGGGTGCATCGCCGAGGGCCACACCAGCTCGCCGGGGGAGATCCGCGAGTGGATGAGCGGCAACATCTGCCGCTGCGGCGCGTACACCAACATCACCGAGGCCGTCGCTCAGGCCGCCGGGAAGGCGTGAGATGTTCCCGTTCACCTTCACCAAGGCGGCCGACGAGCGCGCGGCGTTGGAAGCCGGTGGCCGGGGTGGGCGCTACATCGCGGGGGGAACCACGCTGGTCGACCTGATGCGCGAGACGGTGGAGCGCCCCGGCGCGGTCGTGGACATCAACGCCCTGCCCTACCGCGACATCACCCTCACCCCGAGGGGGTTGCGGATGGGCGCGCTGGCGACCATGACAGAGGTGGCCGCGCACCCCGGCGTGGCCGCCCGGTTCCCGGCGATCGCGCAGGCCCTGGAACTGAGCGCGTCGGCGCAGTTGCGCAACATGGCCACCATCGGCGGCAACATCATGCAGCGGCCCCGGTGCCTGTACTTCCGGGACGTCACCGCCGCTTGCAACCGACGCCGACCGGGCTCGGGCTGCCCGGCGGTTGGTGGCTACAACCGGGCCCACGCCGTGCTGGGCGCCTCCGAGTCGTGCGTAGCCACCCACCCGTCCGACCTGGCCGTGGCGCTGGTCGCGTTGGACGCGGTGGTGGCGCTTCGGTCCAGCGAGGGAGACCGGCAGGTCCCCATCGGCGCGTTCTTCCTGCGCCCCGGCGACACCCCGGACCGCGAGCACGACCTGCGCCCCGGCGAGCTGATCACCGCGGTCGAGGTGCCGGACGCGCCGCACGCTCGAACCTCGGGCTACCTGAAGGTGCGCGACCGTCAGTCCTACGAGTTCGCGCTGGCCTCGGCGGCGGTGGCCCTGGAGCTCTCCTCGGGGGTGGTCCGCGCGGCGCGGGTGGCGGTGGGCGGGGTGGCGACGGTGCCGTGGCGGCTGCCCGAGGTGGAGCGGATGCTGGTCGGCAACCCGGTCAGCCCCGCTCTGTTCGACGCCGCCGCCGGCCACGCGGCCGACGGCGCCCGCCCGCTGACCGGCAACGCCTTCAAGATCGAGCTGGTGAAGCGCACCGTGGCCCGCCAGCTCGCCACCGTCGCGGGAGGCGGGCCGGTCTGATGGCGGCACGCGAGTTCGCCGTGGCGCCGCAGGCCCCGGCGATCGGCCAGCCGATGACCCGAGCCGAGGGCATCCTCAAGGTCACCGGCCGAGCCGGCTACGCGGCCGACCACACCGCGGCCGACCCGGAACTGCCCGGGCTGGTGCACGCGGTCCTGGTGCTCAGCGCGGCCAGCCGCGCCGAGTCGAGCACGGCTGACCTCCCGGGGGCGGCCACGGCCGCCCCCGGGGTGCTCGACGTGCTGACCGACTTCACCGGCGCCACGCTGCCCTTCCCCACCGGACAGGTCAACTTCTTCGGCCAGCCGGTGGCCATCGTGGTCGCCGACACCCTGGAACGGGCCGAACACGCCGCGTCCCTGATCGACACCGCCGCCCTGAACGCCACCACGGCCGTGACCGACCTGGACGACCCGGCCGCCGCCCCGCACCCGGCGCCCAAGACCCCCGACTACCGCCGGGGCGACCCCGACGGCGCGCTGCGCTCCGCGCACACCGTGATCGACCAGCGCTACCGGATCGCTCGCAACAACCACAACCCGATGGAGCTCCCGGCCACCGTGGCCCGCTGGGACGGTGACCGGCTGACCGTGTTCGACAAGACCCAGTGGGTGCAGGGCACCGCCAGGTCCCTGGCCGCGGCGCTCGGCGTCCCGGTGGACAACGTGCGGGTGCTCTCGCCGTTCGTGGGGGGCGCGTTCGGCAGCGCCGGCAATACTTGGCCGCACCAGGTGCTCGCCGCGTTTACCGCCCGGAAGCTGAACCGGCCGGTCAAGCTGGTGCTCAACCGCCGGCAGATGTACAGCGGCATCGGCTACCGCCCAACCAGCGACCAGCGGCTCGCCGTGGCCGCCGACCCGGACGGTCGGCTGACCGCCGTGGTGCAGGACGCCCGCACCGAGAACGCCCGGTACGCCAGCTACGAGGACGACATCACCGACCTGCCCAAGGTCCTCTATCAGAGCCCGGCCATGAGCGCCCGGTACCGGCTGGTCCCGCTCGATGTTCACCTGCCCACCTACATGCGCGGCCCGGGCGCGGTCAGCGGCGCGTTCGCCATGGAGTCGGCGATGGACGAGCTGGCCGTCGCGCTGAACCTGGACCCGATCGAGCTGCGGCTGCGCAACGAACCGACCGCCAACCAGGCCAAGGGGCTGCCGTTCTCCACCCGAGGCCTGCCGGCCTGCTACCGAAAGGGCGCGGCGGAATTCGGCTGGTCGGCACGTAACCCCGTGCCCCGCGCCCGCGTCGAGAACGGTCAGCTGATCGGGCTGGGCATGGCGGCGGCCGGCTACCACACCGGGCGCGCCCCAGCCTCGGCCAACGCTCGTATCGACGCCGACGGCACAGCTGTGATCAGCAGCGCCACCAGCGATATGGGGCCCGGCACCTACACCTCCATGGCCCAGGTCGCCGCGGACACGCTCGGGCTGCCGGTCGGGCGGGTGCGGTTCGTCCTCGGCGACTCGGCTCTGCCCAAAGCCCCGATCCACGCCGGTTCGCTGACCATGGCCAGCGTCGGGTCGGCCGTCCTCACCGCGTGCGCCACGTTGCGCGACGGGATGGTGCGCACCGCCGTGGTGGACCCGGTCTCCCCGCTGCACGGTGCCGCACCGGAGACCGTCACGGTGCGCGGCGGGCTGTTGTCGGTGGGCGGTGACACCGCCCGGGCGGAGACCTATCAGCAGATCCTGCGCCGCCGTGGCCGCACCAGCATGGACACCCTGCGCGACTGGTCACCCGGCGACGCGTCGACCCGATCGTCCACCTACGGCTACGGCGCGGTGTTCGCCGAGGTGTCGGTCGATGAGCTGCTCGGCACGGTCCGGATCCGACGTCTACGGGCCACCTACGACGTGGGCACCGTGGTCAACCCGAGGCTCGCGCACAGCCAGGCCATCGGCGGGATGGTCTACGGGATCGGCATGACGCTGCTGGAGGCCACGGTCCGCGACCGCAGGGACGGACGGATCATGAACGCCAACATGTCGGACTACCTGGTGCCCACCAACGCCGACGTGCCCGACCTGGACGCCACCTTCCTGGACCTCCCCGACCCGGCGACCGGCCCGATCGGAGTCAAAGGCCTGGGCGAGCTGGTCATCGTCGGCGTGCCGGCGGCCATCGCCAACGCGGTGTACAACGCCACCGGACGCCGGGTGCGCGACCTGCCGATCACCCTCGACACCCAACTCTGACCTCGGCGTCCAAGCCGCTCCCGCCGCCGCCCGCTCCGTGGATGGTGTCGGGTCCATGTGCCCAGCTTGGTTGCTGGGTGCTCGATCGAGAGGCCCGTCCGTGACGACGATCAGCACCGAGAACGGCACTGTTGCGTTGACGCGGAGGGAGTCAGGTGCCGACCCTTTCGTCGGGGTGGGGTTCAGATAACGAGAGCGAGTTCGGGTGAATGCGGCGGCGAGCAGGTGTCGGGGGTCGGTGTCGACGCCGAGTTCGTAGTGGCCGCGGCGCGGGTGCTGGACGAAAGCATGACCGGTGCTGATCACCCGTGCCGAGCTGAGCGGTGTGAGCCCGCGCATCGGTCGCAGTCGTGATTTCAACCGGCCGTGGTCGGCTTCTATCGGGTTGTTCCGATCCGCCTCTGCCCCAACGGTGATCGTGTTGCTCTCGTAGCGCGCCGCACGGTCAACGCGCGGAACCTGAGCGTGGCCCGAGGGCCGGGGGCCTGGCGGTGACACCGCCGCGCTCAGGCGCGATGGCCTTCCGCCCGCGGGTCGGTGAGGTATCGCTAGCCTCCCGGCTGCGTTGTCGAACCAGGACGGTTGCGGCAGTTTAACTTGCTCATAGGCTCCGCGCTGGAGGCCTCACCCGGTTCAACCACGTCTGACCGTTGCATGCGGCACGTGGTCAGTTAGTAGGCCGGCTCCCGGCGCCCGCACGAGCGGGGGCAATTGAGCCCATCGCACCGCGGCTTTTACCGAGGAGTGTGTCGGCGGCCGAATTGTGGGTAAGCCCACAGTTATGCGGCGGATCGTGGCTGAGGCGCTGGTGGAGAAGTTGGCGGACCGGGGTGTCGACACGATCTTCGGTCTGCCCGGTGACGGGATCAACGGGATCATGGCGGACGGCGATCACCGCGATCCCGGCTCGGGTCGGTGCGGACGCGATCGACGCCGACGGCGGGCACCGCGACGGTGCCGCGCTGGCCGAGATCACCCACGTCCTGCCCGCCCGCGCTCTGGCCGGTCACCCGGCCGGGAACCGGGTGATCGTGCGCCGCGAGCGCCCGCACCCGGGCGCGCAACTCGACGGGTTCGAAGAACGCGACGGGTGGCGCTACACCGCGTTCGCAGCATCACCGCCTTCGGGCAGCTCGCCCCTCTCGAGGCCCGGCACCGGGCGCACGCCCGTGTCGAGGACCGGATCCGCTGCGCGAAGGACACCGGACCGGACCACTTCCCGTCGCGGACGTACGCGATCAACAGCACCGGTTTCACCCAGAGGGGCGGCACACGTCCCGCCACCGCAGACAGGAGCACGCCATGAACGCAAAGACCGAGACCGACGACGGTGTCGACCGGCAAGGCGAAGACAGCCGGTCGCAGGCGAAGCACTCGACACAGTCGAGCGAGGACAGCGACCACAGCACCAGCATGGAGGTCCGCAACCTGCGTAAGTCGTTCGGAGAATTCAACGTGCTGGACGGTATTGACCTGCGGTTTAACGATGATTCGATCACCACGCTCTTAGGCCCGTCCGGTACCGGTAAGAGTGTGATGATCAAGCACCTGGTCGGTCTGCTGGAGCCGGACGAGGGCGAGGTGCTCATCTTCGGTAAAGATATCTGGGACATCTCCGAGAAGGAGCGCTACGAGATGCGTACCCGGATGGGGGTGTTGTTCCAGGACGGTGCGTTGTTCGGGTCGATGAACCTGTATGACAACACCGCCTTCCCGCTGCGTAAGCACACCGACAAGTCCGAGGACGAGATTCGGGAGATCGTGATGAAGCGGCTCACCGAGGTCGGTCTGGAGAAGGCGTGGGAGAAGCTGCCGAACGAGATTTCCGGTGGTATGCGTAAGCGCGCTGGTTTTGCCCGTGCGTTGGTGATGGATCCGCAGATTGTGTTTTTCGACGAGCCGGACTCGGGTCTTGACCCGGTGCGGACAAGCCTGCTGAACGACCTGATCCTGGATATGCACGCCGAGCACCAGGGCACCTACCTGCTGGTGACCCACGACATCAAGACCGCCCGCAAAGTGTCGGACTACGTGGGGCTGCTCTGGAAGGGCAAGCTCGTGCACTACGGCGAGGCGGAGGATGCGTTCGCCAACGACGAGGACCCCTTCGTGAAGCAGTTCCTCGCCGGCGACTCCGCCGGACCACTCGACATGGACTGAGCGCACTCACCCCCCAGGGCTCCCGGCGTTGTTGACTTCCAGGTCGGTGACCTGGGGCGATGTGTGATTGTGGTACGAGGTCGGGCGTGTGAAGGGGCATGGCTTCGTCGGTGGTCATGGAGTTCTGAGACTCATGGATCGTCGGGGAGAGGCCCATGCCCGCTGGGCAAGTATCACCTGAGCGGGCGGTCGCCGAGGCGTTGGCTCGCTGGAGGGCCGGCAACGACATGCCGGTACCGCGCACCGACTTGCTGGATGTGCTCGCCTCGGTGCCCGATCCGCGGGATCGGCCTGGGTCCGCTACTCGCTGATGGCGCTGCTGCGATCGCGATCTTGGCAGTGTGGGCCGGGATGCGTGGTAGCAGGGTTCGCTGTTGGGCAGCCTGCGCGCCGCGGGAGATGGTGGCCTCGCTGGGGTGCGGTTTCGCCGGCCCCGCGAGAAGACGTTTCGGTCGGTGTTCTCCCGGCTGGACGCCACCGATCTGGACCATCGGCCGGGCACCTACCTCGGTTCGTTCCCCGGCGCGAATAGGTCCCGCCGGTCTCGGATTTCGATGTCGCGGGCAAACTCGACAATCCGGTTGGTCTCTCGCCGAATGTCCGCCCTGAGTTGTTGCAGCTCGTCGCGCGGCAGATCATCCTGCTGGACGGTGACCACTGCATCCACCGAAACCTACCCCCCACGTAACAACCGTTGTCGTCGCCACCGTGTCGACTCCCGGCGCCTCCTCGGTACTCGATGCCGCGGTGGACCGCACCGCCACCGACCGTGGCAGTGACCCGCGCCAACGCCGGTTATCATTCCCACCTCGGGCAGCGGACACCGCTGGGACGCGGACCGCGTGTGGGACGTCGAGCGGCCCGGTGGCGACCGCGACCTGCGCTACTTCACCCCGCGTTCGGCCAGCCAGGGCGCAGTGCGCTGGGGCGGCGCGCTCGAGCTCAGCGATCGGAGGCGGGCGCGCATGACCGAACCTAGAGAACGCCCGGTCGTGCGCCTGAGCCTCGGCCGGAGTCTCGCGGAGTTGGCGCTCGGCGGCGCGTGTGCGGTCACGCTCAGCCTGTTACTGCAGTTCGTGGTCAGCCGCATTCATGTCGGTCCGGGTACCTACGTGCTCGACGCGCTGGTCAGCCTGGTCAGTGCAGTGATTTTGGTGGTTTTGTTCGCGCCGATCGGTTTCGGCTGGGCCGCACGATGGCCGCTGTGGCCGATTCTCGCGGGTGCCTGGGCCGCGCTCACCGCGCTCGCCACCCTGATTCTGGCGATTCCCCTGGCGGCGACCAGGTTCTACTTCGGTGGGTCGGGTGTGGATAACACCTTCCGTCTCCAGTACATGGAACGGTTGGCGTCCACAACCTCGCTGGCGGACGTCAATTATCAAGGCCTCCCCGCCTACTATCCCGGGAGCTGGTTCTGGCTGGGCGGGCGGTTCGCGAACCTGCTCGGTGTGGACGGTTGGGTCGCCTACAAGCCCTACTCGATCACCTGGGGCGCGCTTGCCGCAGTGATCGCCTTCGTGCTGTGGAGCCTCGTGCTGCGCCGTAGGCTCGCTCTCCTCGCCGCCGTGGTGACGGTGCTTGCCGGATTCATTGCCTTTGGTCCCGATGAGCCCTACGCGTGGCCTACCACAGCGTGGCTGCCGCCGATCGCCCTGCTGGCCTGGCACGTGTTCCGTCGGCGCGCGCGCGTGCCCGCATGGCCCCTGGTGCTGATCGGCGTCTACCTCGGCTTCTGCGCGATCACCTACACCTTGCATCTGGTGTTCAGTGCGGTGGTCATGTTGGTCCTCGCCGCGCTCGCAGGTTTCCTGGACGCACGCGCGGGCACGCCACTCTGGCCGATCATGTGGCGGCAGTTGACTCGGTTGGTCGTCATCGGCGTGCTCGGCGCTGTGCTCGGACTGATCACCTGGGGCCCGTTCATCCTGGCTGGTGGGCTCGGTAAACCAAACGTGGCGGCACATTTCCTGCCCGAGATCGGCGCCTACTTCCCCACCCCATTCGTGCCGACCAGCATGTTGGGTGTGCTGTGCTTGGCCGGGTTGGTGTGGCTGCTCTTTCGGGTCTTTCAGGACTCCGCGGCGGGTGCCCGGGAAGTCGACAGGGACGCGGCACTCGCGCTGCTCGTTATCGCCGTGGTGGTGTACGGCTGGTTCACGCTGTCGACGCTGGCGTTGGCCGCGCACACGACCCTCCTGGCGTTCCGATTTGTCGTCACGCTGAACGTCGTGCTGGCGATCGCCGGCGTGTTCGCGGCCGTCGACCTTCTTCATTGGCTGCCCCGGATCGGCTCGCTGGCACGGATCCGCACCATCGGTGTGGTGCTTGCGGTCGCTGGCGCGCTCTCGCTGGTCCAGGCCGGCGTCGAGCTATCGAGCGGCATAACCGCCGGCGCCGAATCCGACTACTACGCCGACGGCGTCAACGCCAAGAGCGAGCGCGACCCGGCTCAGGATGGGTCGTGGACCGGTGAGCTGATCACAGTCATTAATCAGCTCTCGGGCCGCCCACCAACCCAGAATATCGTGCTCACCACGTACGACCGGCTACTATCCTTCCAGCCATACTGGAGTTTCCAGCAAACCACGCCCCACTACGCCAACCCACTGGCCAACTACACTGGGCGCAACGACGAGATTCGTTATTGGGCATCCTCTGCCAACTCGGATGAATTTCGGGCGCGACTGGCATCCAATCCGCACCCGCATCCGAACGTTTTCGTACTACGCGGGGGCGGCAGGACACCACCCGGAAAACTCTTGTTGAGAATCGCTTCAGATTCGTTCCCGCAAGCCGACCCGGTGCGTGTCGACCAGGTAGCATTTGACCAGCGATTGTTCGATTCGCTTCACTTCGCCTGGCGAGAGGTCGGCCCATTTGTCGTTATTATCGAACGCTAGCCTTGCTAATGCTGCGCTCCGAGCTCGTGACTGCTGATCTGAGGTTTCACCGAGCGCAGTTGGAGTGAGTAACGCCGAGACCGGCAAGTGGCCAAGAGGCTCAGTTGCGTTGGCGCGGAGGGAGTCAGGTGCAGCCCCCTTTCGTCGGGGGTGGGGTTCAGATGGCGAGGGCGAGTTCGGTGAACGCGGCGGCGAGCAGGTGTCGGAGGTCGGTGTCGAGGCCGAGTTCGTAGTGGCCGCGGCGCGGATTCTGCACGAACGCGTGCCCCGTGCTGATCTTTGTGGATTCGGCCGTGGTCGAGCAATAGGCGGAGTCGGTAGTGGTTGAAGTTGCGGTATCCGCGGGCGACTCGCTTCGTGTTTTTGATTTTCAAGTTGAGGTTCTCGGTGGGGCCGTTGCTGACATCGGGGTGATCGAAGTGCGCGCACAGCTCCTGGTG
>DASYBQ010000148.1:0-7197 GCA_036500625.1 Pseudonocardia sp. | reverse complement strand
AGCGCAGGGAGAGCCGGCTGGACCGGGCCACGGTGGAGCGCCATCGTGCCCCGGACTGGAGGCAGTCCGAGCCGGCGCCCCGGGTCGCGCCGGTGTCGACCCCGGCTCCAGCGCCGAGCTCGCACGGCGCGACCGGGCGACCGCCGTTGGTGCACGGTTCACTCGCGGTGGACTCCGCGCCGGCCGAGCCGCCTCGGCTGGCGGTACCGCCGCCGGCCCCCAGCATGGCGCCTGACCCCGCCGAACCCCGCCGGGTACCGCTGTCCCGCATCACCACGGTGCACCCCCGCAGCTACAACGAGGCCCGCACCATCGGTGAGCGCTACCGGGACGGGATCCCGGTCATCATGAACCTCACCGAGCTGGACGACGCGGCCGCGAAGCGCCTGGTCGACTTCGCCGCCGGACTCGCCTTCGCGCTTCGCGGCTCGATCGACAAAGTGACGAGCCGGGTGTTCCTGCTGTCGCCGGCCGGAGTGGACGTGTCCGCCGAGGATCGGCGGCGACTCGCGGAAGGCGGATTTTTCGGCCAGGATTGAGGTTGCTGGTTGTGGTTTCCGAGGCTGGTGACTTGCCTTGCCGTTGATAGCGGAGAGTAACCTCGGTGACCAGGGCCGGCGGCACGGGACTGGACTTGTCGATTATGGTTCTGTCGCTGGCCGTGTTCATACTGATGTCGTTCGTCGAACCGACCTGATGGACGATCTGTTCGACCCGAGGTTGCCATGAACGTGAACAGGGCCTCGGCTGCCCAGAGGACTGCGTGAGGTGATCCGATGCCGCTGACCCCGGCCGACGTGCACAACGTCGCCTTCAGCAAGCCCCCGATCGGCAAGCGGGGGTACAACGAGGACGAGGTCGACGCCTTTCTCGACCTCGTCGAAACAGAGCTTGCCAAGCTCATCGAGGACAACACCGAGCTGCGCGACCAGGTGCAAGCCCTGGAGCAGCAGCTGAACAACGCACAGAGTGACCTCTCCGAGGCGCGTTCGGCGGCTTCTCGCGCTCCCCAGCAGCGCCAGCGCACCTCGCCGGAAGAGACCCGCCAGACCATGACGATGGCGACCGCGGCGGCCCCGCCGTTGCCGCCCCCCGTCGCCTCCCAGGCAATGATGGACCCGTCCTCGCTCGGTGGTGACCACCACGTGCAGGCCGCGAAGGTCCTTGGTCTGGCCCAGGAGATGGCTGACCGGCTCACCGCCGAGGCCAAGACCGAGGCTGACGGCATGCTCAGCGACGCCCGGACCAAGTCCGAGCAGCTGCTCTCCGAGGCCCGCACCAAGGCGGACGGCCTGGTCAACGAGGCTCGGGTGCGTGCCGAGACGATGTTGAACGACGCCCGTACCAGGGCGGAGACCATGGAGCGCAACTCCAGGGACAAGGCCTCTTCGCTGGTCGGGGAAGCCGAGCGCAAGCATTCCGAAATCATGGGCAGCATCACCCGCGAGAAGTCGGTACTCGACAAAAAGATCGACGAGTTGCGTACCTTCGAGCGTGAGTACCGCACTAGGCTCAAGACTTACCTGGAGTCCCAGCTGCGGGACCTCGCCGGCCGCGGTTCGGCGGCGCCGTCCGACGGGCGTGTTAACTCCAGCCAGGGGTACGCATCCTCCGGTTACGGCACTCGAGCCGACGCCGGTAGCTGACCCTGGTTGGTACCAACGAACAGTGTGGTCGGCGTCTCACCGGGCGCCGCCACCACGGAGTGAACAGTGCTGCTGCTGGTCCTGATATTCGTGCTAGTGGCCTTCGGGCTTCTGTTGGTTGCCCTGGTGACCGGCGCGGCGGCTTGGGCCTGGATTTCAGTTGTGGTGAGCGTCATCGCGGCCGCGATCCTGGTTTACGACTGGGCCCAACGCCGGGCAGCGGTCCGAAGCGGAGGTGACCGGCCGGTCAGTGCACCAATACGACCGGCCGGGCCCACTGTGGTGGACGAACCGCCGACGACCGCCATCCCGGCGTTCGGCGGCTCGTCCGAACCAGCGACCGAGGTGTTCCCTGCGCTGCGGCCGAACTACGCCTCCGGACCGCCGGGCGCAGACACCGGCGAGGCCGCGGCGGCGTATTCGCCGTCCGGCTCTTCCAGTCGACCGTCCGGCGCTGCACCGCTCTCACACGATTCGGGCATCAGGCAGTCACAGAATGTCACCGCAGGTGGCCCTGTTTCTTCGGGCGAGCCGGAAGCGCCCTCGGCGTCACCCTCTCGTGAACACTCCGGCGCATCGGCCGCGGCGTCCGCTGCCGGCGGGGCCGCGGCTGTCGCGGGTGCCGCCGGTGCGGCACAGGCATTCTCCTCCGGCGCGCGGTCCTCCGGCGAGGAGGACAAGAGCAGCCCTGCCGCTACCGGGCATGGTGGCCGTGAGCAGCCGGCACCAGCGGATCCGGCACCAGCGGATGGCGGCTCCGAGGCGGTGTCTCCGTGGCAACCGCGGCCGGCGGAGCCGGCCGGAAGCGGCGCGCAGCCCTCGGGTCCAGCGCAGGATGTCGAGCAGTGGGCGCCGGCCTCGCGGCAGTCGAATGACCAGGCGCGCGGCAGCCAGGCGCCTTCGGCGCCGAGCAGCACGCCCGGGACGCCGGCAGCCCCGGGCGGCACGCCGGCTTCCGCCCCGGCGGGGGCCTCGGCTTCCACACCGGTGCCACCGGCGGCGGCACAGCAGCCCGCCACCGCGTCCGCGCCTCCGGCACAGCAGCAGAAGCCGCCGGCACAGCAGCAGCAACCGCCGGCACAGCAGCAACCTCCGGTGCGGCGGCAGCCGCCCGCCCAGCGCCCTGGCGGCGGGCAACCAGGTTCGAGCCGCCAGCCAACCGGTGCCGCCGGCGCGGCGGCGGCCGCTGGGGTGGCGGCGGCGGCTGGCGTGGCCGGTGCGTCCGGTGGGCCGAGTTCAGCGGCGTCGAAGTCGGCGTCGAAGCCGGGGTCTGAGTCGGGGCCCGGGGCGAAGGCAACCCCGCCCGAGTCGACGCCCGCCGGGGCAAGGGCTCCGCAAGGGGCGGCCGCGCAGCAGGCCGGCGGGAGTCTCGCCGACAGCGACCGCACCACGGCGATTCCGGTCTCCCAGCGCTCGAAGAACCAACCCGGCACCCCGGAGGGCTCGGCACCGCCGGCCGTCGTCGAGTCCGCGACCCAGGCGATCTCTTCGGTGCAGTCCGGCGACCCGGAGGAGGAGCACCCGGATGCCGGTGCCGCCACGACCGTTGCGGCACTGTCCGACGAGGTGTTTGTGATCGACGAGCACCCGCGCTACCACGTGACGGGCTGCCGGTTGCTGGCCGGCACAGAGACCATCCCGCTTTCCGTGAAGGAGGCCGTCGAGTACGGGTTCACCCCGTGCGGCCTCTGCGCACCGGTGCGGGTGCTGGCCGGTCGTAACCGGGCTGCGTCGTCTTCCTGACTGGCGCTACCCTGGTACTGCACAGGTGTTGATCCGGCCATCACCGGGGAGCCTCCGGAAGAACGGGTAGCCCGGCGGGTTGCCTCAGTAGAGCCGGACGGGTCGGCCCGTCACAGCCGAACGCAATGAGTGGCTGTCGGCGCGGGTCGGCGGCAAGCGGGGTGGTACCGCGGACCGGGCAGCGGCTCGGCTCGTCCCCGTGCGGAGCACGTAATGGCTGCACGAGGAGTATCACGAGATGGTCTACCCGAAGGTCTCGCTTGGCGTTTACGAGCGGGCGGATGACGAAGCCGGCACCGGTTCTGTGCCGTCCCGCCCGTCCTTCCCCGCGCTGGAGCAGACGGTGCTGGCCGAATGGGCGGCGGACCGGACGTTTCAGGCGTCCGTGGAGGCCCGCCCGGCCGGCGAGAACGGCAGCAACGAGTTCGTCTTCTACGACGGCCCGCCGTTCGCCAACGGTCTGCCGCACTACGGCCACCTGCTGACCGGCTACGTCAAGGACGTGGTGCCGCGCTACCAGACCATGCGCGGCCGCCGCGTGGAGCGCCGCTTCGGCTGGGACACCCACGGCCTGCCCGCCGAGGTGGAGACCGAGCACCAGCTGGGCATCAAACACAAGTCCGAGATCGAGGAGATGGGCATCGCGGCCTTCAACGAGGCCTGCCGCGCCTCGGTGTTGCGCTACACCGACGAGTGGCGGGAGTACGTCACCCGCCAGGCCCGCTGGGTCGACTTCGACAACGACTACAAGACGCTCGACCTGCCCTACATGGAAAGTGTCATGTGGGCGTTCAAGACGCTGTGGGACAAGGGCCTGGTCTACGCCGGGTTCCGGGTGCTCTGGTACTGCTGGCGGGACGAGACGCCGCTGGCGGCCACCGAGACCAAGATGGACGACGCCTACCAGGACCGACAGGACCCGGCGGTCACCGTCGGCCTGCCGCTGATCGCGCCCGGTTCCGACCTGGACGGCGCGCTTGCCCTGGTCTGGACGACCACGCCGTGGACGCTGCCGTCGAACCTGGCCATGGCGGTGCACCCGGACATCGACTACGCGCTGGTCAAGGCGGAGGACGGCCAGCTCTACCTGCTGGCGCGGGCCCGGGTCGGGCACTACGCCCGCGAGCTGGGTGAGTCGCCGGAGCTGCTGCGGGTGTTGAAGGGCGCCGAGCTGCTCGGGACGGGCTACCGTCCGCCGTTCGACTTCTTCCTCGGCCGGCCGAACGCGCACCAGGTCCTGGCCGCCGACTACGTCACCACCGAGGACGGCACCGGCATCGTGCACATCGCACCGGCCTTCGGTGAGGAGGACAAGGAGGTTACCGACGCGGCCGGCATCGAGGTGGTCGTCCCGGTGGACTCCCGGGGCGAGTTCACCGCCGAGGTGCCGCCGTACGCCGGCATGCAGGTCTTCGACGCGAATCCGCACATCATCAAGGACCTCCGCGACGGCGGCGAACACGTGCTGGGCACGCTGCTGCGCCACGAGACCTACAACCACGCCTACCCGCACTGCTGGCGCTGCGGCAACCCGTTGATCCAGCGCGCGGTGGACTCCTGGTTCGTTCAGGTCACCGCGTTCTCCGACCGGATGGTCGAGCTGAACCAGCAGATCACCTGGGTGCCGGAGAACATCAGGGACGGCCAGTTCGGCAAGTGGCTGGCGGGTGCCAGGGACTGGAACATCTCCCGCAACCGGTACTGGGGTAGCCCGATCCCGGTGTGGCAGTCCGACGACCCGGCTTACCCGCGCACCGACGTGTACGGCTCGCTGGACGAGCTGGAACGCGACTTCGGCGTGCGCCCGACCGATCTGCACCGCCCGTACATCGACGAGCTGACCCGGCCGAACCCGGACGACCCGACCGGGCGCGCCACCATGCGCCGGGTGCCCGAGGTGCTGGACTGCTGGTTCGAGTCCGGGTCGATGCCGTTCGCCCAGGTGCACTATCCGTTCGACAACGCGGACTGGTTCGAGTACCACTACCCGGGCGACTTCATCGTCGAGTACAACGGGCAGACCCGCGGCTGGTTCTACACGCTGCACGTGCTGGCCACCGCGCTGTTCGACCGGCCCGCCTTCGAGTCCTGCATCGCGCACGGCATCGTGCTGGGCGACGACGGGCTCAAGATGTCCAAGTCGAAGGGCAACTACCCGGGCGTCACCGAGGTGTTCGACCGGGACGGCAGCGACGCGATGCGCTGGTTCCTGATGGCAAGCCCGATCCTGCGCGGCGGCAACCTGATGGTCACCGAGCAGGGCATCCGGGAGGGTGTCCGCCAGGCCATCCTGCCGCTGTGGAACACCTGGTACTTCCTCGCCCTGTACGCGAACGCGGCCGGGCGTGAGGGCAGCTGGCGCACCGACTCGCGCCACGTGCTGGACCGCTACATGGTGGCCAAGACGGCGCACCTGGTCGACGAGGTGACCGAGGCGCAGGACCGGTACGGCATCGCGGACGCCTGCGCGATCCTGCGCGAGTACGCCGAGGTGCTCACCAACTGGTACGTGCGCCGCTCAAGGGACCGGTTCTGGGCCGGTGACCAGGACGCCATCGACACGCTGCACACGGTGCTCGAGGTGACGGCGCGGGTGGCCGCGCCGCTGCTGCCGCTGACCACCGAGGCGATCTGGCGGGGTCTGACCGGCGGCCGCTCGGTACACCTGACCGAATGGCCAAACTCCGGTGAGCTCCCGGCGGACACCGAGCTGGTGGCCGGCATGGACCGGGTCCGCCAGGTGGCCTCGGCCGCGCTGTCGCTGCGCAAGGCCGGCAAGCTGCGGGTGCGGCTGCCGCTGCGCCGGCTCACGGTGGCTGCCGCCGACGCGGGCGTGCTGGAGCCGTTCACCGACATCCTCGCCGACGAGGTCAACGTGCGGGACGTGGCGCTGGCCAGCGACGTGGCGAGCTACGGCCGCTTCGAGCTGACCGTGAACGCACGGGCCTGCGGGCCGAGGTTGGGCGGCGACACGCAGAAGGTGATCCGCGCGGTCAAGGCGGGGGAGTGGCACCAGGACGCCGACGGCACGGTCACCGCCGCCGGTATCGAGCTGCTGCCCGGCGAATACAGCGAGCGGCTGGTGCCCGGCGAGGCGGTCGACGGTGCGACCAATGCCACCGCGGCCTTGCCCGGCAGCTCCGGGCTGGTCGTGCTGGACACCGAGGTCACCCCAGAGCTGGCCGCTGAAGGGTTGGCCAAGGACGTGGTCCGGCTGGTGCAGCAGGCCCGCCGGGAGGCGCGGCTGGACGTGTCGGACCGGGTCACGGTGACGCTGGACGCGCCGGAGGACGTGCTGGCCGCTGTCCGGGCGCACGAGGAGTTCCTGGCCGGCGAGGTTCTCGCGTCCTCGGTGTCCTACGGCGAGGTCGCCGAGCTCACCCTGGTCGGCACGGTCACCGGCGGGGCCGAGGTGCGCATCCTGGTCAGCCGGGACCCGGCGGCCTGAGCCTGACCACCCCGGTGAAGCTGGCCGTGCGGGTCCGCACCGGGGCGCGAGCTGGCCGGTGACGACAGCGCATTGCGGGCACGGGCGGACGAACTGCTCGCCGGCCCCGGCCGCTAGTCGGGCGACCCAATGCCGCCATGCACGGTGAACTGCTGGCCGGCGAAGTCACCGGTCAGCAGCGGCATCGCCTCGGCGATCGCCGCCTTGGTCGACCCGAGCTGACGTCGTCTCGTCGTCCCGGCTTCGTGCGCATGGTCCCGGAGCAGCAGTAGGTCACGGCGTGACCCTAACGGCCCGCTCTAAGCTGGCCGAGTGGATACGGCCATTGACCGGTGGCGGGAGATGCAGCAGGCCCGGGGC
>DASYBQ010000147.1:0-8848 GCA_036500625.1 Pseudonocardia sp. | reverse complement strand
GGCCCTGTGTGCGGCGCCCACTCACTGTGTGTCGTCCGTGCTGCGGGGTCGGTGCCGCCGGTTGGGCTGGTATTCCGTGGCACATGGCGGACAGCCGCGGCTTGTCTCAGTCGGTGGATGTGGTGAACTGGCTCGATGGGTGGCATCGGTGAGTATTTCCAGCCGGAGTCCGACCGTGCCGACAGTCCGCACCTGCACCTCTCGATCAACGCGAGCGCTCGCTCGCTGTTGCTGACGGTCCTCGCGGAGTTGGTGCTCCCGGGTGGGGCGCCGGTGTGGACGGCGGCGCTGCTCTACGTGCTGACCGGCCTCGGGCTCGAGGAACGGACCGCGCGCCAAGCCATCGCGAGGGCCGCCGAGGCCGGCTGGATAGCGAGCGAGCGGCAGGGCCGCGCGGCCCGGTGGGTCATTACCGACACCGGCAAGGAGCTCACCGAGGAGATCACCCGGCGGGTGCTGTCGCTGAACGCCCTGCCGGAGGTATGGGACGGCGACTGCCTGATCCTGTTGGTTGCCGTCCCGCACGAGCTGAAGTCGGTCCGCAAGCGTCTGTACAGCGAGCTGGGCTGGGCGGGGTTCGGCAATCCGATGCCCGGCCTGTGGGCCAGCCCGCACGTGGACCGCGCCGGTGAGCTGCACCGGCTCATCCACGATCTCGGCCTGCGGGAGTCGTCCATCGCGTTCATCGGCACCACTCTCACGGTGGGCCTGACCGACGACGAGATCGTCCGGCGCGCATGGAACCTCGACGATGTCGCGTACCGCTACGAGCATCTGATCGGGACGTTCGAGGGCCTCGAGCCGGAGCCGGGCGACGACCTGCTGTTCAGCTACCTCGTGCTGGCTCACGAATGGCGCAAGTTCCCCGGTATGGACCCGCAGCTGCCCGAGGACCTGTTGCCCAACTGGATCGGCCGCCGCGCCACCGAGATGTTCGTCAGTCTGCACGGCAAGTGGGCCGACGCGGCGCGGGACCGGTGGCAGGAGATCGTCGAGGCCACCTCGCCGAACACCTAGGTTCGCGTATTCGGGATCATTCGCGGGTAACCGTATGGACGGCCCGTGGCTGCGTGGCCAATGAGGTGAGGTTTGCAGAGGCGTGGACGTGCCCGGTAAGCGCGACGACATGATCGTGCACCAACAGGAGCCCTACAACGCCGAGCCGACTCCTTCGGCGCTGGCAGAGCACGTGCTCACCCCGGTGCGGGCCTTCTACGGCCGCAACCACGGCCGGATGCCACGGCTGGACCCGCTGGCCTGGCGGTTGTCCGTCGACGGATTGGTGGACCGGCCGTTGGAGCTGTCGCTGGCGCAGCTGCGGGAAGGGTTTCCACACCACGAAGTAATCGCCACCCTGCAGTGTGCCGGCAACCGGCGGGCCGGGCTGATGGCGGTGCGGGACATCCCCGGTCAGCATCCGTGGGGCCCCGGCGCGACCTCGACCGCGCGGTGGACCGGCGTGCGGCTGGCCGACGTGCTGGCGGCGGCCGGGCTGCGCGCCGGGACGACTTACATCGCGTTCGAGGCGCCCGATGTTGCGCCGGAGGCCGACCCGCCGCAGCCGTACGGCGGGTCGATCACCGCGGCCAAAGCCACCTCGGCCGAGGCGCTGCTGGCCTGGGAGATGAACGGCGCACCGCTGACCGTGCCGCACGGGGCGCCGGTACGGGTGGTGGTACCGGGCCACATCGGCGCGCGCAGCGTGAAATGGGTGCGGCGGATCACCGCGCAGGACCATCCGTCGGACAACTTCTTCCAGGCCAGCGCCTACCGGTTGCTGCCGGCCGACACCTCGGACCCTCGGCCGGGCGACGGGGTCGCGCTCAGCTCGGTCGCGCTGAACTCGGACGTCCTGTCGCCCGATGACGGCGCGGTGATCAGCGCCGGCTCGACCACGGTCCTCGGCTACGCCTTCGCCGGTGACGACCGGACCGTCAGCCGGGTGGATGTCTCGGTCGACGGCGGCCGGCACTGGGTGCAGGCCGAGTTGGCGGAACAGGTCAGTCCGTGGGCGTGGCGTCTCTGGTCGGCCACCGTGCGGGTGCCCGCCGGGCAGGTCGAGATCATCGCCAGGGCCTGGGACAGTGCCGCGGCGCTGCAGCCCGAGCACGCGGAGAGCGTCTGGAACCCCAAGGGCTACGTCAACAACGCCTGGCCCCGGATCACCGTCACCGCCCGCTGAGCTACCCGCGCTCCGGCCCGGCCGGCGGGGGAAGTTATCCGAGGTACCACTCGGGGTGCGGGAGTGCCTCGATGGCGGTGTGCTGAGTCGGCACCAGAGTCGCGGCCCGATCAGGGGTGGGTTCGTGGCTTGTCGTCTCGGTGCCGATCTGGGTGACCAACACACCGGCCTCGCCCGGATCCACAGTCAGCTGCCTCGCCAGCTCACGAACCTCGATCATGGGCCTGACCCCTTCCCACCGCTGCCGTTTGTCACCGTCGCTGGTCCCTCGGCCGAGCTTGCTCCGTAATTCGCCGCTCGTAAACGGTGAAACTCGCCGGGTGACCAGGGCACTACCCGCGGTGGCGCCCGGCCGCCCCGGACGCCGCGCGGTGCGGCGGGCCGGTGCTCAGCGCGCAGCGGCCCCGTTGCCGGGGTGGCTTGGCAGAGCCTGTCGATTGCTCGGGTGGCACCTGTGCGGCGATGCGGCCGGCGTTCTGGTCCCGGTGGATAAGGCTGGCCAGGTCGCGGCGGTGCGGCTGTTCGTACTGTGCGCGCAACCGCGCGGCAATGGCCTTGTAGCGGCAATGGCCTTGTAGCGGAATGAGCTCGGTCAGCACCACGGGGAGCACTCGGCGCGGTGGCGCGGTGGCCGGGGGTTGGCCATTACGGGGTGGCTGCTCATCGTGGCCAGGGCTGGTCGAGCGCTCGGCGCCGCGTTGCTTGTCCGGCCAGCCTGACCAGCAGTTCCCGGAGGGCCCTCGGGGTGCGGGCACTGGCCATCTGGACCGGCCTCGGCCGGCAGGGGCGGGCAACCTGCTCGGCGGTCTGTTGACCGAGTACCTGTTGTGCACGACCTTCGATCCGGTCGGCGGGACCTGCCCAGCTCGGTCGGGAGTGGGCGGTGGGTCGGGTGCGGCCGGTCGGCTTGGTCAGTGGCCGATCGGCTTGGTGGGGGTGAACCGCACCGGGACGTGGGTGGGGCCGGAGATGAAGTTCGACGCCAGCCAGGTGGGTTCGCCGGTCAGCTCGAGGTCGCCCAGCCTGGTCAGCAGCTGGCCCATCATCTCGCTGATCTCGATCCGCCCGAAGTTGGAGCCGAGGCAGAAGTGCGGTCCACCGCCGCCGAACGCCATATGGTCGTTCGGCGAACGGTCCAGCACGAGCTCGTCCGCCCGGTCGAACTTGTCCCGGTCTCCGTTGGCCGCGCCGAAGTACAGGGCCATCTTGTCGCCTGCGGCGATCTTGGTATCGCCCAGTGTGGTGTCTCGCACGGCGGTGCGCCGCATGTAGATCACCGGGCTCTGGAAGCGCAGCAACTCCTCGACAGCGGTAGGCATCAGCCCCTCGGTGTCCGTGCGCAGCCGTTCGAGCAGCTCGGGGCGGCGCAGCAGGCTGACCGTGGCACCGCCGATGAGATTGCGGGTGGTGTCGCCGCCGGCATTGACCAGCAGGAGGAAGAAGGAAGCGAACTCCTGCTCGTCCAGCCGCCGGCCGTCCACCTCGGCGACCGCCAGCCGGCTGGCCAGGTCGTCGCTCTGCTCAGCGAGCTTGCGCGCGCGTACCTCGGCCGCGAAGCCGGTGATCTCGCGCATCGCGCCGAAGCGTTGCTCGTCGCTGACCGTGTCCGGCGCGGAGTGCATGGTCTCGGTCAGCTCGTAGAGCCGGCTGCCGTCCGCCCTCGGGATCCCGAGCAGCTCGGCGATCACGTAGGAAGGCAGCTTTCCGGCAATGTCCTCGACCAGGTCGCACTCGCCCTGCTGGCACACCTCGTCCAGGATGCTGCGGACCGTGTCACCGATCGAGTCGCGCCACTTCTCCGCGCGCTTCGGGGTGAACAGGCCGCCCACCAACCGCCGGTAGAAGGAGTGCTTCGGTGGGTCCATCACCAGGATCATCGTCCGGAAGAACTCCAGCTCCTCAGGGGGAAAGTCATTGATCATGATGCCGCCGGCCGCACTGGAGAAGACCTCGGGTTGCTTGGCGGCCTCGCGCACCAGCTCGTGGGAGGTGACCGCCCAAAACCCAGGTCCATCCGGTTCTTCGTGCCAGTACACCGGCGCGTTCTCCCGCAGCCAGCGGTACTGCTCGAGGGGGTGGCCGTCGGCGAACGACTTCGAACTCAACAGGTCGACGCTCTGGGCCACCGTTGGCATCGCGCCCTCCTCTACCCTGAATTGACGAGGATCCGACAGTGTGGGTCGGCCTACCGTCTCAGGCTATGGCCTGCCGGACCAGTTCGCTGGCCGCGCGAACCGCCGCTGGTCGCGCCACCCGCCCCGCGTCAGATGGTCGGTCAGACCTCGTCGGACACCACTCCTTCCAGCTCGTTTCTTCGGGTCAGGACTCCTGCCCACCACCCACAGGGGGTACATGTGATAACACCTGATGCTCCGATTCCGACACACCGGACGAGGAGGTGATCATCCGATGGACGCCAGAGCTCCCCACCTGCCCGCGCCGATGATCGACCGGCTCATTGAGCTGGACGTTTGTGATCGCTACATCGTGCTGGTGGTCGACCCGCAGACCTTCGAGGCAGACGCGCACGGGCCTTTCGACGGCGTGGACGCCACAGGCACGGCGGATCGGCTGCGACGCGACTTCGACGGGGACGGCCTCGGCGACGTGCAGATCGCCGTCTGCCGACTGCACCAACCCGTCGAGGCGGACCGGCAGGCAGCCTGATGGCCCGTCGGGCCACTGGGTGCCGCCGTCAAGTCTCGACTCCCAGAAACCTTGTCCTCATTTGTAACGTGACGACAGTGAAAGGCGACAGAACCATTATGAGCAGCGCGGCGCAACGATCCGACCTCCTAGGCGATGACGTTCCGAGTGGAGCCCAGCTCCTCACGGTGGCCGAGATTTCCACGATGTTCCGGGTCTCCAAGATGACGATCTATCGGATGGTGCACGCGGGTGAGCTGGCCCATGTCCGAGTGGGCCGCTCGTTCCGGGTGCCGGCGGACGCGGTGCAGGCCATCCTGATCAGCCGCGGCTCCGGCCAGCTCAGCGCCTGACCGTCCGGTACGCGGTTGACCGGGGCCCCGCCCGAGGCGGGCGCTCCGGCTTCCGTGCGTGGGTGCCCGGTGTGCCGCGAGGCGGCGCGTGGCTGGCCGCGGCTGTTGGTCCTCGCGTCACCCGGTGAGCGCGGGCCTTGCGTGCCGAGCCCGCGCGGTGGGCGCCGTGTCGCGCCGCGCTTGATGTGTGCTGTCGCATAGCTCTCTCCTAACCGAGGGGTACCGAGTCTGTGCGCGGCCCGAGCGCATATCCCGGGACCAGCTGGTCCCGGAAGATGCGCGGCTGGGGCCGCCCGTCCGCGTAGTGCACCTGGTAGTGCACGACGCCAAGCCAGTCGCCCCGAATGCTGCGCTGCCAGCGGAGCAGCATGCCGCGCGCCTTGCCTGTCATGTCCAGTCCGTCGACCACGGTCCGTGCCTTCGCCGGATCGTGCAGACAGACCTGCTCGAGATCGACCCACACCGGATGAACCTCCGGCACCTCGGCCGGGTCGGCAAAGCCGGCGATGGCGGGCGGTGGAGGCGGCTCCCAAGTAGGCCTATCCGAACACATGTTCGAATCATCCGGTTTGGTGGTTCGCCGGGCAAGCGTCCATCCGGGTGGTGGCAGGCAGCTTGGTCGGCGAGTCCGGAGTGCGCGAAAACTGTCGGTGTGGGCCGCTACCGTCTCGGCTGTGTCAATGAAGGGTCGATGAGGGACCGTTGGAGGAGGTGAGGATCGGGCGGCACTTCGGTGGTTCGGGCGAATCCAGTCACTGGTCGCGGCGAGCTGATCTGACCGCGCCGCGCCAGGTCGGCGGGCTCAAACCCAGGGTCGTTGGGACCGGGCGGCCCAGTAGCCCGCCGCTGGCTCGGCCAGCCCGGCCAGCTCGGCGAGTACCGAAGGGGGAAGCGGCAGCCCCTCGGCGCCGAGGTTGCTGTCCAGTTGTTCGAGCGTGACCGCGCCGGAAAGCACCCGCCAAGCCCACGGCTGCGCCAGTGCGGCCGCGATGGCGAGCTGGTCGATGGGCACGCCCAGCCGGCCGGCCAGCTCCCGGGCCGCCCGGTTGGCTGGCGAGCCTGCCGGTCCGTTCGAGTCGTCCGGGCTGTTCGAGTCGCCGGGGTCGCCCGGATCGTTGACGCGGGTCAGGCGGCCGTTGGCCACCGCCTCCTTGACGATCACTCGGGCGCCGGCCTCGGCGGCTTCGGCGAGCGCCGGACCGACGGAGGGTTCGAGCAGGTTCCAGGTGGCCTGGACCGAGGTGAACAGCGGCTGCCCGCCGACCTCGATCTCCACCGCGCGGCGCACGGTTGCGGCCTGGTCCGGCCCGGAGGTGGACACCCCCACCCGGATGCCGCCGTCGCGCAGCCGCGCCAAGGCCTGGTGCAGCGCGGCGTCGGCGAGCACGCCGGTGTCCAGCGTCGCGGAGTGCACGTGGTACACGTCGAGACGGGTGCCCAGCAGCTCCCGGGTGCGGGCGTACTGCTCGGTGAACGCGTCCAGGGAGTGGTCCTTGACCTCGTGCACCTCGGCGTCCATCCGCCACTCGCCGACGTAGCGGTAGCCCCACTTCGAACCAATGACCACGTCGTCGACGTCCGGCCGGTCGGCGAGCCAGCCGGCAAGGAACTCCTCGGCCCGGCCGTAGGAGCGGGCCACATCCAGATAACGGACGCCGGCCCGGTAGGCGGCGTCGAGCAGCTCGACGGTGCGCCCGCGCAGCCGCTCGACGTCGCGCCGCCCGCCAAGGTCGTGCGCCCGCCCTGAGTTGATGTAGGCCGGACGGGCCAGCGCGGCCAGGCCGAGGCCGATCCGAGGGCCGGTGTCGGGCCGAGAACCGCTGTCGAGACCTGGGTGCCCCATGGCGAGCACTGTGCCAGACCGTCAGACCCGGGACAGCTCGGCGAGCGGGTCCAACCGAGTGGGGGCCCAGCCCAGCTCGTGCCGGGCGCGGGCCCCGGTGAGCCGCTGGTCGAGCAGGAAGGCCTCGGCGATCGGCCCCATCCGCTCGCGGGCCCGCTCGAGCGTGAGGTATTCGAGCTGTCCCGGCCGGCCGATCGCGGTGGCCACCGCTTCGAGCACCTCGCGCTGGGTGGGGTGCGTGTCGCCGACCCCGGCGTAGACCGCGCCGGCCGGCGCGTCCAGCGCCAGCACGTACAGCTCGGCTAGGTCCGCCACGTGCACCAGCGACCAGTGGTTGGCGCCGTCGCCCACGCACGGCACCGCACCGGAGGCCCTTCCGGGCGCGGTGTAGAACCGCTCGAGCAAGCCACCGGAGTTGCCGTAGACCAGGCCCGGCATGATCAGCACCGGCCGGCCGGGGCGGGCCAGCACCTGCTTCTCGTTCGCCTCCCGCCAGGCGACCAGTCCGGGCGGGGCCAGCGGCGCGTCCTCGTCGACCACGCCGTCGGTGTCGCCGTAGACCCAGGTGCCGCCGGTGTGCAGGTAGGCGCCGCGCGAACCGAGCGCGGCCTGCATCGCCTCGGCGGCCGCCCGGTCGATCTCCGCGCCGTCCCCGTCGGCGACCTGCCCGAGGTGGATGACCGCGTCGGCGTCCCTGGCGGCCGCGGCGAGCAGGCCGGTCTCGGTCAGCTCGCCGCGCACCGGGACGGCACCCAGCTCCGACACGGTGCGTGCGGCGGTGTCGCCGCGTGCCAGCGCGGCGGTGGTGATGCCGTGCCGATGCAGTGCTCGCAGGGTGGCCCGGCCCAGGTAGCCCGAACCGCCGGTGAGGAAGACTCGCATCGCCGATCGGTGTCCTTTCGTCGAGTCGGTTGTTTCGTTGCACTCGACGATGCCGCCGCGACCGGTGCCCGGTCCAAGACCTGTTGCGTCGCGGTTGATACCCGCGCGGTATCTACTCCGGCGACATCTGTCCGGTCGACGCGTGCTCGGCGAGAGCCAGCGCGGCGAACTCCTCGATCAGCGGATCCAGGCGGGCCGCCACCCAGGCCAGCGCGACCCGGTTGGGTCCGATGTCCTCGATAGCCGCCGAGCGGACATCCGGGCGCCGGTAGAAGGTGACCGTCGACTCGGGCAGCACCACAATGCCCTGCCCAGCGGCCACCAGCTCGAGCTTCTCCTCCACGGTGTGTACCGGCCAGGCACCAGGCGCGTGCGCCTCGGTGGCGATGTCGCGCCACTCCGGCACCGCGTCCGGGTTCTGCAGCAGGTGCTCGTCGGCCAGGTCTGCGATACGCACGGTCTCCTTGCCGGCCAGCCGGTGCGCCGAGGGGAACACCACCAGACGTGGCTCGCGCAACAGCGGGCGCAGGGTCAGCCCGCGCTGATCCACCGGCAACCGCAGGTAGCTGACGTCGATCCGCCCGTCGTGCAACGCCTGCACCTGGTCGTCCCAACCGGTGCGCACCACCTCGATACGCAGGTCGGGGTGCCGCGAGCGCAACGCGCGCGCCGGCCCGGTCACGATCAGGCCGGGCATGAAGCCGACCGCGAACGCGCGATTGCCCGCCGCGGCGCGCCGCACCCGCCGGCACACCGCCTCGGACTCGGTGAGCAGCACCGGGGCGTCGGTGCGCAGCTGCTCGCCGGCCGGGGTGAGGGCGGTCCCGCGCTTGTCCCGGACGAACAGTTGGACATGCAACTCGTCCTCGAACGCCCGGATTTGGCGGGACAGCACCGGCTGGGCGATGTGCAGCGCGTCGGCGGCCCGGCCGAAGTGCAGAT
>DASYBQ010000146.1:0-9084 GCA_036500625.1 Pseudonocardia sp. | reverse complement strand
CCGGCGGACCTCGCGTTCTTCCTCGGCTACGAGCCCAACATCGACGTACGGGCCGAGGGATTGCTCAAACAGGCGCCGAAGCTGGAGAAATAACGAAACTGGAGAAATAACTGGGTCGTTGGGGCGGGTTTCGCGCTGACGGATCCCTCGCGCGGGCTGGCGGCCCACCGCCGGGATCCGTGGCTCCTCCGTCGCTAGCGCGCTGGTGGCCACCTTGGCATTGGCCGGCTTGCGCTGGCGGGGTTCTTGCGGACATGCACTGCCCGGCCTTCGCGGGGACGCCTTCGGAGCCTCGCGGGCTGGCTTTGCCGGTGGGCGGTTCGACACTGCCTGCCTAATGGCTGGCGTTGTGGTGGGCGAGGGTTGCGTGGGCCCGTGTTGCCTGGTTGAACGGTTCGGCATGGATCGTGGCGGTGGCCAGGCGAGGGATCGCGTGGCACAGGGCGTGCTCCACCTCGTGCGCGGTTCGGTGCGCTTCGGCGACGGTGATCTCGGCGGGCACCGACACGGCCAGCTCGGCGTGCAACCCGTGCCCGATCCACCGCATCCGGAGCCGGCTGACCGAGTGCACCGAGGCGACCTCGCCGGCCGTGCGTTCCGCCAGTGTGACGGTCGCCGCGTCGACCGCGTCCATCAAGCGGTGCAGCACGTCACGCACCGTGCGCGCGCGACGACATAGCAGCTGCCAGTGTTTTGCGGTCACCTGGTGACCAGCGAGCCGACCAGGACGAGGTGTTGGCTCTCGCCGCTGAGGTGCTGACCCACCTGGCCGAGCCGACCCGGCTGCGGCTGATCCGGCTGCTCGCCGAGGGAGAGCGTGATGTCGCCACGCTGACCGGGCAGGTGCGTGCCTCGCGCTCGTCGGTGTCCCAGCACCTTGGCCGGCTGCGGCTGGCCGGCCTTGTCCGATCCCGCCGCGACGGTCGCCGGATGCTCTACCAGGTCACCAGCGCCAACCTGGTAGCCCTGGCCGACCAGGCCGTACGGCACGCGGAGCATCTGGTCGACGAACTGCCGGCGCACCACCGTCATTCGTCCGTGTGATGGGAGTAACTGGAGATGGCAGGACTCGTTAACATGGGTAAGTAGCCTCACACGAGTGGAGCAAGCTGTGCTGCGTTCATTTGGCGTGGTGGGTGCCCTCGCCGCCGCGGCCCTCGCCCTTGTCATCGGCATCCTCGCCTTCAACGCGCACTCCAACAGTGACCAGCACCCGCCGCCGGCCGCCGGCGGTCCGCAGTCCGGTAACGCCGACCACCCCAGCGTCGTTGCGGAGCTGCGCAAGTACCTGCCGGCCGCGCTCGGCGGGGCCAACGGCCAGGAGTACACACCGCCGGCGGCGCCCCCGCCCGCCGCCGAGTCACAGCCGACTGTCACCGTCCGCGCCACCAGTGCCGGCGGCGGTGGCGCTCCCGCCGCCGCGCCGCCCCGCGCGGCGGCCGCCTGCAGCCCCGGTCTGGTGGGCTCACTGCTGGCAGTGGTCGGCTCGCTGCTTGGCGGTGGCGGCTCGCCCTGCTGAACCGAGTCCTGTTATTGCCGAGGGCCGTGCGACCAGCCGGGATACGCTGGCCACCGTGCAGGGAAGACCGGCGCCCGACCCGTCCGTGGATCCGATTCGCCCGATGCAGCCGGCCGAGGGCGCGATGCCCACCGGTTCGGCATGGGCCTTCGAGTTCGTGTTCGACGGGCTTCGCGCGGTCGCCTATCTCGAGCCGGACCGGGTCCGGCTGCGCAGCGCCACGGACCGGTCGATCACCTCCAGCTATCCGGAGCTCGCCGCGCTGTCCCGGCTGGCGCGGGCCGCAGGTCCGCTGGTGCTGGACGGCAAGATCGTCACACTGGACCGGTTGGGCCGGGTGACCGTGCCGCCGCTGCGCCAGCGGATGAGCACCGCCAAACCCTCCGCCGAGCTGGTCTCACGGACACCGGTGCGGTTCTACCTGTCGGATGTGCTCTACGCGGACGGCGCGCCGGCCCTCGACCTGCCCTACCGGCGGCGTCGCGAGCTGCTCGCCGAGCTGGACCTGACCGGCCTGCCGGTCGACCTGGCGCCCTACTTCCTGGACACCGACGGACAGACCGTGCTGCACGCCGCGCAGCTGCACGGCCTCGGCGGGGTGCTGGCCAAGCGGCTGGACTCGCGCTACCAGCCCGGTCGGCGCACCCGCGCCTGGGTGCAGACGGTGCCGAGGCACACCCAGTCGGTGGTGGTCGGCGGATGGCTGCCGGAGACCGGTGCCGAGGCGGGTGAGCGGCCCGCCGCCCTGCTGGTCGGCGTGCCCGGCCCGGACGGGCTGCTGCGCTACCTTGGCCGGGTCAGTGCCGGGCTGGACCAGCCCGCGCGGCGCGAGCTGGCCAGCTGGTTCGCCGGGCGGCAGGCCGCGCGGAGCCCGTTCGTCGACCCGCCATCGGGCTCCGGGGACCCGCGATGGCTGCTTCCGGCGCTGGTCGGGGAGGTGTCCTGCCGGCGATGGGAGGTCGATGGCCGGCTGCGTCAGGCGAGCTGGCTGCGGTTGACCCCGGATGCCCATCCGGCCAGCGTGCGCGGGCCGCTGGTGTTGGTCGGACCGGCTCGAGCGGCTACCGCACCGGCTGGCCCACCCACCGCCGCCAGCGACCTTGCCGCGCTGGAGGAGGACGTCCGGCTGGCGCAGGCGCAGGTCCGGGCGCTGCGTGCGCAGATTTCGCCGCACTTCGTCTACAACGTGCTCACCACCATCGCCTCCTACGTGCGCACCGACCCGGCCAGGGCGCGGGACCTGCTGCACGACTTCGCCGAGTACACCCGCTACTCCTTCCGCGTGGGTGCCGAAACCACGACGCTCGGCGCGGAGTTGGCCAACGCGGACCGCTACCTTGCGCTGGAGAGTGCCCGCTTCGGTGACCGGCTGCGGGTGGAACGGGACATCGCGGCCGGGCTGGACAGTGTGGCGCTGCCGTTCCTGACCCTGCAGCAGCTGGTGGAGAACGCGGTGCAGCACGGCATCGAGGGCACCCCGAGCGGCGGCACGGTGCGGATCACCGCATCGGCGGATGCCGAGGGGCATGTGCTGACCGTCTCCGACGACGGCCTCGGCATGGACCCGGACCGGCTCACCGACGCGGTCACCGATGTGCGGCACCGGCTGGCGGCCGCGCCAGGCCCGGTGGCCGCGCTGGATGTGCGCACCGCGCCGGAGGAGGGGACCACGATCACCCTGCGTCTTCCGGACCAGGCGGGCAGACTGGAGGAGTGATCGATGAGACCGGCGAGCCCTCGCCCGGGCGCTGGATACACCTGGAAGGCGTGGAGAACGTCCGTGACCTCGGCGGGTTACCGCTGCGTGACGGCGGCCGCACCCGGTTCGGCGAACTGCTGCGCAGCGCCCGGTTAGACGAGTTGACCGAGTCCGACGTGGAGTTCCTCACCGACAAGGTCGGCCTGCGCACGGTGATCGACCTGCGCTCCAGCCGGGAGGTCGAGCGGGACGGCCCGACACCGCTGGAGCGGGCCGGCGTGCGCACCGAACACCTGAGTGTGCTGCCGCTGGGCCAGCGCCCGATCCCGCGCGACGACGAGGACCCGCAGCTGTTCAACTACCGCGGCTATCTGACCTACCGGCCGGACAACGTGCTGGCGGCGGTGCGGCTGCTGATCGAGCCGGGCGCCGGGCCCGCGCTGGTGCACTGCGCGGCGGGCAAGGACCGCACCGGCGTGTTCTGCGCGCTGGTTGCGGACGCCGTCGGGGTGCGCAGGGACGCGGTGGTGGACGACTACGCGCAGTCCAACCAGGTACTGGAGGCGGTGCTGCGCCGCGGCGTCGGCAGTGAGTACGAGCTCGACATGTCCGATATCGACGTGTACCGCTGCCGGCCGGAGACGATGACCGCGCTGCTCGCCGAGCTGGACGCCGAGGACCCCGCCGGCGCGGCGGTCGGCTGGTTGCGCCGACACGGCATGGCCGAGGACGAGCTGGCCGCGCTGCGCGCCCGGTTTGGCCAGCCGTCCGCGAGGTGAAGGCCACTCACGCGGTTACTGGTGAGTATGCCAGGCTGGCAGCATCCGTTCGGTACCTGCAAGGAGGCGGTCCGCGTGGACCTGAGCTACACCGCTGAGGAAGAGCGGTTCCGCGATGAGCTGCGCCAGTGGCTGAGCGCGCACATCCCGGAGGACTGGACAAAGCCCGGCTTCTGGGAGGCGATGTCGCCCGAGGCGAACTTCGAGATGCGTCGCGACTGGGAGCGGGACAAGGCGCTCGCGGGCTTCGCGGGCATCCAGTGGCCGACCGAGTACGGCGGCCGGGGTGGCACTCCGGGCATGAAGGCCATCTACGACCAGGAGATGGTGCTCGCCCGCGCGCCGCAGACGGTCAACGGGCTCGGGCTGACCTTCCTCGCGCCGACTCTGATGGCGATCGGCAGCGACGCGCAACGCAAGGAGATCATCGGGCCGATGCTGCGCAACGAGGTGATCTGGTGCCAGGGCTTCTCCGAGCCCGGCGCCGGCTCCGACCTCGCCGCGCTGACCACCCGGGGCGTGCGCGACGGTGACGACTTCGTGGTCAACGGCCAGAAGGTGTGGACCACGAACGCCATGCACGGCGACAAGATCTTCACCATGGTGCGCACCGAGCCGGGGTCGGAGAAGCACCGAGGCATCTCCATGCTGCTCATCGACATGCACCAGCCCGGCGTGGAGGCCCGTCCGCTCAAGCAGATGAGCGGGGCGAGCGAGTTCGGCGAGGTGTTCTTCACCGACGCCCGGGTGGCCTCGGCCGACTGTCTCGGCGAGATCGGCGACGGCTGGCGCACCGCGATGCTGCTGCTGTCCTTCGAGCGCGGCGCCTCGGGCGTCGCGCAGTACACCGAGTTCCGCCGGCAGTACGACGAGATCGTCACGGTCGCCCGCGCGCTAGGCCGTGACCAGGACCCGGTGATCCGGAACAAGCTGGCCAGGGTGCTGACCGAGCTGGAGTGCCTGCGCTACCACGCGATGTACGTGCTCACCCAGGTCGAGCAGGGCCGCGACCTCGGCTTCGAGGCGTCCATGACCAAGCTGCAGTGGTCGGAGACCTTCCAGGACCTGTGGGAGGTGTTCGACGACGTGCTCGGTCCGGACGCCACGTTGACCGAGCCGGTGCCCGGCCTGGACGTGGCCGCGCTGCATGCGCAGGCCATGTGGTCCCGTTCGGTGACCATCTGGGGCGGTTCCTCACAGGTCCAACGCAACATCACCGCCGAGCGGGTGCTCGGCCTGCCCCGCTGAGGGAGCCACCCATGTTTTTCGCACTGACCGATGACCAGCGTGACTTCGGCGCCGCCGTGCGGGACTTCCTAGCCGGGCGGTTCGACCTCGACGCGGTGCGCGGCGTCGTCGAGGACCCCGAGGGGGACGGCAACCCGGCCCCGCTGTGGCGCGCGATGGGCGAGCAGGGCTGGCTGGCCGCGCTCGTCCCGGAGGAGCACGATGGCCTCGGCCTCGGCATGGTGGAGGCGCAGGTGATCGCCCGCGAGCTCGGTGCCGGGGTGGCGCCGGGACCCTGGCGGGGCACCGTGCTGGCCGCCGAGGCGCTGCGGCTGGCCGGTTCGGACGAGCAGCGGGCCAAGTGGCTACCCGCGCTGGCCGCCGGCGAGGCGGCCGGCGCGCTGGCGCTGCGCGGCTCGGCGGCGGACGGCTGGCCCGCGGTGGAGTACGCCCAGGCCGCCGACGTGCTGGTCTTGGTGGACGGCTCTGGTCTGCGGCTGGCACGCGCCGAACAGGTGAGCACCAGCCGGCAGCACAGCTTCGACGGCACCACCCGGCTGGCCCGGGTCACCGGCGACGCCGGGGAACAGCTGCCCGGCGCGTCCGCTGAGGTGCTGGCCGAGCTGGGCGCCCGGGCCGCCGTGCTGACCGCCGCCGACCTGGTCGGCATCTCCCGCGCGGCGCTGACCCGCACGGTGGACTACGACCGCGAACGCAAGCAGTTCGGCGTGCCGGTCGGCTCGTTCCAGGCGATCAAGCACCACCTGGCCGACCTGCACATCGCGGTGACCATGGCCGAGCACGCGGTGCTCTACGCCGCGCACGCCTGCGACACCGGCCCGGCCACCGACGAGGCCGTAGCGCTGGCGGTGGCGGTGGCCAAGTCGAAGGCCAGCGACACCGCGGCACAGGCGACCGGCGCGATGATCCAGTACCACGGCGGCATCGGCTACACCTGGGAGCACGAGGCGCACTTCTTCTACAAGCGCGCCAAGCGCCTCGCCGGCACCCACGGCACCGCCGACGAACACCGCACCCGCCTGGCCGCCCTCACCATCTAGCCTCCGGCCTCGTGAGTGTTTAGTGCCCTCCTGAGGGCACTAAACACTCACGAGCCCTGGCTACGCCCGGTCCGATGCGGTATGCGGGCGGGCGCTCAGTCTGGGTGGGCGTCCTGTTCGACGGCAGAAACTGTGGCGCGGATGGCGTCGAGCATGTATCGGCGCCACACCGGGGCGAGACCGAACGCGATCACCGGGTGGCAGCCGGGGCGCGGCTTGAACTCGTAGGTCCAGCGGATCACGGTGCCTTGCTGGTCGGGGGTGAACGTCCACTCGCCCCGGACGCCTTCGGCGATCTTCCCGAGCATGTTGGTGAAGCCGGTAATCTCGTAGCCGAAGCTGTGGCCGGAGGTGTACTCGGTCAGCCGCTCGGTGGCCGTCGACCCGTCGGAGAGGTCCGGGTTCCGCGACGCCCCGACGTGGTCCCAGGCGCCGGTCTGGTTCTTCGCGCCGCGTACACCAGGGAACGGGCCCCAGCCGTGGAACACCCGGGACAGGTCAATGGGCACCACGATGTCGAACGCGCTGCCGGGCGCCACCGGGGTGCGCGCCTGCACCGTGACCGGCACGGTGCGGTCGGTACGCGAGATCAAGGTCATGGCCCCGATCATGCCGGTGGCCGGCTGCTCGGGGCACCGGAGGATCACGGCGCCGAGTTGCCGATCTTCGGGGGTCGCCGAGACTATTCTTGGCCGCCATGAACGCCGCTGAGCTGGTCGGCCTGCTCGCCGAGTCGGAGCGGCTGCGGGTGGTCGCCGCGCTGGTGCTGGGCGCCCGCACCCTCACCGAGGTCGTCGAGGCGACCGGGCTGGAGCCCAAGGAGGTGGCGGCCGCGCTGCGCAGGCTGCACGTGGGTGGCCTTGTCGTCGAGTCCGACGGTGGCAACGAGCTGCGCGCCGAACTGTTCTCCGACGCGGTACGGGCCGCCGCGCCGTCCGACGAGCTGGGCGAGTCGTTCGGGTACGCGGACCCGAAGGTGGAGCGGCTGGTCCGCACCTTCGTACGGAATGGCCGGCTGGTCAGCCTGCCGGCGCAGCGTGGTCGGCGGCGCACCGTGCTGGAGCACGTGGTGTGCAGCTTCGAGCCGGGCGTGCGCTACTCGGAGCACGAGGTGGACACGGTGCTGCACGCCTGGTCGACCGGCTGCCCGGTCGATCATGTGGCGCTGCGCCGCTACCTGGTCGACGAGAACCTGTTGGACCGCGACGGCGGCGAGTACTGGCGCTGCGGCGGCTGGCTGGACTAGAGCGTGTTCCGTGGATCTATGCCGAGCGAGCGGTGATCCATTTGGTGACTGGCAAGGCGGAGGAGCCCCAGATACCGCTGTGGTATCTGGGGCGACGATAACGCAGCCAGGCGCCGAATGGTCGCCGCGCAGCCGGCTGGATGATCCACGGGACACGCTCTAGTGGTGTTGCCGGGCGCGGTAGCCGCGCAACGCGCGCAGGAAGTCGACCTCGCGGAACGCCGGCCAGTAGGCCTCGCAGAAGTGCAGCTGCGCGTAGGCGGACTGCCAGAGCAGGAAGTTCGACATGCGCTGTTCGCCGCTGGTCCGGATGATCAGCTCGGGGTCGGGCTGCCCGGCCGTGTAGAGGTAGGGGGCGATGTCGTCGATCGAGACGCTGGTGGCCAGCTCGCGCAGTGACTGCCCGGCCCGCGCCCGCTCGTAGAGCAGCTCGCGCAGCGCGTCGACCACCTCCTGGCGGCCGCCGTAGCCCACCGCGAGCGTGACCTCGCCGGCTCGCCGGTCTCGGGTGGCCTCCACGGCGTCCTTCAGCGCGCGGGCGGTCGTGTCGGGCAGCGCGTCGAGCATGCCGGCCAGCCGCACCCGCCAACGCAGCCCGGGGTGGGCCAGGCGCGGGGCGACCACCTGCTCGATCACTCGCATCAGGAACGCGATCTCGGTGGTGCCCCGCCGGTGCAGGTTCTCCGTCGAGCAGACGAACACGGTGACGTGCTCGATGCCCACCGCCTCGCACCAGCCCAGCACGTTCTCGATGTGTTCGGCGCCGGCGTGGTGGCCCATGCTGGTGTCCGCCATGCCCATCTGGCGGGCCCACCGGCGGTTGCCGTCCATGATCAGGCCGACGTGCGCGGGTAACGGCCCGACGACAAGGCTCCGGCGCAACCGGTTGGTGTACAGCCGGTAGGCCGGTTTGCTTGCCCACCGCGCGACACGGCGGGCGACTCTGCCCGCCGACCCGAGACGCACTCTGCTCAACACGGCACTAGGTTCTACCACCCGCACCGAGGAAGCCAGCGGCGCCTGTCGTCAGGATGTGGTAAATCCGGCCGGCCGGAACAAGCCGCGGTGTCAGTGGGGCCTCTGGTCAATCACGTGGCATGGGTGCGCTCGGTAAAGCGCTTCCGGGATGGGCGGTTTACCGGTCAGAACCGCAACAACAGGTGGTGGGTGTCGATGTCGAGATCGACCTGGACCGAGTCGGCGGCGGTGACGCGCCAGTGCGGGTGGGGCTGGCCGTCAAGGGTGATGGTGACCGCGGCGGGGTCGGGGAGCCGGTCGACGGTGAACGTCGTGCGGCTGCCCCGCCGCGAAGGGGTCGCGGCGGTGGTGGTTACCTCGAGCAGCCGCCGCGGCATGCGGTTGCGGGCCCGGCTGATCCCGAGGTTCGGGTAGTCGACGCCGCGCACCGTGGGTTCGGCGTGCACGCCGGCGAGCGGCTCGTTGAACACCCGTGACCAGGCGCCGGGTTCGCCGGCTTCGGCCATCATGACCATTGCGTTGAGCTGTCCGCGCGGCCAGGGTTCATCGAGGCCGAACCAGAAGCCGAAGCGGTC
>DASYBQ010000145.1:0-12076 GCA_036500625.1 Pseudonocardia sp. | reverse complement strand
GCCCGCTCGTTCTCGTGGTGCGGGAACACCAGGTCAAGCCCGCCGCCGTGGATGTCGAACTCCGCGCCGAGGTACATGGTGGCCATCGCGGAGCACTCCAGGTGCCAACCCGGCCTGCCGGGGCCCCACGGGGTCGGCCAGCTCGGCTCGCCCGGCTTGGCCGCCTTCCACAGCGTGAAGTCGTTGCCGCCGCGTTTGCCCTCGCAACCGGACTCGCCCTGCTGCATCTCGTCCGGCCGCTGCCCGGACAGCGCGCCGTAGTCCGGGTAGGACCGCACGTCGAAGTAGACGTCGCCGCCGGCGGCGTATGCGTGCCCGCCCTCGATCAGTCGGTGCATCAGCTCGACCATCTGCGGCACGTGCCCGGTGGCCCGGGGGCCGATGGACGGCGCCAGGCAGCCCAACGCCTGGTAGGCAGCCTCGAACGCGCGCTCGTGGGTGGCGGCCCATTCCCACCACGGCCGGCCGTGCTCGGCGGCCTTGGTGAGAATCTTGTCGTCGATGTCTGTGACGTTGCGCACCAGCGTGACATCCAGCCCGGCGCGGGACAGCCAGCGGCGCAGCACGTCATAGTTGAGCCCGCTGCGCACGTGCCCGATGTGCGGCAGCCCCTGCACGGTCGCGCCACAGACGTAGATCGACGCGGCCCCGGACCGGAGCGGGACGAACTCCCGCTGGCTTCTGGTGGCGGTGTCGAACAGGCGCAGACTCACCGCAACAATGATACGGATCTGACAACCGGGGCCAGCACCGCGTGCCGGTCCGCACCGTTACCCGGCCGGAGAGCCACACCCGCTCCCGGCCACCACGTTGTCCGGAGTGTCGACCCAGAGCCGGCGGCCGCCGTCGGTGCGGACCGTCACCCCGTACCGACCTCGACCCGGCTGACCGAGGCGACGCCACTCGGCTACCGCGTGTTGCACAATGGGCCACAGCCGACGCGGGCCGCCCTGGGTGACGGTCCCGCTGAGGATCTCCGCCCAGCTACCCCCCTCGGCATCCAGCCACCAGCGTTCGACGCCGTCTCGCTGACCCCGCGCGGCATCCAACGTGGCTTCGTGCACACCGAGCAGGACCCGCGGCCCCGGTTCGCCGAGCACCCCCGAGTCCGGCTCGGCGAGGCTGGACACGGCCGTATCAAGATCCACGGTGAAGTCGTAGCGGGCCGGGTCGCTCAGCGCACTGTCCAGGTCAGACCGCGACGACATGAAGCAACCGAGCTGCTCGAGCAGCCGAGCGTGATTAGCCGGGCGGCGGCATCGGCGGCCAGTTGCGGGTGCGGCATGGGGACCCGGGGATGCTGGGTTGCGCCCGCCCCTTGTCCGGAGTGATCCATCTCTTCGGGTGCCGGCGGTGCACGGTGACCCGCAGCCGCGGCTGTGCCGCCGTCGAGTTGATCTGGTCCGCGAACTGCTCCACCGAAAGCCCCGCACGGGTCACCATGAACTCCAACGCCGTGTTCCGGCAACTCACCCCGCCGGTCGCGCCCGTGTACCGCATCCCACTGAGACGATGTTCAGCGACGTCGCGGCGACGCTGACGGGGATCGACGTAACCAGGGTGAATGTCTGCGGCCTAACCGCTCAGTGGCACCAGTAGCGCGGTGGCGATGGCGGCGATGCCTTCGCCTCGGCCGGTGAGGCCCAGGCCGTCGGTGGTGGTACCGGACACGGTGACCGGGGCGCCGGCCGCCGCCGAGAGCACCGCCTGCGCCTCGTCGCGGCGGGTGCCGACCCGTGGCGCGTTGCCGATCACCTGGACCGCCGCGTTGCCCACCCGCCAGCCCGCCTCGACCAACCGGCGGCGTACCTCGGCGAGCAGGTCGGCGCCGTGCGCGCCGGCCCACCGGGGGTCGCAGGTGCCGAACACCGCGCCGAGGTCACCGAGGCCGGCGGCGGACAGCAGCGCGTCGCACAGCGCGTGCGCCGCCACGTCTCCGTCCGAGTGGCCGGCGCAGCCGGGCACGCCGTCCCAGCGCAGCCCGGCGATCCAGCAGTCCCGGCCGGGCCGGATCGGATGCACGTCGGTGCCGACACCGACCCGGGGCGCCGTCACGTCGACACCAGCAGCTCGGCGAGTTGCAGGTCCCATGCGGTGCGCAGCTCGAACGCGTCCGGGTCGCCGGGGACGAAATGCACCGGTTCGCCGAGCTGGTCGAGCAGCGCGGGTACCTCCAGCTCGCCAGGTATTTCGAGGCGGGTGTTGCGCAACAGGTCGGCGGGCAGCGCTATCGGGGTCTGCGGGGTGCGCAGCCCGGCGCGGTCCTCGGTGCCCAGTACGGTGCCGACCGGGTCGAGACGTTTGATCGTGTCGGACACCGGAAGCACCGGCACCGCCACGCCGTCGCATGCCACCGAGGCGGACACCACCGAGGCGACCAGCGTGGGCGGTGTGAGCGGCCGGGTCGCGTCGTGCACGACGACAGTGTGCACATCATCCGGAAACACCAAGGAACCCGACATGCCGGGCCATCCGAGCGCACCGACTCGTGCCGAGTCCGCCGCGAACAACGACCGGGCCTTCGCCAGCTCGCACGGCCGGGCGGCCACGATCACCCGGTCAACCGCGCCGGAGTCGATCACGCAGCGAACCGCCCGCACCACCAGCGGAACGCCGCCCACCCGGACGAACGCGGCGGGCAGCTGTGTTCCGAGCTGCCCGCCGTCGCCCGCCGCAAAGACCAGCGCGAGAACACTCACCCCGCTCAGGACGCGGTGGCGAGCACCTCGTCGAGCAACATCTCGGCCTTCTCCTCGTCGGTGCCCTCGGCAAGCGCGAGCTCACTGACCAGGATCTGGCGCGCCTTGGCCAGCATCCGCTTCTCGCCGGCGGACAGACCGCGGTCTTTCTCCCGGCGCCACAGGTCGCGCACGACCTCGGCAACCTTGTTCACGTCGCCAGAGGCGAGCTTCTCCAGATTTGCCTTGTACCGACGAGACCAGTTGGTCGGCTCCTCCGTGTGCGGCGCCCGAAGCACGTCGAACACCCGGTCCAGACCTTCCTGACCGACCACGTCGCGGACGCCGACGAACTCGGCATTATCCGCTGGGACGCGTACAGTCAGGTCGCCCTGGGCGACCTTCAGGACGAGGTACTGCTTCTCCTCGCCCTTGATCATCCGAGTCTCGATGGCCTCGATAAGAGCGGCACCGTGGTGCGGGTAGACGACGGTCTCTCCGACCTTGAAAACCATATGCCCTCTGCCCCTTTCGCTGTCACCAGATTAACACGCCCGACACCGGCGCGGCTCACTGGGATCGATCGTCATCGCAGGTCAGGGTGTTGACAATGGAGCAAGATCGTGCAAGCAAGGTCAACCTGGACACCGTCGGAGATCTCCGCAACCAGCCCGTGCCAACCACTGTGCCAGGGCGTGCGGGGCCGAGGCTAGGCTTGAAGGCCAGGTCACCAGGGTGGGGCGCGCACAGACCGCAGCAGCGCCGTCGGGAAAGGACAGCCAGTCGTGAGTCGTGTCAGAACCCGGGGTCCGATCAGCTTCGGCTCGGCGGTACTGCTCTCGGTGCTCGCGTTGCTCGCGACGTTGACCGGCTGTGGCGCCGGCCAGGTCTCCCAGACCGCCAGCCAGGCGTCCGCGGTGAACGGCTACAGCGGCCGGGCCGGGGACGTCGAGGTGCGCAACGCGGCGATCGCGTACGCCGGCCAGGCGGACAACGGGGCGATCTACCGGGCCGGCCAGACCGCTCCGCTGAACATGACGCTGGTCAACGTCGGCATCGCGGCGGACCGGCTGGTTTCGGTGAGCAGCCCGGTCGCGGCCGGTGGCCAGATTCAGGGCGACGGCAGCATCGGCGCCGCGCAGTCCATCACGGTCGGCGACAGCGACAGCCAGGCCGACGCCGCCGCGCAGGCCGCGCGGACCATCAACGTCACCCTGGTCGGGCTCAAGCAGGACATCAAGGCCGGCCTGAACTACCCGGTCGTGCTGACCTTCGAGCGCGGCGGCGTGCTCAACGCGCGGCTGCCCATCGGCTACCCGACCGGCCCGCTGGCCGAGCGGAGCGCGAAGAACTGACCCGCGCCGACCGCCGCGCCCAGCCCACCTTCCGCTGCACCGAGTGCGGCCACGAGGTCCGCAAGTGGGTGGGTCGCTGCCCGCAGTGCCAGAGCTGGGGCAACATCCCGCAGACCCCGACCGCGCCGCGCGCCGGCCTGACCGGCCCGCCAGGGCGGCGGGTCGCCGCCGGGGCGCCGGCCACCCCGGCCCGGCCGATCGCCGAGGTGGAGCTGGACTCGGCGCGGGCCCGGCCGACCGGCGTCCCCGAGCTGGACCGGGTGCTCGGCGGCGGGTTCGTGCCCGGCGTGGTGATCCTGCTGGCCGGCGAGCCGGGCGCGGGTAAGTCCACGCTGCTGCTGGAGGTGGCAGCCAGGACCGCCGAGACCGCCGGCCCGGTGCTCTACGCGACCGGCGAGGAGTCCGCGGGCCAGGTCCGGCTGCGGGCATCGCGGACCGGCGCGGTGCGCGACGGGCTGTACCTCGCGGCGGAGTCGGATCTCGGTTCGATCATCGGACACCTGGACGCGGTCAAGCCCACCCTGCTGGTCGTCGACTCGGTGCAGACGGTGTCCAGCGCCGAGGTGGACGGCGCGCCGGGCGGGGTCACCCAGGTCCGCGCGGTTACCGTCGCGCTGACCGCGCTCGCCAAAGAGCGCGGGCTGCCGGTGGTGCTGGTCGGGCACGTCACCAAGGACGGCTCGGTGGCCGGGCCACGGGTGCTGGAACACCTTGTCGACGTGGTGCTGCACTTCGAGGGCGACCGGCACTCCACGCTGCGGCTGGTGCGCGGGATCAAGAACCGCTATGGCCCGGCCGACGAGGTGGGCTGCTTCGAGCTGCGCGACGACGGCATCCACGGCGTGGCCGACCCCTCCGGGCTGTTCCTCGCCGACCCCACCCGGCTCACCCGCCCGGTGCCCGGCACCGCGATCACCGTCGCGGTGGAGGGCAAGCGGCCGCTGCTGGCCGAGGTGCAGGCACTGGTCGCCGGCAAGGACATCGCCTCGCCCCGGCGCGCGGTGAGCGGGCTGGACCACTCGCGGGTCTCGATGGTGCTCGCCGTGCTGGAGCAGCGGGCGAAGCTGAAGCTGGCCGACGCGGAGGTGTACACCGCGACGGTCGGCGGCATTCGGCTGGTCGAGCCGGCCGCCGACCTTGCCATCGCGCTTGCCGTCGCTTCGGCAAGGCGGGACGTGCCGTTGCCGGCCGGTCTCGTCGCGCTGGGCGAGCTCGGGCTGACCGGCGAGGTCCGGCGGATCACCGGGTTGCAGCGCCGCCTCGCCGAGGCGGCCCGGCTCGGCTTCCGGTCCGCGCTGGTGCCGGACGGAACCGAGCTCGACGAGGCCGCGCTCGGTGCGTTGCGGGTGCTACCGGTGCGGGAGCTGTCCGACGCGCTGCGGCACGTAAGCCCGGGCGGGTGAGCCGGGCCCGGGGGTGATGGCGAAGGGCGCCGAACCGCTGGTCAGGCCGCCGAGCTTGCCGGTCAGCTGGTAGCTGCCCGGTGGCACCTCCTTGCGGTTCGCGCCGCAGCCGGGGGCCGAGGTGCGGGCCGCCCAACTGACCGGGAAGACCATTGGCTTGCCCGGTGCCAGCACCTGGCTCGCTGGCTTGCGCGCAGGGAAGCAGTCGTTGCTGTCCCACACCCGGGCGCCGCCGGGTCCACTCACGACCAGTTCCTGTAGACCGGGGTCCAGGTCGCGGGTGCACGGCGTGCTGCCGATGTTCGCGATCACCAACCGGAACTCCGGGCGCTGGCCGGAGCGGTAGCTGCTCGCCCCGACCTGGGCGACCAGGCCGATGTTCTTGTCCGAGCACGCGGGAACCGCGCCGGCCGCCGGCTTCACCGCCGGCCCGGCCGCACCCGGGAGCGCGTCGTCGTTGCCGTGGCTGTGCGGCTTCCCCGACTTGTCCGACGTGCTGGGTTTGTCCGACGTACTGGGCCCTTCTGACGTGCCCGACTTGTCCGGCGAGTCACTCGCAGAGGGCAGTGCCGGCAACGCGGACGGCGCCGAGCCACTGGGCAGGCTCGCCGGAGCGCTCCCCGGCATCGCTGAGCCGGTAGGCAACGCCGAACCCGACGGCAACGCGGACCCCGGGGGCAGCGCCGAACCGGAGGGCAGCGCCGAACCGGAGGCTGGTGCCGAACCAGCCGCGGGTATTGGACCCGCCGCCGGGAGCGAACCGGCAGGGAAGCCCGACCCAGGCGACGCCGAACCCGACGGCAGCGCGGAATCGGACGGCAGCGCCGAACCCGACGGCAGCGCGGAACCGGACGGCAGGGCCGAACTCGGTGATGCACCCGGCTGGTTCGGCATCGCGGCTGGCAACGGCAGCAGCGATGACCCGCCGGCCTGGTCGCTGGGGCTCTCCGGGCCGGCGGGCGTTGGCGGCTCGAACGAGAGCTGCGTCGATCCCGCAGTGTTGCGCTCCGGCCCTACCTGCTGGACCGTCGGGGTACTCGGGCCTGACATCGCCCAGACCACGAGCAGGACGACACCCAGCACACCCGCGATGGCCACCGCGCGCCGACGCCAGTACACCGCATAGTCAGGATCGATCATGTGTTGAACGTTAACTTGAGGTCGAGGGAACTTCGGGGAGCGCGCACGGCGAGTCACGAAATTTTCCACGCAAGCTCTATCGAGGCACAGTTGAGTCAAGTCTTGCGGAGTAGTCGACACTCAGCGTCTACTTACCGAGTGCTGCGCAGCTGCCTCGAGTTCTTCTGGCCGAGCCGCCGAGGCGCGCATTTCGACGAGTTCTGTCGCACCGGCCGCTGACGCACCCCTCGCGTCCCGGCCGGCTGCCGGGCGCGGCCACCAACCCGCACCCCTCGTCAGGAGACAACTGTGTCCGTCACCGATCAGCTGCTCGAGAACAATAGCGACTACGCGGCCAGCTTCAACGGGCCGCTGCCGCTGCCGCCCGCCAAGCACGTGGCCGTGCTGGCCTGCATGGATGCCCGGCTCAACGTCTACGGCATCCTCGGTCTCGCCGAAGGCGATGCGCACGTGATCCGCAACGCCGGCGGCGTGGTCACCGACGACGAGATCCGCTCGCTGGCCATCAGCCAGCGGCTGCTGGGCACCGAGGAGATCATCCTCATCCACCACACCGACTGCGGCATGCTGACGTTCACTGACGACGAGTTCAAGAACTCCATCCAGCAGGAGACCGGCATCAAGCCGGCCTGGGCAGCCGAAGCGTTCGGCGACCTGGACACTGACGTCCGCCAGTCCATCGCCCGGATCAAGGCCAGCCCGTTCGTGCCGAAGAAGGACTCGGTGCGCGGCTTCGTGTTCGACGTCGCCACCGGCAAGCTCAACGAGGTGAGCTGACAGACTGCCCGGATGCCGTCCGCGCCACCCGAGGTGTCCGAGCTGCCAGAACTGCTGCTGCCCTGGTTCGACGAGCACGCCCGTGACCTGCCGTGGCGCCGGCACGACACCACGCCGTGGGGTGTGCTGGTCAGCGAGTTCATGCTGCAGCAGACACCGGTGAGCCGGGTCGAGCCGATATGGCTGGAGTGGCTGGCGCGCTGGCCGAGGCCGTCCGCGCTGGCCGCCGCGCCGAAGGCGGACGTGCTGCGCGCCTGGGGCAAGCTCGGCTATCCGCGCCGGGCGATGCGGCTGCACGCGGCCGCCTCGACTATCGCCACCGGGCACGGCGACGTGGTGCCGGCCGAGGTGGACGAGCTGCTCGCGCTGCCCGGGGTCGGCGCTTACACCGCGCGGGCCGTCGCCGCGTTCGGCTATCGGCGTCGCGCCCCGGTGGTGGACACCAACGTGCGGCGGGTGATCGCCAGGGTGGTGCACGGCGCGGGCGACGCCGGCCCGCCGCGCACCACCGCCGACCTGGCTGACGCCTCGGCGCTGCTGCCGGTCGACGAGTCGACCGCGGCCCGGTTCTCCGCCGCGCTGATGGAGCTGGGCGCGGTGCGCTGCACGGCGCGGCGGCCGGCCTGCGCGGGCTGCCCTGCCGTGTCGGTCTGTGCCTGGCAGCTCGGCGGGCGGCCGGAGTACACCGGCCCGAGCCGCCCGGTGCAGCGGTTCGCCGGCACGGACCGGCAGGTACGAGGGCGACTGCTGGACGTGCTGCGCGGTGCGCAGGGCCCGGTGCCCCGTGCCGCGCTGGACGCCGCCTGGTCGGACTCGGCGCAGCGGGACCGCTGCCTGTTCTCGCTGCTGGCGGACGGCCTGGTGGAGCAGCGCGGCGACGGCCGCTTCGCCCTGCCCGGCGAGCTCTGACCCGGCAACCCGTCCGGGCTCGGGCGGCCTAAAATACTAGGCGCCGGAGGCGACAACTCGACCGACAAAGGGGGCGTCGTGGCCGATTCACCCACAGGGCACTATTCGACCAGGCACTTTCCAGCCGCTACCCGGGACCTGTGGATAACTGGACGCACGTCGCGGTCCACCGTGCATAGCGTGATCTGCATGACATCACCCGACTTCGAGCGTCGACTGGCTCGACAAAGCAGCGACCTCGATGAGGCGCACGATCTACTGGTGCGGATCGATGCACGGCTCGATGCGCACGACCGGCGGTTCGACTCGATCGACACGACCCTGGTGCAGCACTCCGCAAGGTTCGACGCCATCGACACGACCCTGGCCGAACACTCCACCCGGTTCGACGCCATCGACACCCGGTTCGACGCGATCGAGGACGACCTCGCGCTGAACAGCGTGCGCCTCGACCGGGTCGAGAACCACGTCGCGCAACACACCGCCACCCTTGCCGAACACACCGCAATCCTCGCGGAACACACCGCCACCCTCGCTCGACACACCGCAATCCTCGCCGAGCACACCGCCACCCTCGCCGAACACACCGCAATCCTGGCCGAACACACCGCCACCCTCGCCGAACACACCGCCACCCTCGCCGAGCACACCGCCAGACTCGACACGATGCAGTCCACCCTGGATACGGTGCTCGACCTGGTCCGGCAGCTCGTCGACCGCCGCTGACGTCCGGGGTCGCATGTCGAGCACCAGGCCGTCGTGCGCCACCTCCCATCCGGAAAGGTCGGCGGCCGGTGAGAGGTGCGCGAGCACCAGCCGGCGGCAGCCCAGCCGGCTCCGGTTCGCCTCCAGGGTTTCCAGGTCGAGATGCCAGCGCACCGGTCGCGGGGTGTGGCCCTCGCACAGGAACAGGTCGGCGTCCCGCGACGTATCGAGCAAGGCGTCGGTCCGCTCGGTATCCCCCGAGTAGCCGACCTGGCCACCGGTCTCGGCGTCGTCCGCCCGCGGCCGCTCCGGAGGCGTGCCGACCTCGAACGGCGTGACGGTGAGCGTCCCGACCGGGTCGGGACGCCGTCGACATGCTCGCGCACCCGCACAGCGAACCTGCGCCGCACCGAGGGGGACCCGGGGAACAGCGCCTCCATCGCCTCGGTCAGCCGCTGGCGGGCCGAGCACGGTGAGATCGGCGGAGCTGCCCGTCCAGCACCAGGAACGCCCGTCCCGCCGAAGTGGTCCCCGTGCAGGTGGCTGAGCAGCACCGTGTCGATGGCGTTCGGGTCGAACCCCTGTTGGCGCAGCGCGACCAGTGACGTCGCGCCGTAGTCGATCAGGGTGTGGGTGCCGAGCGCGATGCAGGTCTGGAAGCGCCCGCCGGAACCGAACGCGTCGCCGCTGCCGACCACCGTGATCCGCATGGACGGAAGTCTGCTCGTTCACCCCGCCGAAGGGGAATCCCGCGACACTAGGCTGGCGACCGTGGCCGAGGCGCTGGACTTCTTTCTCGACGAGCCCTCCGCCGCGAAGATCATGGAGCTGCGTGCCCGGCTGGCCCTGCGGGGCGTACCGGTTCCCGCCGCCGCGCCTTCCGTCCGGTTCGCCAGGGGTGCCGCGATCCCGGCCAAGGTGCGCGGCCAGCTGACCGCCGATCTGCGCCGGCTGGTGTTGCCGGAGCTGTGGTTCGCCGTGCTCGGCACCATCCTGACCGGCGAGCCGAGGCTGGTGCTGGCCGCCGTCACCGACACCGAGCTGCTCGCCGCGCACGCCGGGGTGCACGACGCGCTGGCCGGGCGGGTACGCGAGCCGGCCGCCGGCTACCTGCCCGGATCGTGGCTGCCGCACTGCGTGCTGAGCCGCCCGATCGCCGCGCACCAGCTGCCCGCCGCGCTCGATGCGCTGGACGCCGTCGAGCCGGTCCGGGCCAAGGTGGCCTCCATCGGCATCACCGACAGCCGCACCGGCACGGTCACCCCACTGGACCGGTGAGGAACTCGGTGACCAGCTCCCGGTAGCACTCCGGCGCGTCGTCGTGCAGCAGGTGCCCGGTGTCCGGCACCAGTACGTGCCGCGCGGCCGGCAGCAGCCGGGCCATCTCGGCCATCTGCCAGGACGCGATCCGGGTGTCCTGCGCCTGCAACAGCAGCGCCGGGCAGCGCACCACCCGCACGCCGGCCCAGTAGTCCCGTTCACCCCACTCGGCGGCGATGCCGGCAGCCAGCTCGTGCGGGGTGATCAGCCGGTAACCGTCCGGCCCCTCCCGCACGCATTCGGCGAAGTAGTCGCCAACGCTGGGTCGGGGCCAGCCGAAACTGTCCCGCACCTGGGCAATCGAGTCGAACACCTGTGGCATCGCCTCGAACCAGGAAGTCCACGGTGCGGCTGTGACACCGCGATGGTCCGGCGCCATGTCCTCGACGACCAGCCCGGTGACCAGCTCGGGGTGCGTGGCGGCCAACTGCCACCCGTGCAGCCCGCCCATCGAGTGGCCGATCAGCACCCCCGGGCCGCGCCGCAGTGTTTCCAGCACCTCGACGACGTCCGCCACGAACCGCTCGGTGCGCCACGGGCCGGGTACCGGCGAGGTCGAGTCGCCGTGCCCGCGCGCGTCCAGCGCGATGACCTCGCCGTGGTCGGCCAGCCAGCGCGCCGTCCGCCACCAGGTGGACGCCCGGCCCATCAAGCCGTGCAGCAGCACGATCGGCCGGCCCGAGCCGCCGTAGCCGCGCACCGCGATGCGTGCCCCGTCGGACACCGTGATGCTGGTACGCACAAATGTGTCGTAGCCTAGCCACATGGCCGTGGTCAAGATCAACGCAATTGAGGTCCCCGAAGGCGCCGGACCGGAGCTGGAGCGGCGGTTCGCCAACCGGCTGCACGCGGTCGACGGGCAGCCCGGCTTTATCTCCTTCGAGCTGCTGCGCCCGGTGTCCGGCGACAACCGCTACTTCGTGCTGACCCACTGGGAGGACGAGGCGTCGTTCCAGGCCTGGCGCAGCGGCCCGGCGATCGAGGCGCACGCCGGCGAGCGTGGCCGCCCGGTCGGCGAGGGCCAGGGTGCGGGGCACGGACACGGGCAGGGCCCGGTCTCCACCGGCGCGACCCTGCTCGAGTTCGAGGTCGTGCAGTTGTCCGAGTCGAGCAACAAGCCCGACTAACGCACTACCTCCCGCGAGTCGGGGATGGACTTGGTGTCGGGGACGACGATGCCGAACATGTCGGCGATCGCGGCCAAGCTGGCCGACTGCAGTGCGGACGCGGACACCTGCTCGCCCCCGTCGGCGCCGGGCAGCGCGCGGGTCGCCGTCGCGGCGGCCACCACGGTGGGCGCGTAGCCGAGGCTGAACGCGCCGCGCGCGGTGGAGTTCACGCACATGTGCGTCATGAAGCCGGCGAGCACCAGGTTCGGTGTCGCACCGGCCTCGCGCAGCCGGGAGTCCAGGTCGGTCTGCACGAACGCGTTCGGGAAGTTCTTCACGATCACCGGTTCGTCGCCGCGCGGCGACACCTGGTCCACGATCGCGCCGATCTCGGCACGTACGTCGTAGGGCGAGCCCTCACCTGCGTCGTGCTGGATATGGATGATCGGGATGCCGGCGCTGCGCGCCCGGTCCAGCAGTGCCGCGGTCTCGTCCAGCGCCGCCGCCACGCCTTCCAGCTCCATCACGCCCTGGGTGTAGGTGTTCTGCGCGTCGATCACGATCAGGGTCGACTCGCTCAGCGGGGCCGGCTCTGCCGGCAAACCGCTCAGTACGCGCAGGGTTGTCGCTTCAGACATAAAACCTCCTGGTCAGGGCCGTGAGTGTTGGGGGGGGGGTTT
>DASYBQ010000144.1:0-1938 GCA_036500625.1 Pseudonocardia sp. | reverse complement strand
CGGCACAGACTATTCATCCGAGGGGGTCGGAAGGGCTGCTCACCCGGCTGGCGGTGATAGTGGTGCCCGACATTGTCCCCGCAATGTGGGCGACGTCGCCCACCCTGAAATAATCTTTTGTGGCGGAATCCTTCTTGGTGCCGAACTTGGTCGCGTCGGTGATAAGGACGGTGTACATCGTGCCGTCGATGGACTTGACCATCCAGGTTGAACCGTGCTGCGCCGTGATCGGGCCCGCGACACGAGGATGCCGCTGATGCGAGGCAGCCGCCGGAGCCGAGGACGTCAGCGCGCCGGGTGTTCTCAACGAGGACGCGCAGCCTGAGACGGTCAGGACAAGCACCACCGCCGTGACCGCGACACCGAGACACCGAGTCCTCAGGAGGAACGCCGCGCCGGAGCACACGATCAGCAACCTCCTTGAGCCGTTGTTCACACACATCATTACAGTGGAGATAACGACCACGACCCGGTTCCGATCCCGCGCCGTGGGCCCAGGGCAGGAGCTTTCTTGTTGATACGTTCGCCACGGCGACAGATCGGGTGGAAGACATCCACCCGTAAATCACGGGTCGATGCGCACACGGCGAGATCTGACCGAGCACGACTTGTCAGACACTAGGGGATGACAGGTTAGCGATCGGCCGCACGAAGCTAAGCGGACGGCAAACTCTTTTATGAGCAGCCGTGGGCGCGCCAACAAGGCATTATGCGAACTATACGAACCAGTGGTTCCCCGGGGCGCGGCGGTGGCCTCGATCAGATTCAGCTCGGCGATGTGCTGTTCATCCCCGGCGACGCCGCGTTACCGTCCAGCGCCACGCTCCTCGCGCTGTGCCCAGCGAGGGTCAGGAGCTGGCGAGTGGTCGAGCGGAGCGAGATGCGGGTGCCGAGCAAGGAACAAGCGAGGTGACCTCGAGTGATCGACCTCAGGCGTGGACGGCCGGTCAATGTCACTGACTTCGCAGCAACGCCGCGGGGGGTTGGGCGCCTGGACGCGCACCCACATGGCCGGCGCCGCCGAGCTGGCCGGCCACATCGAGCAGAACGCGGCCGGTGGTGGCCGCTCCAGGCCGGCCAACCGGCCACTACCTCGATTCCCAGCACCGCACCAACATCCGTGTGGCGTTCGGGCAACGGCTGGCGTTCTCACCGCGACACGCCCCACCGTACCGCGCGCTCTACGACACCGTGGCCACCGAGCTGGCCGACTTGCCGACCATCCATCACGCGGCCGCGGGCATTCCCACCCACACCGGTCTCGACGAGGCTCCGCGCGCCCGCGCGTGTGACTGGCGGCCCACCCGGGCCGGCTGGCTCGACGTCGGCCCCACCGCACCCACTCCCCCGGCTACCCCCACCCGAGGGTGGGCGACCGAGCCCCAGCCGTGGGAGCTGAGGGCGAAACAGGATCGGTATACCGTCCCGATCCAGCCGTCCGGACCCGGGGCGAGGCACCACGCCGTGTCTGCTACTGGTGGTCGCCACCACCCCTCTGTCATCGACACCTGGCGAGATGGGCCGTAGTGGCCGAGCAGCACCGCCACCGTCACACCCGATCCCAGCCCGGGCTCCAGGCGTAACGGCCCGTTGCCGGTCGTTGTTCATCCCTCACGCCCGCGCCTTCGCCAGCTAACTGGACCAATCGCTACCGCTCGTGCCATCGTCTGGCGATATGCGGTGGTTATCGCCGGTATCCGTGTCCCCCGGCCCCCATACCGCCGATCCCGGCCTCATGATGAAGGGCCGGTTTCATCGAGAGTTCGCCGTGTGGTTGGTGGACCGCATTTCCGGGGTGTGTTTACGGTGCGGGTAAGGCGTGCGGGGTGGGGGTGCTTCGATGACCGGTCGGGCGCGACGCGGGACGGTGTTTGCCAGGTTGGCGCTGGTGGGTGTGGTCGCGGCGCTTGCAGTGGTGGCTGGCTGTGGGGGCGGTGG
>DASYBQ010000143.1:0-5811 GCA_036500625.1 Pseudonocardia sp. | reverse complement strand
TCTGAGCGCTGTCCGGCCAGTGGATGCGGGCCTCGCCCTCGCAGGCTCTGATCGTCCTGCCGGAATCCGACCAGGTCGAAGCCGTCGTCAACCCGCTCGAAAGCCGGGCAGGTCTTGGTGTTCGGACACTCGACCTTGCGGGTGGTCATCTTGCTCACGAAGGCCCCTGAGGTCAGTTGTAGGTGAGTGTCCACCCTCTCGCGCTAGCAGAATCAAGTCAAGGATATGTGCAACTCAGGCATAATTTCAGTTCTGATGTGCAATAATGCCCGCATGACGTGGCCTGAACCTCGATGGTTGGCGTGGGTGACGTGTCGGCGGGACGGGTTGACGCACGCGGTGCCGGACGTGTCGTTGCGGGTAGGAATCAGGACGTGGTGTCGGACGTACCGTTCACTGTGCGGAGTGCTGGTGTTCCCGCGCGCGGCGCGGGAGCCGACTGGCAGCTGGTGCGTGCACTGTCGTGCGCTGAGTCAGCTGACTGCCCCCGGCACCAGCCGTGCCCGCCCTCGGTGGTCGCGAGTGATGAGCATGGCCCTGGCGCTACCCAGGCCATGCTCACCACTGACGAACCTGGTGGGTTTAGGGGTGGGCGATCTCGGACCAGCCCTCGACTTCGCGGGGTCGGCGGGGGCCGGGGCCGATGTACTGGGCGGAAGGGCGGACCAGCTTGGACTCGCGCTTCTGCTCCAGGATGTGCGCCGACCAACCGGCGGTCCTGGCGCTGGTGAACATGGCCGGCATCATGTGCGCCGGCACCTCGGCGAAGTCCAGGATGACCGCCGCCCAGAACTCCACGTTCGTCTCGATGCGATGGTCCGGGCGGCGCTCCCGCAGCTCCTGCAGCGCGGCCTGCTCCAGCGCGGCCGCCACCTCGAAACGCGGCGCCTTGAGCTCTTCGCAGGTACGGCGCAACACCCGGGCGCGCGGGTCCTCGGCCCGGTAGACCCGGTGGCCGAAGCCCATCAGCTTCTCCCGCCGGTCCAGGATCCCGCGCACCAGCCCGGCCGGGTCGTCGGTCTGCTCCACCTCGGCGATCATCGGCAGCACCCTGGCCGGCGCGCCGCCGTGCAGCGGGCCGGACATCGCGCCGATCGCGCCGGACAGCGAGGCCGCCACGTCGGCCCCGGTGGAGGCGATCACCCGCGCGGTGAAGGTGGATGCGTTCATGCCGTGCTCGGCCGCCGACACCCAGTAGGCGTCGACCGCCTTGACGTGCGCCGGGTCCGGCTCGCCGCGCCAGCGCACCATGAACCGCTCGGTGATGGTGTCTGCCTGGTCGATGCGGGCCTGCGGGACGGCCGGCACGCCGATGCCCCTCGCGGACTGGGCCACGTAGGACAACGCCATCACCGAGGCGCGGGCCAACTGGTCACGCGCTTCGTCCTCGGTGATGTCCAGCAGCGGGCGGTAGCCCCAGTACGGCGCGAGCATGGCCAGCGCGGCCTGCACGTCGACCCGCACGTCACCGGTGTGGACCGGGATCGGGAACGACTCGGCCGGCGGCAGCCCCGGGCCGAACCGGCCGTCGACCAGCAACGCCCAGACGTTGCCGAAGGTGACCCGGCCTACCAGGTCCTCGATGTCGACGCCCCGGTAGCGCAGTGCGCCGCCGTCCTTGTCCGGCTCGGCAATCTGGGTACGGAATGCGACATGACCTTCCAAGCCGGACTTGAAGCCCGGCGGTGGAGGTGGTGCCTCGGTGCCGCTCGTGGCGGTGCCGGGACTGGCCTCGCTGGTCACGGGGTTGGTCACGGGTCCTCCTCGTTTCCCTACCTCGATGTGGGGACAGCAGGCGCGTGCCGTGGTGCAGTTCAGTGCCCAGGCAGCGGACAGCGGTTGGCAGAACACTGCCCGGGTGAGCCGCACGCCGCAACGTCGAGTGTGAGGGATCACTAACCCCGATGGTTGGCACACCGCGCGGCTTTCTTGATTGTCGTGCCAAAACGGAAACCCAGCTCAGCGCGCGGACACCTCGGCGCGGAACAAGTACACGTTGTAGGGCCCCCACCGCGAGACGGTGAAGAAGATCTCGTCACCGTCCAGCGCGCTCGGGTGCAGGTACCCGCCGTACAGCGCCGGGTGGTCCGCGCCGGCCACCAGGGTCCGTCCCTCGCTCCACGGACCGGTGGCCTCGGCGGCGCCGCGCAGCACGATCCGCCCGCCGGGGTCGTCCAGGTGCACCATCAACCACAGCCCGAGGCCGCTGTGGAAGCTCACCGACAGCTCGCCGCACGGTCCGGCGGCAACCGGCCGGGCGCGGCGGGCGTGGCGGATCCAGCCGGTGCCCGCCCGGTACTCGTAGGCGGACGGGTCGGCCAGCCCGGACGGCTCCACCCTGGCCAGGTGGATGTCGCCGAAGCGCCCGTTGCGCGTCCCGAAGAAGTACACCCAGCGCTCGTCGCGGGCGAACGCCCCCATCTGGAACGGGTGCCTGCCGAACCAGGTGTTGCGCCAGCGGGCTTGGGGGTCCTCGGGGTCCTTGGTCCAGGTGGCGCCGCCGTCGGCCGAGCGGGCAAGGCCGCCGTAGTTGGTCCGCCACCTGCCCGGCCGGCCCCACCACTTCACCGACATGTAGTGCAGGTACTGCACCCCGTCGACCGCGATGCCCGCGGTCGGGATCACCGTGGACTCGATGCGGCGTCGCGGGTCCGCCGGCAGGATCTCGGCGGCGTGTCCCGGCCGGTCCTCGATCACCTGATCCAGCGGAAGGCCGCCGCGCAGCGCCTTGGCGGAGGTTGCGGTGGACCGGGCCAGCACGTTGCGCCGGTGGTCCGCCGACCGGGCACCCGCGCCCGGGCCCTGCCAGCCCTCGCCGTAGGTGTCACCGAACGCGGCGAGCACCCCGCCGGCGCCATCGTCCCAGAGGATGCCCAGGTCAGTAGCCAGGAAGCCGAACCGGCTGCCGGTGCGGTTCGGCGAGTCCTCGCCGGTGACCGGAGCCACCAGCTCGATCGCGGCGGGATGCACGTCGGGTGTCAGCGGGGGTGTCACGGCCATGTCGGCCACTGATAGCACAGAAGCTCTGGCGTGGCGGCCCTCGGTCCGCCTAACGTGCAAGTCAGGGGAGAGGTGGGCAACCATGGCGTTGGATCGGGCGGAGCAGGTAGCGGACCAGGGCGCGGAGTGGGAGGTCCCCTACGACACGGGCGATCTGGCGGCGACCTGGCACGAGCAGCTGCGTGCCTGGCTGACCGACGCCACCGAGGCCGGGCTGGCCGAACCGAACGCCATGGTGCTGGCCACCGTAGACCTGGACGGCGCGCCGAGCAGCCGGACGGTGCTGTGCAAGTCGATCGATGGCCGGGGCATCGTGTTCTACACCAACTACACCTCGGCCAAGAGCCGTGACCTGCGCTCCAACCGCCGGGCGTCGGTGACCTTCCCGTGGTACTCGCTGCACCGCCAGGTGCACCTGCGCGGCACGGTGTCCGAGGTCAGCGCCGAGGAGACCGCCGCCTACTGGGCCACCCGGCCGCGCGGGTCGCAGCTCGGCGCCTGGGCCTCCCCGCAGTCGGTGATCATGTCCAGCCGGCAGGCGCTGGACGACTCGCTGGCCGCCATCACCCACCGGTTCGCCGACGCGGACAAGATCCCGGTGCCCCGGCACTGGGGGGGCTGGCTGGTCCGCCCGGATCGGGTCGAGTTCTGGCAGGGCCGCGCCAACCGGATGCACGACCGCCTCGCCTACGACCGCACCCGTGACCAGAGCTGGACCATCCACCGCCTGGCTCCCTGACGGTTGCTCCCGCCTCTCCCGCGAGTCCGCCCGTCCCGTCCCGCGATTCTGGCCCCTCGGATCGGTGCAGCGTCCGGACTAGCGGAGGGAGCGGAGTTCTCCCGGCGATGGGTGGCCGGTGATGGCGCCGAGCTCGGCGGCGACATCGAGTGCCCGGCGGTGCAGGGTGCGCAGGGCGGCCCGCAACTCGGCGTGCCGGTACCAGTCCCGCTCGTGCGCGATCCGGCTGACACCCGCCGGGCGCAGGTCCTCGTGTTCACCCAGCTCGATATGCCAATGGTTCAGCACCGGGCGCAGCACGTCGTTCATCAACCGGCCGGTGATGTCGTGGAAGCGGCGGGCCGCCGGCGGTACTCGGGCCTTGGCTTCGCGGGTGAGCAGCAGAAACGCGTGCAGCGACGTCAGCGCCTCTCGCAGCGAGCCCTCCTGGGGCCCCAGAGGCTGGCCGGTGACGCGGCCGAGCAACTCGGTCTGCACCAGGTGCGCCGCGTCGCGTTCCGCGTCGGTGCTGTGCCGCTGGTGCGCCACCTCGGGTACCGGGCCCGGCGAGGACGCCAGCCGGTTCAACACCGCGCGGCGGATCCGTTCGGCATGGTGCGGGCGGTCCTCGCAGCCACGCAACGCCAGCGCTACCGCGGCGGGCAGGGCCAACTCGATGGTATCCGGCTGCCCGGGTACCACACCCCGAGCCAGCAGCTCCTCCGCCGCTACCTGCACCCCGAGCAGCTCACGCAGCCGGTCGGTATCGCGAGTCGCGGCGAGTACGTCGGCCACTCGGGGAATCGCCACTGCGGCGGGCGCGGCGGCGGCCAGCACACGCAGTACATCCCAGCCGGTGTCGCCGACCGAGGCAAGCTCCGGTGCGAGCCACCGCCGCACCGGAGCCAGCAAGGTGGGGCACACCGCACTGACCCTGTCGAGCGCGACGTCCAGCCCTTGCGCGACGGCCAGCTCGATGGTCCGGCCACGCAGCTCCGGGCTGCCGGCGGTAGCAGCACAGAGCTCGGCCAGCTGCTGATCGGAGGTGGACAGCCGGTGCGCGGCAGCCAGCAGCCCCGAGTCCGCCAGGCTCAGGTCGGTCAGCTCACACCCGGTGCCGAGCGCGGCGAGCCGGGCGTCCCGACTGATCACCACCACCGGTCCCGGGCCGAGTGGTACAACGCTGTGTGCCGGGCCGGTCACCTCGTCTAGTACCCGCAACCGGCGGCCTGCCCGGTCTGTGGTCTGGCTGTCCCCAGGTGCGCGGCGCCACACCACGCCGTCCGGGTAGGCGGCACCGAAGCGGCGCACGTACTCCGCGACCAGCGCCGTCTTCCCGATCCCTGCCGGGCCGTGCACCACGGCGATCGAGGTGCCCGGCGGACTGGTCAGCATGCCGACATCTGGGTGCAGCGCCGAGTGCAGCCGCCACAACGCCGACCACCGCCCGGCGAACGGCACCGGCGGGTGAACCGGGTCCGACCCGTGCCACCTCGGCGCGGCGTCGGGCACCTGGCCGATCGGACTGGTCGTGGCGGCCACCCGGGCCCGTGCTCCGGACACCAGATGGTCCAGCTCGGCCGGGGTCAGCGGCGGCGCGGGCAGCAGCACGTCGCGTAGCTGGCGCGGCTGGATATGGTCCAGCGTGTGCTCGGGATTGACGGCAAGCACCCGACCGAGCGGGTTGCCTTCCCGTTGCCCGGCGAGGTACGCGATGCCGAACTCGTGCTGGCAGGCCGGTCGCGTCGGATACTCGGCGGAGTAGCAGGCCAGCAGGATCCGGCTGCCGTGCAGGGCGTCCAACACCGTGTCCGAGATGGACTCGAACGCGCCGAGCGAACCGACCGCGCGGAACACCCGCAGCCCGCCCCGGGTCAGGGCTTCGGTGATCCGCTCGGCGAGTGGCCCATCGGTGTGGCAATGGCTGACGAAGACGTCCCACATCTGTCGCGGGGGGGTGTCCCTATGTTGGTTGTCAAGCTGCGGCTTGGAGGGAAGTGGCTTCGGGGTGCCGGTAGTGGGTCTTGTTGCGGAGCATGGCGAACAGGACGTCGCAGCGGCGTCGGGCCAGGCAGATGAGGGCGGCGTTGTGT
>DASYBQ010000142.1:0-9944 GCA_036500625.1 Pseudonocardia sp. | reverse complement strand
TTCGCCGCGCGACTTCGACCTGGCTTTTGTGTTGGGCTTCACAGCAGAAAGTTCGTGTTGTGATGTTTGGAGGACGGCGGATGTCGTCGTGGTGGAACAGCTCGCGGGCCGTCTACGGCACGGAGTTGCGCGCCGGAGCTCTCTGTCTGGTGGACCATGGGTGGCCGGTGGTGCCGGGCACCTGGTGGCGTGACGGCGGCTGGTCCGGCCGCTGCGCCGAGCGCGACTCGGTGCCCGCGCTGGCCGGTGGCGTCGCCGAGGCCAGTACCGACCCGGCGCAGGTGGTGCGTTGGTGGTCGCGTGAGCCGTTCGCGGTGCTGCTGGCCACCGGCGATGTGCTGGACGTGCTGGAGATGCCGGCCTGGATGGGCCGCCGGGTGGCCCGCACACTGCGTGCCACCGGCGTGCCCGCGCCGCTGGCCGCCACGCCCGCCGGCAGCTGGTGGTTCCCGGTTTCCGCCGGGGAGGCCACGCTGGCCGGCCGGTTGGCCGCCGAGGGCGTAGTGCTGCACGGCGCCGGGTCGTGGGTCGTCGCACCGCCGTCGGAGTGCGCGGACGGCCTGGTGCACTGGCGGGTCAGCCCTTCGGCCTGCGGCTGGCGGCTGCCGAGCGCCTGGCTGGTGCACAGTGCGGCCGCCGAGGCAGCCGAGGTGGAAAGCGCGGGGCCTCAGCGGCCGAGCACGGTCGCTTCGGGAGCACGGTACTGACGACAGGGGTTGCGGCCTTCCGGCCCTAGATTTGGGCCTGTTCCGCGCTGACGTATCCCTCGGGCCGGCCTGCCGTCGGTCCCCTTCGGAGCCTTGCGAGGCAGGCTTCTACTGCAACCGGGCAGTATGGAGCGGTGAACACGCCGCTGAGTCCAGCTGGGATCGACGCGCTGGATACCGACGTCAAACGACGTGACCTGCGCCGGATGAAAACTGTCGCGACCGCCTTCCTGGTCGGCGCGACGGTGGTGTTCTTCGTGGCGCACTTGTTGCTGGTCAGGGGTGGGCCGGGCTGGCTGGGATACCTGCAGGCGGCCGCCGAGGCGGGGATGGTCGGGGCACTGGCCGACTGGTTCGCGGTGACCGCGCTGTTTCGCCGGCCGTTGGGGTTGCCCATCCCGCACACCGCGATCATCCCGACCAAGAAGGACCAGATCGGCAACAGCCTCGGCGACTTCGTTGGCACGAACTTCCTGGCCGAGGGCGTGGTCCGGGACAAGCTGCACCGGGCCGAGATCTCGCGGCGGGCCGGTAACTGGCTGGCCGTCCGGGAGAACGCCGAGCGGGTCACCGCCGAGCTGGCCGCCATCGCGCGCGGCGCGGTCACCGTGCTGCGCGACGACTACGTGCAGGAGGTCCTCGAGCAGATAGTCGTCCGGCAGCTGCTGAAGCGGAAGTGGGGCCCGCCGCTGGGGCGGGTGCTCGGCGGGCTGCTCGCCGACCGGGCGCACCACCGGATGGTCGACATGGTCTGCGATCGCGCCTACGACTGGGTGCGTGGCAACCACGACCTGGTGATGCGGGTGGTGTCCGACCGCGCGCCGGGCTGGTCGCCCAAGTTCGTCGACGAGATGATCGCTGACAAGGTGTTCAGCGAGGTGCTGGCGTTCGTCTGGGCGGTGAAGGTGGACCCGGAGCACCCGATGCGCCAGGCGGTGGACAAGTTCCTCGTGGAGTTCGCCGAGGACCTGCGCAGCGACCCGGCCACCATCGAGCGGGCCGAGCAGATCAAGTTCCAGATCGTCGAGCACCCCGATGTGCAGCGGTTCATCGGCCAGGCCTGGTCCACGGTCAAGACCATGATCCTGGACGCGGTGGCGGACCCGTCCAGCGCGCTGCGCCGCCGGCTGAGCGAGGGCCTGATCTCGCTGGGCCAGCGGATGGGCGACGACGCGGAGTTCCGAGGCAAGCTGGACGGATGGCTGGAGGATGCCGCCGGCTATCTGGTCCGGCACTACCGGGGCGAGCTCACGACGTTGATCACCGACACGGTGTCCCGCTGGGACGCCGACGAGACGTCCCGCAAGGTGGAACTGCAGGTCGGCAGAGACCTGCAGTTCATCCGGATCAACGGCACAGTGGTCGGCGCGCTGGCCGGCCTGGTGATCTACGCGATCTCCGAGCTGCTCGTCTGACCCACGCTCCCCGCTGGGACAGCCGCTGGAAAACTCGGTCGAAGAGTGTCGGTGCCTGCCTCTAGTGTCCCAACCATGCCCGATCCCGCTGTCCGCGCCGAGGCGCTGGTCAAGACGTTCGGCACCACCCGCGCGCTGGACGGGGTGGATTTGGAGATCCCTGCTGGCACCGTGTTCGGCCTGCTCGGCCCGAACGGTGCCGGCAAGACGACAACGGTGCGCATCCTCACCACGCTGCTGCGGGCCGACTCCGGCCGCGCCTGGATCGCCGGCCACGACATCGCCTCGGAGGCGGATGCGGTGCGCCGGCGGATCGGGCTGTCCGGGCAGTACGCGGCGGTCGACGGCAACTTGACCGGCTACGAGAACCTGCGCATGGTCGGGCGGCTGTACGGGATGTCCCGGCGGGACGCGGCGGCACGGGCCAGGGCGCTGCTGGAGCGCTTCCGGCTGGGCGGGGACGGTGACCGGCCGGCAAAGGAGTACTCCGGCGGCATGCGCCGCCGGCTCGACCTTGCCGGCGCACTGATAGCCGAGCCCTCGGTGGTGGTGCTCGACGAGCCGACCACCGGGCTGGACCCGCGCGGCCGCCAGGACACCTGGGATGTGATCAGCGAGCTGGTCGCCGAGGGCGCAACCGTGCTGCTCACCACCCAGTACCTCGAGGAGGCCGACCGGCTGGCGGACACCATCGCGGTGATCGACTCCGGCCGGGTGATCGCGCGAGGATCCGCTGATGAGCTCAAGGCCCAGGTGGGCGGTGAGCGGCTGGAGGTCGTAGTGGCCGAGGTCGGTCAGCTGCCGGTGGCCCGGGCGGTGCTGGCCGAAGTCGGCGTCGGCGAGCCGAGGCTGGACGAGCACCTGCGCAGGGTGTCCGTCGTGGTCGATGTCGGCCCGAAGGCGCTGATGGAGGCGCTGCGCCGTTTCGACGTGAGCGACGGTGGCGAACTGGTGCAGGTGCTGGACATCGCGCTGCACCGGCCGACGCTGGACGACGTATTCCTGACCTTGACCGGCCATCGTGCGGAGGAGGAGAACAATGACAGTGCTGACCTCAGCCGCGCGTGACTCGAGCGTGGTGGCCTGGCGCAACCTCGTCACCATCAAGCGCAACCCCGACCTGCTGTTCGGCGCGGTGGTCAACCCGATCATCTTCGTGCTGCTGTTCGCCTACGTGTTCGCCGGCAGCCTCGGCGGCGACGGCTACCGGCACTTCCTTGTCGCCGGCGTCTTCGTGCAGACGGTGGCTTTCAACTCGGCGTTCACCACCCTCGGGCTGACCAACGACCTGACCAAGGGCATGATCGACCGGTTCCGTTCGCTGCCGATGTCCCGGCTGGCGGTGATCCTCGGCCGCACCGCGTCCGACCTGGTGGTCAGCGCGGTGACGCTGGTGATCATGACGTTGGCCGGCCTCGTGGTCGGCTGGCGGATCGAGGGTGGCCCACTCGACGCGGTGCTCGGCTACCTGTTGCTGCTGTTGTTCGCCTTTGCGATGTCCTGGGTCGGCGGCTGGATCGGGCTGCTCTGCCGCAGTGTCGAGGTGGCGCAGAGCGCCGGGCTGATCTGGCTGTTCCCGGTCTCGTTCATCGCCAGTGTCTTCGTCTCTGCCCAGACCTTGCCCGGCCCGCTGCGCGCGTTCGGCGAATGGAATCCGATCTCCGCCGTAGCCGACACCACCCGCCGCCTGTTCGGCAACCCGATCCAGCCCCCCGGCATACCCCCCGCCACCGGCTGGGTCGCCGAGCACGCGGGCCTGTATGCCGTGGGAACTTCGCTGCTGATCATCGCGATCTTCCTGCCCCTGGCCCTGGCCCGCTACCGCAAGGTAGCCAGCTGAGCAGCGGTGATGAGCTGGCCTTACTGCCCGGGTGGTCCGGTCAGAGAGCATTTCCGAGAGCCAACCCCAATCCGGCTGCCCCGAGGCCGGCGGCTATCGAGCCGAATGCGTTCAGCAGCGCGTACAGCGACGCGCGTCGGCTGGCCAGCAGGACGGTTTCGTAGCCGAAGGTGGAGTAGGTGGTCAGTGCGCCGCAGAAACCGGTGCCGACCAGCGCGGTCAGCCACGGGGAGGCCAGTGCGCCGAACAGCACGCCGAGCAGCAGCGAGCCGGCCACGTTCACCGTGAACGTGCCCCACGGGAAGCCGCTGTCATGGCGGGACTGCACGACCCGGTCGGTGAAGTAGCGCGCCGGCGCCCCGAGCGCGCCGCCGACCAGCACCAGCAACACGGTCATCGGTCCGCCTTCCCGAGCGCCCGGGTCGCAGCGACACCCAGCCAGGTCGCCAGCAGCGCGGACGCCAAGGTGCCGAACAGGTAACCCAGCGCGGTGCCCACCGCGTGCCGCTCGAGCAACTGCTCGGTCTCGACCGTGTAGGTGGAGAACGTGGTGAAGCCGCCGAGGATGCCGGTGACCAGGAAAGGGCGGGCCAGTGGGTGCGGGGTGTGCAACTCGGTGAGCAGCACGATCAGCACGCCGATGGCAAGGCCGCCGACCACGTTGGTCAGGAAGGTGCCGAGCGGGAAGCGGCCTGGCACGGTCGGCAACACGTGTGACATCCCGTAGCGGCCGAGCGCGCCGAGCGCGCCACCGGCGGCAACCACCCCGAACGCGGAGCCTTGCCCGGACAGTGGCCCGGAGAGCCCGTCCCGCACCCGGCGGAACGGAGACGGCGCGAAGACCACATCCTCGCCGGACCGCGGCAGCTCGGTGGGCTCACGAGGCTCAGACATGACGGTTCCCATCTTCACGAGGTAACTGTCAGGGACCGTTGGCACCCGGCAGATGCCGGGCACGGTTCGAGGCGAGCCCCACCGCCGGTGCCTGCACCCTAGCGCGGCATCCCTTGCGCGGTTCGATTACCGTCACGGCGTGGCGAGGGCCACCTCACCTGCGCAAGCTTCGTGCTTGCTAGAGCTAGCATTATGGCGTAGTGTCGAGATCCGACGGGGCGGAACCCATGAGGAGGTGGTCGAGATGAGCAAGACCGAGCAGAACCCGGTGGAGCAGGTCGGCTACGCCGTGGGCCAAGCCGTCGGGGACATCGGGGCCTACATCCGCCAGCAGCGCGAGGGTGCCCAGGTGTCGCTGCGCCAGCTGGCCAAGGTGGCCGGCGTCAGCAACCCGTACCTGAGCCAGGTGGAGCGCGGGCTGCGCAAGCCATCGGCGGAGATACTGCAGCAGATCGCCAAAGGTCTGCGAATCTCCGCGGAGGCGCTCTACATCCGCGCCGGGATTCTCGAGCAGCGGGCGGCCACCGAGGTGGTCGCCGCGCTGCTGGCGGACCCGGAGCTGACCGAGCGGCAGAAGCAGGTGCTGCTCGACGTCTACCAATCCTTCCGGCGGGAGAACGAGCAGGCCAAGCCGGCTGACTGGGCCTCGGTGGTGCAGACCGACGTCGCTGACGGTCCGCCCGCGACCTAGTTCGTCCCTGAGTACCCACACACCACAACGCAGGTGGCCGCGATGCCTGACCAGGCAGTCGCGGAATCGATGCAGACCCCAGAAAGGTGAACATCATGGCTGTTTCTCTGCCGACAAGTGCCGACGTCCGCAAGGTTCGGGCGGAGGCCACCAAGGCCGTCAATGCCCAGATCGACTTCGTCAAGACCCCGTTCCTGGCCTGGCTGGGGGCCGGTGACCTGGCGGTGAACAAGGTCAACGACGCGGTAGCGAAGGCCCGCACCCGAGGTGCCGAGCGCCGGGATGCTGCCCGTGCCCGGGCGGAGAAGCTGCAGAGCCAGCTGTCCGACCTGCCGGAGAAGCTGACCACCGAGGAGCTGCGCAAGCGCTACACCGAGCTGGCCGACCGCGGCGAGGACACCCTCGAGCGGATCCGCCGCCAGCCCCGGGTGGCCAAGGCGATCGAAACCGTCGAGGACGCCAACCGCCGGGTGGAGAAGCGCGTGGAGAAGGCCGTCGACGACGTGCACGATGTCGGCGAGGAGATGCTCGGTCGCGTCAGCACCGAGACCCGCTCGGTCGGCGAGCGCGCCGCCCGCGCCACCCAGCGCTTCAGCTCCGAGGCGGCCGACACGGTGACCAAGGTCAGCGCCGAGGTTGCCGAAGAGGTCGAGGAGGCCGGTGACGAGGCCGCGAGCGCGACTCGCAGCGCGAGCCGCAAGGCCGCCAACCGCACCGCGCCGGCCAAGTCCACCAGCAACAACACCACCCGCAACACCAAGTAGCACCGGTCCGGCGTCGCCGCCCGCGCGACGCCGCGCACCGCACCGGCACGCCGCGCAGGTTCTATCCTGCGCGGCGTGCCTTTTGTGTGCGCGGCGCGCGGTGACCGGAGAGCCAGGCGGGGCGCGGTCGTGCTTGCTGGCCGGTCACGTATCCTGGTGTGGTGGCGCTGCTCTTCAATCTGGACGGCTACATCATGTTGGCCTGCTGGGTCCTCGGCATGCCAGTTGGGTTGTGGGCGTTCGTGCACGCCGTGCGGTCCCGTCCAGACGCGTTCACCGCCGCTGACAAGCTGACCAAGCCGGCCTGGCTGGCCATCACCGGTGTCGGTCTGGTGGTGCTGGTGCTCTGCGAGGCCGGTCCGATGACCTTGTTCTGGGTTGCAGGGCTGATCGCCGAGCTGGTCTATCTCATCGACGTGCGCCCAAGCCTGATCGAGGTGCAGGGCGGCCGTCGCTAGCCCCCGTTTTCGCCCTGAGCGAACCTGACTCAACTTCTCTGCGTGTGCGGAATGGACGCAACGGTGTAAGCGTTGTTGTGGGCATGACAGAGACGCTGAAGCTGCCGGTGCTGCCGCTGACCGATACGGTCGTGCTGCCCGGCATGGTCGTGCCCATCCGGCTCGACCAGCCAGAACCGCGCGCCGCCGTGGATGCGGCGCAATCCGGCGGGAACGACGCGGACACCGCTGACGGTGCGCGCGGCAACGAGCGGCGGGTGCTGCTGGTGCCCCGCCCGGATGGCCACTACGCCTCGGTGGGCACCGTCGCGGTGCTCGAACAGGTGGGCCGGATGCCCACCGGCGAGCCCGTCGCCGTGGTGCGTGGTGAGCAGCGCGCAAGGATCGGCTCCGGAGTGACCGGGCCGGGCGCCGCGCTGTGGGTCGAGGCCACCCCGATCCCGGACAGCCCGACGACCGGGCACGCCGAGGAGCTGGCCACCACCTACAAGGCCTTGGTCGTGTCGCTGCTGCAGCGGCGCAACGCCTGGCAGGTGATCGACTCGGTGCAGCAGATCACCGACCCCGGCCAGCTGGCCGACACCGCCGGCTGGTCCAGCTGGCTGGACACCGAGCGCAAGCTGACGTTGCTCAGCGAGCCCGACGCCACCAAACGGCTGGAGCTGCTGATCGGCTGGACGCGCGAGCACCTCGCCGAGCAGGAGGTCACCGAGAAGATCGCGGGCGACGTCCGCGAGGGCATGGAGAAGACCCAGCGGGAGTTCCTGCTGCGCCAGCAGCTGGCCGCGATCCGCAAGGAGCTTGGCGAGTCGGAGCCAGACGGCGGGGACGACTACCGGGCCCGGGTGGAGGCCGCTGACCTGCCCGAAGGCGTACGCAAGGCGGCGCTGGCCGAGGTCGGCAAGCTGGAACGCGCCTCCGACCAGTCCCCGGAGGGCGGTTGGATCCGCACCTGGCTGGACACCGTGCTGGACATCCCATGGGGTACCAAGACCGACGACACCGACGACCTGGTGGCCGCAAGGGAAATCCTGGACGCCGACCACGCCGGCCTTGACGACGTGAAGGAACGGCTGATCGAGTTCCTCGCGGTGCGGGCCCGGCGCAACCGGCGCGGCCTCGGCACCGTTGGCGGCCGTGGCTCCGGCGCGGTGATGTCGCTGGTCGGGCCGCCCGGGGTGGGTAAGACCTCGCTGGGTGAGTCGGTCGCGCGGGCGCTGGGCCGCAATTTCGTCCGGGTCGCACTGGGCGGCGTGCGGGACGAGGCGGAGATTCGGGGGCACCGGCGCACCTACGTCGGCGCACTGCCCGGCCGTATCGTGCGGGCCATCCGGGAGGCTGGCTCGATGAACCCGGTGGTGCTGCTCGACGAGATCGACAAGGTGGGCAGCGACTTCCGGGGCGACCCGACCGCCGCGCTGCTGGAGGTGTTGGACCCGGCGCAGAACCACACCTTCCGGGACCACTACCTCGAGGTCGACCTGGACCTGTCCGACGTGCTGTTCCTGGCGACGGCCAACGTGTACGAGAACATCCCCGGGCCGCTGGCCGACCGGATGGAGATGGTCACGCTGGACGGCTATACCGAGGCGGAGAAGGTCGCCATCGCGCGCGACCACCTGCTGCCCCGGCAGATCGAGAAGGCCGGGCTCGAGCCGGCGGACGTTGAGTTCAGCGAGGTCGCGCTCGGGATGATCGCCGCCGAGTACACCCACGAGGCCGGGGTGCGCCAGCTGGAGCGCGGCCTGGCAAAGGTGCTGCGCAAGGTGGCCGTCACGCTCGACGCGAACAGCGCTCAGCGCCCGGTGCGGATCGACGCCGATGCACTGGTCACCTACCTGGGCCGGCCCAAGTTCACCCCGGAGTCGGCCGAGCGCACCTCGGTGCCGGGGGTGGCCACCGGGCTGGCGGTGACCGGCGCCGGCGGGGACGTGCTGTTCATCGAGGCGAGCGAGATGGACGGCGAACCTGGGCTGACGGTGACCGGGCAGCTGGGCGAGGTGATGAAGGAGTCGGTGTCCATCGCGTTGAGCTACCTGCGCTCGCGTGGGCTGGCCGGTGACCTGGCATCGAAGAAGGTGCACGTGCACGTGCCGGCGGGTGCGGTGCCCAAGGACGGACCGTCCGCGGGCATCACCATGACTACGGCACTGGCGTCACTGGCCTCGGGCCGGCCGGTCCGTTCCTCGGTCGGCATGACCGGTGAGGTCACGCTGCAGGGTCGGGTACTGCCCATCGGCGGGGTGAAGCAGAAGCTGCTCGCCGCGCACCGGGCCGGGCTGACGGACGTGATCATCCCGAAGCGCAACGAGCCGGACCTTGACGACCTGCCCGAGTCGGTCCGCTCGCGGCTGAACATCCACCCGGTGGCCGACGTGGCCGACGTGCTGGCCTTGGCGCTGGAGCCGGCCGAGGCACCGGCGCACGCGTCGGCCGCGTAGTTCGCCCGCCGACCCGACACGGTGGCCTTACCTCGACTCAACCGGAGGAAGGCCACCGTGCCGAGGCCCGCATCGAGGAGTGTGCTCATAGTGTGTGGTGGTGTCTGCCGGGAGGCGGGCTGTCGCTGACCGGACTGATCGCCGCCAGCTGCCGCCAGAGTCCGGGTGCTGGGGGGGCGAAGCACCGTCCATGCTCCAGGCCTCGGACTATGCTTGCCTGCCATACCGCGCTATCGGCTAGTGTGCAATGCCGGCCGGCCGGGCAAGAGCCGACCCCGCCACGGCCGGATCGTTGCCATTTCCGGGGCGTGGGCAGACTCGTAGGCGTCGCCAGCATGTTTCATGGTCCGCGATCATCGGAAGATGTGAGCCTTCGAACTAATTCCGGTCAACCCCGCTTCGTCACGAGTCACCCCGCCGCCGTGGACGAAGACCACCGCGCGATCGGTTTCCTGTTCGGGCTGGACAAGCGTGCCAGCGAGGTGCAGGCCATCGCGGGTGCGAACGGTCAGGTTCAGCTGTGGCATCAGCGAGACTCCTTCAGGGCGGCGTGGCAGCTATCCTGCCAGTCGATCTCTCCGGTGGTGACGTGCTGAACGGCACGGCAGCCACGGCTTCGGCCCGGGCGTCACCCGTCGCCGACTCTCCCGCGCGGGTGCCGCCAGCTCAGCCCGCCGCGCTGCGTGACTCCTCGGGTCGCGCCGCGCGGTGTCGCGAGCGCTCAGGGCGAGTTC
>DASYBQ010000141.1:0-29407 GCA_036500625.1 Pseudonocardia sp. | reverse complement strand
GCACCGGCTACACCTCCAGGATGACCTTGCCGGTGACCTCGCGTTCGTCGATCCGGCGCAGTGCCTCGGCGGCGGAGTCCAGTGGGAGGGTGGCGCTGACCACCGGGTCGAGCGCGCCCGAGCGCAGGTGCGGCAGCAGCTCGTCCCACTGGCCGCGCAGGTACCCGGGCCGGCCGAGCGCGTAGCCGCCCCAACCGACGCCGACCACATCGATGTTGTTCAGCAGCAGCCGGTTGACCCGCACCGTCGGGATGTCCCCGGCGGCGAACCCGATGACCAGCAGTTTGCCCAGCGGGGCGAGGCTGCGCAGCGAGTCGGTGAACCGGTCGCCGCCGACCGGGTCGACGACGACGTCGACACCGGCGCCCTTGGTCAGTTCCTTGACCGCGTCGCGGAAACTGTCGGCAAGCACCGTCTCGTGCGCGCCGGCGGCGCGGGCCACCTCGGCCTTCGCCTCGGTGGACACCACGCCGATCACCCGCGCGCCGAGCGCGGCGGCGAGCTGCGCGACCGCGGTGCCGACACCGCCCGCCGCGCCGTGCACCAGCACGGTCTGCCCCTTGCGCAGGCCGGCACGCACCAGCAGCGTGAAGTGCGCGGTGAGGTAGTTCATCGGCAGCGCCGCGCCCGCGACGAACGAGGTCTGCTCCGGCAGCGGGAACACGAACTCGGCGTCCACCGCCACCACCTCGGCGCAGGCACCGATGCCGGGGAACGCCGCGACACGGTCACCGGGGCGCAGGTCCGAACCCTCGGGGGCTTCCCGCACGGTGCCGGCCAGCTCGGAGCCGAAGGTGAACGGCAGCTCCGGCTTGTACTGGTAGAGGCCCTTGCTCTGCAGCACATCGGGGAAGTTCACCCCCACGGCCGCCACGTCCACCAACACCTGGCCGTCCGCCGGCTCCGGCTCCACGACGTCGCGCGGCTCGACCGCCGAGGGACCGTCCAACCGCACTACCTGTACCGCACGCACGTGCTGACCTCCTAGAGCTGGGTGCCGATGGTGGTGCTGAGCCCGCCGTCCAGCGGGATGACCGCACCGGTCATGAACGAACTGGCCGGCGAAGCCAGGTAGACCGCCGCCGCGGCGACGTCCTCGGTCCGGCCGATGCGCCCCAGCGGGTTGCGGGCCCGAATCTCGTCACCGTGCTCGTCCAGGGCGTGCTGGAGCATCTTCGAAGGGAACGGGCCGGGGGCGATCGCGTTCACCAGGATCGACGGCGCCAGCTCGGCGGCCAGGTGCCGGGTCAGGTGGTGCACCGCCGCTTTCGACGCGGAGTAGGAGAAGTTCTTGAACCCGGGCACCACCAGGCCGTCGATCGACCCGATGTTGATGACCCGGGCCGGGTCGTCCCGCGTCGAAGCGGCCTCCAACAGCGGGCGGAGCAGCTTGGTCAGGGTGAACGGCGCCTTGACGTTCACCCCGAATACCTTGTCCCATGCCGCGTCGGGGAACTCGTCGAACTCCGCGCCCCAGGCCGCGCCGGCGTTGTTGACCAGGATGTGCAGCGCGCTCTCCCGCTCGGCGATCTCGCCGACCAGCGCCTGGCACTGCTGCTCGCTGCTGACGTCGCTGGGGATCGCGTGCACCTCGCCGAACCGCGACAGCTCCTGCTCGGCCCGCTGGCAGGCGTCCGCCTTGCGCGAGGAGATGTAGACGCGCGCGCCGGCCCGCAGGTAACCCTCGGCGATCATGTAGCCGATGCCCCGGCTACCCCCGGTCACCAGCGCGGTCTTCCCCCGCACGGAGAACAGCTCGGGAAACATCGGCACTCTCCACTGCGTGGTCGGGTCGCTGGCACCACCGGGCACCGCGCTGCCCGGAGGCTACCGGGACCTCAGAGGCGATCGTTGACGGTCTATGTCGAGACCTCTGCAGCGGCGAAACTGCTGGTTGACGAGGCTGAGTCGACCGCGCTCGCGGCAGCCCTCGACAAACTGGCCGATGACGAAATCCGGCTGGTGTCGAGCATGCCGCTCGAGACCGAGCTCCGACGGCTGGCGGTTCGCCACGAGCTGAGTCAGACCGACGTCACCAAGCTGCTCGACCGGTTCGAGCTGTTCGAGCTCGACCGGGCGGTGTACGTCTCGGCCGGGTTGCTGCCCGGGCCGCAGCTGCGCAGCCTCGACGCACTGCACATCGCCGTGGCGCTGCGGGTCGGCGCCGAGTCGATGATCGCCTACGACATCCAAAAGACCAACTCAGCCCGCGCCGTTGGGCTCCGAGTACTGGCACCGTGCTCGTGAGTGAAAAGTAACGCTATAGCGTTACTTTTCACTCACGAGGCCCGAAGGGCCATTCGCGGCGGAGTAGGTAGGTGTCCATCAGCCAGCCGTGCTGTTCGCGCAGCTCGCGGCGGGCGTGGTTGATCTCGTCGATCACCCCGGCGAGTGGGCCGGCGCGCAGGGCCTCGTGTTCGGTGCCCAGGTAGGCGCCCCAGTAGATGTGCCAGCCACCCTCGCGCAGGTACGTGCAGGACAGGTCCGCGTCGGCCCGGTCGAGCATGACCAGGACGTCATCGGTGTTGTCCGGTAGCCCCTGCGCGAGTCGGCGACCGGTGGTCACGTGTACCGGTGCGGCCACCTGGTTGAGCGGAATCCGGTGCCGGGCAGCGAGCGCGGAGATGCTGCTGATACCCGGGATGACCTGGTAGTCCAGCTGCAGGCGGCCGCGCTCGACGAGCGTGTCGAAGACCCGGATGGTGCTGTCGTAGAGCGTCGGGTCGCCCCAGACCAGTATGCCGCCACGGCCGCCGTCCGGAAGCTCCGCCTCGATGGCCTGCTCCAGCAGCTCGGCCCGCTTGTCGCGCCAGTCGCGCACCGCGCCGGCGTACTCGGTCGCGGCGCGGTCCCTCGACGGATTGGCCAGCTCGACGACCCGGTAGCGCGGATCACGGATGTAGCGTTCACAGACCGCGCGGCGCGCCTGGGACAGGTCGATCCCAGGACCTTGCTTGTCGAAAACGAAGAACACGTCAACCGTGTTCAGCGCGTTGACCGCCTGGATCGTGACGAACTCCGGGTCGCCGGCCCCGATCCCGATCGCCAGCAAGGTCCGCATGACTGTCTCCTCCCCGCCCGTCGGCGCCACCCGGCCAGACCAGGCCGGGTGGCGCCATGGTGTTATGCCCTGGCGGCCTTCGCGGCGGCGACCAGGTTGCGCAGCGAGGGGACCACCTCGGCCTCGGCCCTGGTCTTGAGCCCGCAGTCCGGGTTGGCCCAGAGCCGGTCGGCCGGCACCCATTGTTGCGCGGTGACCAGCAGCTCGGTCAGCGCGGCCACGTCGGGTACCTCCGGCGAGTGCACGTCGTACACCCCCGGACCGAGACCGCGCGGGATGCCGGCGCCCAGCGCGGAGAGCACCTCCATCTTCGAGCGGGCCGCCTCGACGGTGGTCACGTCCGCGTCGAGTGCGTCGATGGCGTCCACGATCTCGTTGAACTCCGAGTAGCACAGGTGGGTGTGCACCTGTGTCGAGTCGGCTACACCGCCGGTGACCAGGCGGAACGCGTTGATGGCCCAGTCGAGGTATGCCGGCCGGTCGACCGCGCGCAGCGGCAGCAGCTCCCGCAGTGCCGGCTCGTCCACCTGGATGATCCGCAGCCCTGCCGCCTCGAGGTCGTGCACCTCGTCGCGCAGCGCCAACCCCACCTGGCGGGCGGTGTCGCCCAATGGTTGGTCGTCGCGGACGAAGGACCAGGCCAGGATGGTCACCGGGCCGGTCAGCATGGCCTTCACCGGCCGCTGCGTCAGCGACTGCGCGTAGCTGCTCCAGCCGGTGGTGATCGGCTCCGGGCGGGAAATGTCGGCGTAGAGCACCGGCGGGCGCACGCAGCGCGAGCCGTAGGACTGCACCCAGCCGTGCGCGGTGGTGGCGAACCCGTCGAGGTGCTCGGCGAAGTACTGCACCATGTCGTTGCGCTCCGGTTCGCCGTGCACCAGCACGTCCAGCCCGATGTCCTCCTGCAGCCGGATCACCCGTTCGATCTCGCCGCGCATCCGCTGCTCGTACTCGGCGGTGTCCAGCCGGCCGGCGCGGTGCGCGGCCCGGTCTGCCCGGATCCGGCCGGTCTGCGGGAACGAGCCGATCGTGGTGCTCGGCACCGGGCCCAACCCCAGCTGGGCGCGCTGCGCGGCTGCCCGCCCCGGCCCCGGCCCGCGCCGGTAGTGGTTGGCACCCAGCGCGTCCAACCGGGCCCGCACCCGGTCGTTGCGCTCGCCACGGTGGTGCACCGCCGTGGCGGCGGCGGTGAACCGGTCGGCGACGGCGTCCCGGCCCTCGCGCAGCGCCCGCCCGAGGGTGACCACCTCGTCGACCTTCTGCCTGGCGAACGCCAACCGGTCCCGCACCCCCGGCGCGAGCCCGGTCTCACAAACCACGTCGTAGGGCACGTGCAGCAGCGGGCAGGACGTGCCGATCTCCACCCGGGCCGCCGAGCCCAGCAGGGTGGCTGCCTGGGACAGCGCCCGGTCCAGGTCGGTGCGCCACACGTTGCGCCCGTCCACCACGCCGGCCAGCACCGTCTTGTCCCGAAGCCCGGGCTGCGCGGCGGCCCTGGCCAGGTCGCCGCCGCCGGCCACCAGGTCCAGCCCGATCGCCTCCACCGGTGTGCCGGCCAGCGTGGCCAGCGCCGAGCCGAGCGCGCCGTAGTAGCCGGTGACCAGCAGGTTCGGCCGGTCGGTCAACTTGCCCAGTGTGCCGTAGGCCAGGCCGAGCGCGGCCAGGTCGGCCGGCTCCCGGTCGGCGGCGAACGCCGGCTCGTCCAGCTGCACCCACGGCGCGCCCGCCGCGTGCAGCTCGCCGAGCAGCTGCTCGTACACCTCCAGCAGGTCACCCAGCCGGTGCAGCGGGGCGGCTGTCTCGCCGTCGGATGCCTTGGACAGCAGCAGGAACGTCACCGGGCCGAGCAGCACCGGCCGGGTGGTCACCCCGGCGTCGCGAGCCTCAAGGAACTCCTGCACCGGTTTGCGCCCGGCCAGCGAGAACGCGGTGTCCGGCCCGATCTCCGGCACCAGGTAGTGGTAATTGGTGTCGAAGAACTTGGTCATCTCCAGCGCCGGCACGCCCTCGCGGCCCCGGGCCATCGCGAACAGCGTGTCCAGCGGATCCAGCCCGGCGAACCGGTCCGGCACCGCGCCGACCAGCAGCGCGGCATCGAGCACCTGGTCGTAGTAGGAAAACGTGTTGCCCGGCACCGAGCCAAGCCCGGCGGCGGCCAGCTCGGTCCAGGTCTGGCGGCGCAGTTGCGCGCCCACCTCGGAGAGCGCCTCTCGATCGATGTCGCCGGCCCAGTAGCGCTCCAGCGCCCGCTTGAGCTCCCGGTCCGGTCCGATCCTCGGGTAGCCCAACACGGTGCTGCCAAGGGGTGTCTCAGTCACTGCTCTCTCCTCGCGAGCGTGCACGGCTCCGTGACCAGGGCAGACTTGGCGGGCAGGCGCACACGAGGCGACCAGTGCGCACCGGCCCACCCGCGAGGCCACGGACTTGAGCGCGCACCGCCAGTGCGCGCACCGGCGGCAGGTCTTCGGACTCGCGGGCACGGCACGCGCTGCCACCTACTGGCCGTCGCTTCCCGGGCCATTGCGGCCCAGTGCGGTATGACGGCGTTCGTTCCCACTCACCGCTGCGGGGCAGTCCCGGACTCACACCAGGTTCCCTCTTGCCTCGCGCCGCCGGCCAACCAGCACCGGGCGACGCGAACCACCAGCACCCCCGACTCTACCGGCGCCTCGGGCCTGCCGGAAGGACGCCGGGCGAGGGTAGCCTGAGCCTCACGCGAGGAGCGGCCGAGGCGCCGGACGACCGGGCCATCAGGGAGGGACATGGCGGGCGGGGCGGCACGACCGAGGGGTGCGCTGGAGGCCGAAGTGCTCGGCTGTCTCGCGGCCACCGGCGGCCCGATGACCGCCGGGCAGGTGCGGGCATCGTTGGGCGGCGGACTTGCCTACACGACGGTGATGACGACCTTGGCCCGCCTGCACGGCAAAGGAGCCATCGAGCGCCACCGCGCGGGCCGGGCTTTCGGATACTCGCTGGTGGGCGGACCGGACCGGGCTCGATCGAACATCACCGCGCATCAGATGCTCAAGTTGCTCGAAGACGAGTCCGATCGTGCGAGTGCACTGAGCGCATTCGTGGCCGAGCTGCGCCCGGAGGACGAGCGACTGCTCACCGAACTGCTCGAACAGCTGGCAGATGATGTCGCGCCGCCCGGTCAGCCCGAAGAATGATCACTCTCGCGGCGGTGCCGCTGCTGGTCAGTGTGTTGTTGTGCTGCTTCGGTGCGCGGGTCGTGGCCCGGCCGCGGCCGAATGTGGCGGTGCCCATGTTCAGCGCGGTGGCCCTGACCGTGTCGCTGAGCACCGGGTTGGCGCTGTCCGTTCTCGCGGTGTTGGTGTGTGTGCAGCTCGAACCGCTGCCCAGTTGGGGGCAGTGGTCTCCGGCGACGCTGCGCACCGGCAGCGGGGTGCCGTTGGCAGTGGGGTTTGCCGCGCTGGTGGTCGTCGTGTGGTGTCTGGCGGCCGGGGTGGTCCGTGCCGTGCGGTCCTGGCGCACCCTGCGGGCCGCGGCACGAGCTGCTCGACGGTTCACCCCGGTTGTCGGTGACGTCGTGGTCATCGACGTCGACGAGCCCGCCGCATACACCGTGGCCACCCCGCACGGGCCCATTGTGGTGTCCGGCGCGATGTTGGCCGCGCTGACCGCGCAGGAGCGCCGCGCCCTACTCGCGCACGAGCGCTCCCACCTGCGCCACCGCCATTACCGGTATCTGCACGCGGTGCGCCTGGCATCGGCCGCGAACCCGCTGCTCACCTCCACCGCCGATGCGGTGGCCCGCGCGGTCGAGCGGTGGGCCGACGAGGACGCGGCCGCCGAGGTCGGCGACCGCACCCTGGTCGCGCGCGCCCTGGCCCGCGCCGGATTGGCCCGAGCCGGCCGTGCCGCCGGCGGAGCCATGTTGGCGGCGGCCGATGCCCGGGTCGCCGAACGAGCCCGGATGCTGCTCGACCCGCCGCCGAGGTCCCGCCTCGTCGAGACGCTGCTGCCGGCCGCGGTGGCCGCCGCCAGCGCAACCGCGGCTGTCGTGGTCATGTTGCGGCTGCGGGACCTGGTGGAGGTCGCCGAGCTGCTGTACCCGCACCGCTGAACCGGACCTGCCGCGCCGCCGGCTACTCGAACAGCGCTTGACCCCAGTACTGGCCCGGTACCACGCCCGGCGGGCAGGCGAAAAGGCCACTACCGACGTGCTGGATGTACTCGTTGAGCGCGTCGTTGGCTTTGCCGGCCAGCGACGTCTGGATCCGGACGAACTGGGTGCGCGGATCGCGCTGGTAGGCCAGGAAGAACAGCCCGGCATCGAGGCGCCCGAGGGCATCCGTACCGTCCACGAACGAGTAGCCGCGGCGCAGCAGGACGGCTCCGTCGTTGTGCGACTCGTGCGCGAGGCGCACGTGCGCCTTGGCATCGACCACCGGCTCCCCGCTCGTGTTCCTCGCCGCCAGGTCGAGCGGGTCGAACTCGGCGTTCCGACCGGCAGGAGCGCCGCTGCCCTTGGCCCGTCCGATGACTCGCTCCTGCTCGGTGAGCGGCGTCGAGTCCCATGGCTCGATGAGTATCCGGATTCGGCGACTGACCAGGTAACTGCCGCCCGCCATCCAGCTCGGCCTTTCGGCAGGCCGCACCCAGACGTGCGTGTCCATCGCCGCGTTGTCCTCGGCCTTGATGTTCGAGGTGCCGTCCTTGAAGCCCATCATGTTGCGCGGGGTGGCCTGCGCGGTGGAGGTGGAGCTGGTGCGACCGAAGCCGAGCTGGGAGTAGCGCACCGCCGCGGTGCCTCGGGCCAGCCGGGCGAGGTTGCGGACCGCGTGCACCGCCACCTGCGGATCGTCCGCGCAGGCTTGCACGCACAGGTCGCCGCCGCTGCGGGCCGGCTCCAGCGCGTCACCGGGAAAGGCCGGCAGGTCGGCCAGCGCGGCCGGCCGCCGGGCCGCCAGCCCGAAACGGTCCGTGCCGCCCGCGCCGACGAACAGGCTGGTACCGAACCCGACCGTGAGAGTGAGCCGGGCCGCGGCCAGCCCGAATGCCTCACCGGTGTCCTGGGGCGGCGCGGCCGGCGGGCCGGTCACCGCGCCGGTGCCGACATCGCTGCCCGTGGTCATCTGCGACGCGGCGTTGGTCCATGCCACCAGCAACGCGACGAGGTCGGCGCGGGTGGCCGCCGAGGACAGGTCGAACGCGGCGAAGTGCAGCCGGTCCTGCGCCGGCGTGGCGATCCCTGCCTGGTGGGAACCGAAGAACGGCACCACCTGTCCGGCCGTGTCGTCGGCGGAGGAGGCGGAGAGCGCAAGCGTGCCGCCGACGCCGGCCGCGGCCCCGACAGCGCCCGCTCCGAGTACCTTGATGAGACCTCGGCGGCTGACCCGCGCGGGCGGCGTCGCGGGGTGCGTCGGGCGCGTCGAGTGCAGGTTCGTGGGGTAGGCGGTCAGCCGCTCGTCAGGTTTCATCCCCGGACCACCACGGAGCTGAGGTGACCCAACGGCTCGGAGATGGTGTCGACCTGCACGGCAAGTGCCTTGATCTGGTCCTGGGTCAAGGTGTCGTAGGACTTGTAGGGCGAGCCGGGTACGTATCCCGGGGCGCCCGCTGTGACCCGGTGGGTGTCCAGCAGGTTCTCCAGCGCGGGAAACCGCCGGTCCAAGGTGCTGACCAGTTGCTTGTCCCGCGTCTGCAGCGCCGGACGCAGCGCGGAGTAGACATACTTGGCCCCGTCGACGTTGCCGGCGAAGTCGAGCAGGTCGATACGTGAGTAGCGTTCCTCCTCGCCGGTGACCTTGGACTTGGCGACCTCGTCCAGCAGCGACTTGGCCCCGTTGCCCATGGTCAGCGGCGTGATCTGCACGGTCGTGACCAGTTGCGCCAGCTTGCGTGTGTTGGCGTCCAGCCCGTCCGCGAGCGGCTGCGTCCCGGCGAGGTTGTTCTTCTCGAACAGTTGCTGCTCGAGGGCGTGGAATCCGGTGAACGGCGTGCTGGCCGTGGCGTCGTCGGCACGCATGTCGATCAGCGGGTCGAGATCGCCGAAGGACTCCGCGATGGGTTCGATCCGTTCGTAGTGCAGCCGAGCGGCGGCGTAGGACATCTTCGACTTCGCCAGGTCCCCGGACCGGACGGCCGCGGTGAGTGCCGAGGTGGTGTCCACCAGCGCCTGGGTCTCGGACTCGACATAGGCTCGGTAGCTGCGCACCGCGCCGGCCAGCTCCTGGTCGACGGTCTGCGTCGGCGCCGTCGAGCCGGTCACCTTCAATGGTGACCGGATGCCGGCACCGACCATGCCGGGCTTGCACGCCACCTGGTAGTCGCCGCCAGGCAGGTCGACGGTCAGTGGCCGGTGGGTGGCGGGGCCGATGTTCTCCACCTCGCCCATGATCCGGTCGCCGGCCGCGTAGATGTACACCTCGGTGACCTGCGCGGAGGTGTTGGTCACCTCGAAGGTGTGCCGCCCGGCGGGTAGCTCCGCCGCGCCGAGCGCGCAGCTGTCCTCACCGGCGTCGACCGTGATCGCGCCGTTGGTGGGGCGGCTCGGCTGCTTCGCCGAACAACCCGCGACGAGCGCCGCCGCGACGGCGAGCAGTGCGAGGGATGTGCGGGCGCGGTTCAGCGACTGCATGACTGTTACTCCTTCTCCCGACCCAGGAATGTGGCGGCGAAATGCCAGGAAATCAGGCTGCTCCCGAGCCGACCTGACTGTCCGATCGCGATTTGCGGTGCGGCGGTGGAACTCGCCCGCCGAGGAAAAATACTGTCATCACGGAGCCGAGGTAACATGCCCACGCGATTGCCTGCGCCACGGTGATCTGGGGGGTGAAGTTGAATATTCCTTTCAGCAGAGCGCCGTACCAGGAGCTCAACGAAATGTTGTCGCCCAGGTCGAGGGCGAGGTTCCGCAGCCCACCGATGACGCCGCCCTCTTGCAGGTCGTGCACCGCGTAGCCGAGAACACCGGCGGCGATCACGATGAGGCCGGCGCCTGTCCAGGTAAAGAACCGGGCAAGGTTGAGGGTGACCGAGCGCCGGTACAACAGCCAGGCCAGAACGGTCGCCGTGGCGATTCCCAATCCGAACCCAACCACCGGCGCCACCGTGTCACCGGCGGCCTGGACCGCCGACCAGAAGAACAGGGCGGTCTCGAGTCCTTCCCTGGCAACCGCGAGAAAGGCGGTCAGTGCGACCGCGAACGCGCCCAGCCGCAGCGCCGAGGACAGTCGGCCGTCCAGTTCGGCACGCATCCCCCTGGCGGCGCGGCGCATCCAGAAGATCATCCAGGTGACGAACGCGACGGCGATCGCCGACATGGTGCCGCCGAAAATCTCCTGGCTCTGGAAGCTCGAGAGCAGGTTGGTGGAGGTGTAGGTCAGCAGCGCTCCGAAGCCGATGCTGACCGCGACCGCCACCGCGACGCCGCCGGTGACGACCGGCAGCCGATCGCGACGCCCGACCTTCACCAGGTAGGCGACCAGGATGCTCACCACGAGTGCCGCTTCGAGCCCCTCGCGCAGCCCAATGAGGTAGTTTGCGAGCACGTCGTCACCTCCGTAACCGCTACTACGACCAAGTCGGTAGTAGGTAGGTAAAGCTAAACTTAGTTGACCGGTCAGCGCAACCCCGATGCCCGCCGCCTGTCACACACCGACGCGGCGTGCGGCCCGGCCGCTGCTGCCGGCGCTCGGCCGGTCCGCCAGGGCGGCGTGCCGCAACAGGCCGTCGAGCAGCTGTTCGGTGGACGGCTATGGAAGTAGGGCCGCCGGTGGTGCCGGCGCCGCGCTGAGCCCATCCGGTCGCTACCGCAGGTCGAGGGCGCAACAGACCTTGTCGTAGCGGGCGGCGCCGAGCGCGACGAACCGGTGCGGGCGGCCGTACTCGACAAAGCCCAGCGACTCGTACAGCGTGCCGGCCTGTTCGTTGTCCCCGCGCATGTCCAAGGTCAGCACCTCGACTGGGGCCGTCGTGACGACCCCCTCGGGTGGGCGGCGGTCAGTCCAGCCCGCGCAGGATTGCGGCAAGGAGCTGGTTCTGCTGTTCGATGAGCTCGCCGTGCCGGGTCAGGGTCAGCTGGATCGCGGTGAGCGCCTCGCTGTGCTGCTCGCAGATCTCCTTGATGTCCAGCACGGTTTCTTCCTGCTCGTCGCGCTGGTCGTCGAGCTGGCGGCGCACCAGATCGATGGACTCCAGACCGATGTCGATGTGCCGGCGCTGGCCGCCGTCGGGCCTGCCGATGACCGCGACCGGGGCGTCCCGGAGCTGGTCGCGGAGACGTTCCACCGACTCCCACAACTGGCGCGCGTTCATGTCCTTGGCGATCCATTGCTCGGCGGCCGCCGCCGAGGCGGCATCGCCGTGCTCGGCCAACACGTGCAGCTCGACGAGATGGTCGACCCAACCGGGGCTGGCCGGCTCCCCGCTCGCCGTGTCCGGGTCAGCCCCGCTCGGCCCGGCGTGCAGCGGGGCGGCGCGGTGGGTGCGGGTGTCGAGTCGGGTGTGCGGTTGGGTAACCATGCGGTGGCGGTCCTCCGGTCCGGTGGCAGGTATGACAGCCGGGCCCCCCGGCCCAGCTTCGTCCAGATACTCCCGGGTCTGGGGAAGTGTTGTCGCCGCAGCATGAGTTGCCGAGCTGCCGTACAAGTAAACCTCCCCCTGCGACTCAGCCGCCGGTGATCCGCTTGGGCGTGCGCGGCTTGCGTCTGACCTCGACGGCACCCATCAGCGCCAGCCCGGTGATCCGCAGCACCGGCGAGCCGGCCGCGCCGGCGCCGTCCGCCTCCTTCTGGAACTCGCCCATGATGCCGATCCCTTCGATGTGCACGGCCAGCTCCGGCGGGACGATGACCTCGACCGCAGCCATGATCGCGGTCGCCTGGATGGTGCACTCACCGGCCTCGAAGCTGGCCTCCCGGAGATCCAGCTTCACCTCGCCCCAGAACGCCACCGCCGTGTACCGCTCGGGGACCACCCAGTTCCCGGTTCGGGTGCTCTGGCTCATGATCGCCACCGAGGTGGAAGAGGTGGCCCGGCCGCCGACCCTCGGCGCCACCTCGGCGGCCGCCGGCACGGCGACCAGCTGCGCGCCCGGCACGTCCCTGGTGAACGGCACCAGCTCGCCGAACGTCTTGGCCTGGTAGAGGCCGGTCAGCCGTTCGTCGAGCTCCGCCACGGTCAACCGTCCCTCGGCCATCGCCTTGTGCAGCACCTGCGCGACCCGCTCGCGGTCGGCGTCCGAGGCCCGGATGGACATGGGTTCCGGCAGCTCACTCACGGGCACAGCTTAAAGCGTCGCGCGCCGGCCCCCATGCGGATATCGCGCTACCCGTTGCGCGCGACGCTACCGGGAGTCGCGTTCGTCGGTGCTCTGCTCGGCCGAAGCCTGCGGCGTGGGCGAGGCGGCACCGGCGTTCAGGTCCCGCACCGGCTCGCGGGCCAGTTGCTCCTCCCGCGAGGACGAGTGGACCTGCGGCGGGAGGTGGCTCTCGACCAGCTCGGTGGCCGCCTCCTGCTCCCGCAGCCGGGACAATGCCAACATCGTCGCCGCGTGCAGGGCCGCGGTGAGCAGCAAGAGCACCCCGACCCGGCGGACCACCGACACCAAATTGGCATCGGCACCGAGCCCGATCGAGGAGACCAGCGCCACCAAGCCCAGCATCACCGCGTGGAAACCCACCGAGACCAGCACGGCCACCTGCCGCGCCCGGCTCGGATCGGGGTAGGCCTGCGCGAGATACGCGGGGCTGCCGCGCAACAGCAGCCGGCCATCAACAAACACGATCAGCACGCCGATGAGCAGCACCGCGAAATACGGGCCGTTGCCCATCACCACGTCCCTTCCGACTGGCATCCGCACCGGATGGTGCCAGCATCGCACGAGTCGGCGAGCTTGTCCCCAGCCGGAACACGTGTCGGCGCTAGGCAACCGGCTGGTGCCGAAGTTCCTCGGGTAGCCGAAGGTCGGGGGAAACTGTGCTGGCGCCGGTGAGAGCGTCCAGCACGGCGAGCATGTCGGCCGCGGCGGCGACGTCGTGCACGCGCAGAATCTGCCGTGGCACCCGCCGCAGCGCGGCGATCGCGCCCAGTGTGCCCGCACCTCGGTCGTGCGGCCGCCGGGCGGTCAACGCCCCCACGAAGTCCTTACGGGAAAGCGCCAGCAGGACCGGTTGACCCAATTCGACCACATCACCGATATTGCGCAGCAGGTCAATGGTCTGGGGCGGCGTCTTGGTGAAGTCGGGCCCCGGGTCGAGGATGATCGAGTGCGCCGCGACTCCGTTTTTCAGCGCAATGTCGCGCTTGTCGGCGAGATAGCCGGCCACCTCTTCGGCAATATTGCCGTACAGCCCGGCCTCCTGCCGCCGAACCAGCGGCGGCGCGCTGGTGTGCATGACAACCAACCCGGCCTGATAGCCCGCGCACGCTCTGGCCATCTCGGGGCCGGGCAGCCCGGACACATCGTTGATGATGTGCGCACCGTTCGCCAGCGCGGCTTCCGCCACCTCCAGCTTGAAGGTATCCACCGACACAATGGTCCCGGGCCGTGCGCGAACCAGTTCCTTGACCACCGGGACGATGGCCGCCACCTCGGTCGCCGCAGGCACCGGGGCCCGGCGGGTGGCGCTGGACTGGGCTCCGACATCGATGATCGCCGCACCCTCGTCAATCATTGCCAGAGCTTTACCGACCGACTGCGCAATTGTGCGCGGACCAGGATCAGAGAATGAGTCGGCATTGACATTAACCACGCCCATGAGGACCGGTTTATCCAAACCCAACTCAATCGTTCGAACTCGCAGCACACCAACATGATACCGACGGCACACACCGGTTGGTCGCCGCACACATGTCCGACCCTATGTGCGGTGCCCACTCGCTGTGTGCCGTCGAAGCGGGCACACTGGCTACATGGAGCTTTTCCCGCCGGTGCCCTACACGTCGTGGGTGGACACGCTCGCCACGTTGCACCGCTTCGTGCAGGTGGTCGGGAAGGTCCGGCTGGCGGTGAGCCCACGCCGCAACCACTGGTGGAACGTCCCGTTCCACCTGACCGGCCGGGGCATCACCACCCGGCCGATGGGACTGGACCCGACGTTCGCGGTCGACTTCGACTTCCTCGAACACCGCCTGGTGGTCACCGCGCTGGACGGGCGGACGGTGTCGGTCGAGCTGCCAGGGAAATCCGTCGCGGACTTCCACTCCGAGGTGCTCCGTGCGCTCGAGACGGTGGGAGCCGACCCGGCGCTCCTCGAGCGGGCGCACCCGTTCGACCTGCCCGACGCGCACCGGCCGTTCGCCGAGGACACCGAGCACGCCAGCTACGACCCGGACGCGGTCACCCGGTACTGGCAGGTGCTGAGCCAGGTCAACCTCGTGCTCGAGGAGTTCGCCGGGCGCTACTCGGGCAAGACGAGCCCGGTGCACCACTTCTGGCACACCTTCGACATCGCGATGACCCGCTTCGCCGACACCGAGGTCGACCAGCCAGCCACCCACGACCCGGTCACCCGGGAGGCCTACTCACGCGAGGTGATCAGCTTCGGGTTCTGGTTCGGCGACCCGTCGTTCCCGGAGCCGGCGTTCTACTCGTACACCGCTCCCGAGCCGGACGCAGTGGCCGAGCAGTCGCTGCCACCCGCCGCGCGGTGGCTCGAGCGCAGCGGCAGCCACCTCGCGGTGCTGAGCTACGACGCGGTGCGCGCCGCCCCGGACCGCCACGCCGAGGTGCTCGAGTTCTACGAGGCCGCCTACCAGGCCGGCGCGTCCCGTGCGGGGTGGGACATCGCCCGGTACGCCTGCATCGACGGGGTCACCGACCCACAGCTACGGCCGGGACTGTCGGACGCGGTACCGAGGACGTGATCCGACGGTCCGTGCGGGTAAACCGGAACGAGGTGGCATGGACCGCGACGGGTTGACCGTGATGCCGGAGGCCGCGCCGGCCCTCGCCGGCCTGAGTGTGCTGCCCGGCTGGTGGCCGCACCTACGGAGCGGGCGGCCGGACAGCCCAGCAGGTGGCGGAGCGTTCCGGGCGTTGGGATCGCGGCCGTACCGGCTGTACTTCCTCGGCCAGGTCGCTTCGGCCAGCGGCACCTTCCTGCAGGCCACCGCGCTGGGCTGGCTGGTGCTGCAGCTCACCGGGTCCGCGACCGCGCTCGGCCTGGTACTCGCCGCCGGGTCACTGCCGACACTGTTGCTGGGCCCGTGGGGTGGTGTGCTCGCCGACCGGTTCGACCTGCGCATGCTGCTGATCGGCACCCAGTTGGCGTCCGGGTTGCTGGCCGCCGCGCTGTGGGTGGCCGCGGATTTCGGGGCGGCCAGCGTCGGGCTGCTCGTGGCGGTCGGGGTGGCCAGCGGCCTGGTGTCGGTGGCCGACTCCCCCGCCAGGCAGGCTTTCGCCGCCACGCTCGTGCCGCCGCGCGACCTGGCCAGCGCGATCAGCCTCAACGGGGTGGTGATGAACAGCGCCAGGGTGGTCGGCCCGGCCGTCGCCGCACTGCTGATCGCTACCGTAGGCACGACCCCGTGTTTCGCGGTCAACGCGTTGTCCTATCTCGCGGTGATCGGCGCGCTGGTTGCGATCGGCTCCCGGGTGCCCACCTCGGCGCGACCGACACAGCGGGGTGGAGTCCGCGAGGGCCTGCACTACGCGGGCACCAAACCCCAGCTGTGGTTACCGCTGGCGATGATGTCGCTGGTCGGGTTGCTGGCGTTCAACTTCGGCGTGGTGCTGCCGGTGCTGGCGCAACGCGACTTCGGCGGCGGCGGCGGCACCTACGGGCTGATGTCCACATTGCTCAGCTGCGGCGCCGTGCTCGGCTCGCTCGGCGCGGGACTGGTGCATCACCCGCGCCGGGTCTATCTGGCCACGGCGGCGGTGGTCTTCGGGATCGGGCTGGCCGGCACGGCCGCCGCGCCGAACGTGCCCACCGCGTGTGTGGCGCTCGCGCTGACCGGGATGGCCGCGTTCATGTTCGTCACGTTGACCTCGACAACGCTGCAGCTGCACGCCACGCCCGCCTACCGAGGTCGGATCATGGCACTGTTCTCCTTCCTCTACCTCGGTACCACCCCGATCGGAAGCCCGCTGACCGGCTGGATCACCTCCAGCTTCGGCGCCCGAGCGGCGTTGCTCGTCGGCGCCGCCGCCTGTCTGCTCGCCGGGGCCGCCGCCTACTCCGTCCGCACCCCACCGGCACCGGAGATCAGCCAACCCGGGTAGAGCGTGTCCGGTGGATCTATGTCGAGCGAGGGATCCACGCGGTACGCTCCGCTGTGTGCCCCGGTCCTCGCGCAACCTCTCCGCGCGCAACCTCTCCGCCATGGCGTGGCGCTCGAGCGCCCGGGGGGCGGCGTGCCCACTGAGTCCTGTGCAACGATGAGCGACTCTCCCCAGCCCGAAACGGCATTCCAGACCCTGGAGAATGCGGCGCTCGCCGCACAGGCATCCGGCCGCAACCTGCCGATGTTCGACGACCTGCCAATGGACCTTTCCGGCGTCAACCAGTGGCTCAACATCGAGCTCGCCCCGGAGTGTCTGCCGCTGGCGCCGCTGCTGGGCGTCTGGCGCGGCGAGGGGGAAGCGGACTACCCGTCACTTCTCGGGCAGTTCCACTACGGACAGCAGCTGACGTTCAGCCATGACGGCCGGGCGCTGCTGCACTACGAGTCCCGGGCGTGGCTGCTCAATACCTCCGGCCAGGTGCTCGCGCCCGCGGCGCGCGAGGTCGGCTGGTGGCTCGTGCAGCCGGACGAAGGCATCGAACTGGTGCTCGCCCACGCGTTCGGCATCTGCGAGATCTACTACGGCGGGCCGTGCAACGAGAGCTCCTGGGAGTTCACCAGCGACACCGTGGTGCGTACCGAGTCGGCGAGGCAAACGACCGAGGCCGCTAGGCTGTACGGCATCGTGGACGACGGCGACCTTGCCTACGTCGAGGAGCGGGCGCTACGCGGCCTGCCGATGCAGCCGCACCTCTCGGCGAAGCTGCGGCACGTCGCCGGTTAGTTCCAGCCTCCCGACGGGCGACGCGCAAGGGTTTCCAGTACTGCGCCAGAGGGTCCTCGACTGCACGGACGCAACCCGGTAGAACCGCCTCGGGTCTACGCCGACCCAGCCGGCCAGCCTTTCCGCCTGTTCGTCTCGCCCATCCCCGAACGGAAAGCCACGGAATGACTCAATGGCACCGGAATTGTCCTGGTGACGTGCCAGAATCTGTGCGTGGCCACCACGTCCCTGCTCGACCGTCGCGTCTATGCGCTCGCCGACGTCGATCGGCTTCTTGCGCTGCCCTCGGGCACCGCTCGCCGCTGGATAAACGGGTATCAGCGGGCAGGCGTGCTCTATCCGCCAGTGGTCCGGTTCGAACAGACCCAGGACGAGGGCGTGACGTGGGGAGAGTTCGTCGAGGCTCGGTTGTTGGCCGAGTTCCGCGCCCGTGGTGCGTCGATGCAGCGGCTGCGTCCGGCTGTGGTGCGTCTGCGCGAGGAGCTCGGGCCCTACCCCCTCGCGCATGCCAGCCCGTTTCTCGACGTGGAGGGCCGCGAGCTGGTGCGGCGTGTCCAAGAGCAGGCAGGGCTGCGCGGGCAAGAGATGCTCGTGGTCGTCCGCAACGGTCAGGTCATGGTGTCGGCACCCGTCAACGGCTTCGTCGGCGATCTCAGATACGGCACGACCGCCGATCGGGAGGTGGCAGCGGTGGCACCGGCCCGGTTCGGCGGCGTCGTGACCCTCGACCCGCTGCACCAGCACGGCCGGCCGGTCGTCCGGGCGGTGCCCACCGAGGTAGTAGCAGAGCAGTTCAGGGCGGGCGAATCGGCGGAGAGAATAGCCGAGCTGTTCGATCTCACCACCGCTCAGGTCGAGCAGGCGTTACGGTTCGAGCTGAGCCTGGTGCGATCGGCCTGACCTCGCCGTGCCGGCCCGCTGGTTCGTCGACGAGAGCGCTCTCGGCCTCGGCAAGCTGCTCGCCCGGACTCGGGACGATGTCGTGTACACCGGGCACAGGGACATACCCGGCGTTTCGTTGGGTACGCCGGACGTGGACTGGATGCCTACCGTGGCGCAACAGGGTCTGGTCGCCATCCGGCGCGACCGGCGAATCCACACTCGTCCGGCTGAGGTTCGCGTGTTCGCCGAGTTCGGGCTGCGGACGGTGTGGCTGGGCGGGAAGAACTTGGCTCCGGGCCGTGGAGCATCATCCTTCTCGGCAATGGTCTTTCCGATCGAGTCTGGCGTCCTGCCCGCTGATCCGTAGGCGGTATATCGCTCAGGTACGGCTTGTCATCGTGCGGAACCAAGCTGTTGAACCGACTGACCTGGGTGACCAGCCGCCCGAGGGAAACCTCAGCTGCGTGGCGCGTACATGATCAGCGCGACCCCGGCCAGGCAGACCAGGGCGCCGAGCACGTCGAGCCGGTCGGGCCGGTAGCCGTCGGCAACCATGCCCCAGGCCAGCGAACCGGCGACGAACACACCACCGTAGGCGGCCAGGATGCGCCCGAAATGCCCATCTGGCTGCAGCGTAGCGGCGAACCCGTACCCGCCCAGTGCGATCGTCCCTGCCCCGACCCACAGCCAACCGCGATGTTCTCGGACGCCCTGCCACACCAGCCAACACCCGCCGATCTCGGCCACCGCGGCCGCCACGAACAGCACGACCGAACGCACCACCAACACGACCGGTACCCCCCTTACGGCACAACTCCCAGACGATAAACCGTCCACTCGACTCGAAGGCCAACCTGAGAGATGACCGCACGGCACGGCGCGGCGGCGCGGTCTGTTCGGTATCAGGACTGGGTCGGCCCGCCTCGTGATAGTGCGGGGTCGGAGGCGCGAGGGGGCGCCGCCCGGCCCCGCGCGTATCAGGCGACACACCCGCCACGGCCCCACCCGCAGTGAGTTCATTAATCGGGCGGACCGGGTACCGGGTCAGGAACACGAGGAGGCGTGATGCTATTCGGGGTGATCTGCTTCTTTATTCTGATGGCTTTGGGAGTCATGATGCTGAAAGGCATGGAGCGCGAATAGTTATTGGCGCTCCGCAGCTGGCCATCGGGTGGCCAGGGCCGAGGCGATGTGGCGGACCTGGTCGTCGGGGTCGGTCGCGGCACGGTCCATGAGCAGTGTGCGTGTTCGTTCGTCCGGCCATCCTCGGGTCAGCCCCTCGAGTGCCTCCCGGCGGACATCCTCGTGCGGATCGGTCGCGGCGAGGGATTCGAGGATGGTGCGGGTCCGGTCGTCCTGCCAGAGCCAGCCGAGGAAGTTGGCCGCCGATTTGCGGACGTCCTGGTGCGCGTCCTCGGTCAGTCGGTCGACCAGCAGGGCCCGGCTCGCGTCGTCCCGCCGGAACCAGGCGAGCGCGGACTGCGCGAATGTTCTGACCTCGGAACCGGGGTCAGCGGTGGCTCGCTCGGCGAACACGTGGCGGGCCGGCTCGTCGAGTCGGCCGAGGGCTATTGCTTGCATCGCCTCGCGTCGGACGTCCTGGTGAGCGTCGGCGGTGACACAACAGAGGAGTTGCGCTCTGCCGCGCTCATCGGGCCAGAGCAGCGCAAGGATCTCCAGCGCCCGCTTCCGCACGGACTCTTCCGGATCGTCGGTCATCCGGTCCTCGATGATCGCGCGGGTGGAGTCGTCGGGCCGGACCGAGGCGAGTAGTTCCAACGCCCGGGTGCGGATCTGCTCGTGCGGGTCGGACACGGCCCGGTCGGCGAGCAGTGTCAGCGTGGTGTCGTCGAGCCAGGCCTTGGCGAGCACCTCGATCGCCCGCTCCCGGATGTCTTCGGCGGGGTCGTCGGTGGCGAGCGCGGTGAACGTCGCGCGGTCGTCCGGCCGCGCCCAGGTCAATACGTCCAGAGCCGCCTCCCGGACGGTCTCGCTGTCATCCTGCACGGCGCGGCGGGCAACGAGCGACAGGGTGTCCGCATCGCGCCACACCCACACCAGGATCTGCAGGCTCAGCTTGCGGAGATCGCCGAGCGGGCTGCTGGTGGCCAGTTCGGTGAGCCAGCCGCGGCGCAGGGCGTTCGGCGCGATCCAGAACAGACCGGCGGCCGAGGACTCCCGGACGTCCACGTGCGGGTCGGCCGTGACCTGGTCGGTCAGCAGGTCCCGGGTCTGCTCATCCGGCCACAGCTGGATGAGCCGCGCGAGCGCGGCCTCGCGGACGGCCTCGTGCGGGTCTTCGACGGCGCGGTCGGTGAACAGCTCCCTGGCCGGTCCGTCAGGCCATGCCCTGGCCAACGCCCTGATCGCCGTTTGCCGGGCGTCCTCGGATGTGTCGATGGCGGCCCGCGCCCTCAGCAGCGCGCACGTCGTGTCGCTCGGCCAGTTAACCGCCAGTGCGGCCAGCGCGGACCCTCGGACCGCACCGTCCGGATCCGAGGCAACCAGGTCGGTGAGCACAGCGCGGGTGTGTTCGTCAGGCCACCCGTGGGCAAGCTGCTCCAGCGCCGCCCTGCGCACACCCGGGTCCGGGTCGGCGGCGGCTTGTTCGCCGACCAGCGCGCGGGTCGTCTCGTCGGGCCAGCGGTCGACCAGCGCCGCCGCAGCCGAGGCCCGGACGTCGTCGGACTCATCGGTCTTCGCGGCGGCCGTGAGCAGCTCGCGGGTGCGCTGGTCGGGCCAGCCGAAGGTGAGCGTGTCGAGCGCGGCGTTACGTACCTGCGCGTCCTGGTCACGGGTGGCTCGCTCGGCGAGCAGCTGGCCGGCCCGCTCGTCCGGCCAGCCGCGGGTGACCGCCTCGTACGCGGTGCCTCGGACGTCTTCGTCGGCGTCGACGAGGCCCCGATCGATCAGCAGCGTGCGGGTCCGCTCGTCGGGCCAGTGTTGCAGCAGCAGCCGCTCGGTTGCCGCCCGCACGTACCACTGGTCGTCGAGCATGCCGTGCCGGACCAGCAGTTCCCGGGTCCGGTCATCGGGCAAGGTGCCGGCCAATGCGGTGACCGCCGCGACCCGCACATCCCCGTCCGGGTCGGTGGTTGCCCGTTCGGCGAGCAGGGCCTGAGTGTGCTCGTCGGGCCAGAAATCGGCGAGCGACTCCACCGCCGCGACCCGGACGGTCTCCTCGGGGTCGAGCCTCGCCCGGTCGGTGACCACCGACCGGGTGTACTCGCCGGACCAGCCGCCGGTGAGCAACCGCACTGCCGCGACCCGGACCGATGGGTCGGGGTCGCTCGTTGCCCGGTCGCGGAGAAGCACCCAGGTGTCGTCGTCGGGCCACCTGCGGGCAAGGGTGTTCAGCGCGGTGCCGCGGGCGTCCTCGGCCAGGTCGGTGGCCCGCGCGGTGATGAGGGCACGGGTGTCGGCGGTGGCGTCCGGCCAGGTGCGCAGCAGCACGTCAAGTGCCGCCGTACGGCCGACCTGGTGCAGGTCCGCGCTGGCCTGTGCGCTCAGCAATGCTCGGGTGCGGTCGTCGGGCCAGCCCCGGGCCAGCGCGGTGAGTGCCGCCGCGCGGACGTCCTCGTCCGGGTCGGCCCTGGCGCGGTACTCGAGAACGGGCCTTGTCCGGTCGTCCGGCCAGGTCATCAGGCCCTCGACGAGCGCCTGCCGCACCACCCAGTCCGGGTCCTGGATGGCGTCGGTCAGTGCGTCGCGACTTTGCTCGTCGGGCCACAACCGCACCAGGGCCTCCGCCGAGGCCTTCCGGACGTCATCCGCCGGGTCCCTGCGCAGCGCGATCAGGACCAGACCGCGGGTTTCGCTGTCCGGCCAGTTCAGCAGGCAGGCAGAAAGCGCGGCCAGTCGCACCCGCGAGTCCAGGTCGGTGCGGGCGCACCGGATCAGCTCGGCGCGGGTGCGCCCGTCCGGCCAGCCGAGGGCAAGTGTCTCCACCGAAGCCGCGCGGACCACTGGTCGTGAGTCTGCGACGCAGCGAGAGGTCAGCTACGCACGGGAGTGGCTGTCCGGCCAGCCGGCGGAGAACGCGTGGACGGCCGCCTCGCTGACCTGATCGTCCTCGTCATCGATCCGCCGGAGCAGGATTGCCCGCAGCCGGTCGCTACCGGCGTGCAGTGCGCCCGCAATCGCGGTGCCGGTCTGGGAGAACTGCCGCACCCGACCGATCAGGGCCAGACGCGACCGTGCGGCCGGCAGTCGTGGGGCCGGCGAGCGCCCGAACCAGTCGAGATAGAGCTCCCGGCCGGGCAGCTGGGATCCCAACTCCCGCAGCACGGGTATCGCGGCCTCGATCAACTCCCAGGCCGGCGGCTCGAGCATCTCCTCAAGCGCACCCATCGACTGGCGGGTCGAGCTCAGGTGCTCTAGCAGCCCCGTGACGATCCGCACTCCTTGCTCGGAGAGGTCGCCGACGCTGCGCGCCTCGGCCAGGCAGCGCAGCGCGAGCAGCCAGTGCCGGCCGGCGGTTTCCGAGTCGAGCCGGACGCCGAGCGCCTGGCCGAGGTCCAGCAGATGGTCGATGACCTGGCCGAGGAACTTCTCGTGGATCATGCCGGCGAGCAGCAGCAGCACCTCCTGCCACGCCGGGTCGGTGGCGTGCTCGCCGAACACCTCGGTGACGAGCTGCTCGGTGCCCAGCTCCTTGGTCTCCTTGAACCGGTAGACGATCTCGTCCGCGCAGCAGTACTCCAGGAAGGCCCGGTGCACGAAACCGTAGATGCCCGGCCCGAACCTGGACAGGATGAAGTTGCGGTACCGGAACTGCTCCAGTATCGCCTTCGCGACGATCTTGGCCTGGTCGGCGGGTTGCTGGTAGCGCTGCTGCAGGTAGCCGCGGAACTCCGCGAGCAGCTCGTCGCGGTGGATGTGGTTGCCGGCGATGCCGTCCCGGCCCTCCTGCATCCGGCGCGCGATGCGGCGCAGCATCTCGCGCTTGTCCTCCTCGTCGATGTAGGCCATCTCGACGCGGGTGTCCCGCACGGCGCGGTTCAGGTCCCAGTGCTGGGTCAGCACCTCGACGGCGTGGTGGTAGACGCGGTGCCGTTCCTTGGGCAGCTCGCGGCGGCGGCCGATCACCGCGAGGATGGTCAGCAGCATCGGGTTGCCGGCCAGGTCCCTGGCGGAGGCCGAGCGCGCGATGGCCGCCAGCAGCCGGGTCGTCCGCGCCGTCGCCTCGGCTGTGTCGCCACGGCAGGCGATGGTGTACCACCGGGTGACGAACTCGTCGACCTGCTCGGTGTCCAGGTCCTGCAGGGTGTGCAGGCTGAACCCGGCGGCGTCCAGCGCGCCTCGCCGGTAGCCCACCACCCGGGACGTGACGATCACCCGGGCCTGGGGGAACTGCCGGGAGAACGCGACGATCCGCTGCACCGTCTCGTCGCGCTGGGCACGGTCGAACAGCTCGTCGAGGCCGTCGAACATCACCACGGCCCGCCCGCCGCCGCGCAGGTACCCGGCCAGTACCTCGCGCGGCAGCCCGAGGCCTTGCTGGGCGTGCATCTGGTCCAGAAAGTCCAGCAGGGTCCCGTCCGCCCAGCGCCCGGTCCGCCAGGTCGGGCTCGCGTAGGCGCGCAGCTCCACCAGCACCGGCAGATACTCGATCACCGCCGGCCACTCCGGCGGCGCCTGGTCGGAGGCCAGGGCGAGCGCGATATAACGCAGCAGTGACGACTTACCGGCACCAGGGTCACCCAGCACCACGACCAGCCGCTGCTTAGAGTCGGTCAACACCTCCGCCACCCGGCGGGGCGGGTGCGCGGCGTGCGCCTCCCGAGCCTTGGCGATCAGCTCGCGGTCGGCATCCTCCAGCTCCTTGGGCAGCTCGTCCTTGCCGATGTCGCCGGCCTCCACCAGCCGCCGCCACAGATCCCGGGGCAGCTCCACCGGCGGCGGATCGGCCCGCACCGTCTGCGGCACGAAGACCTCGCTCAACATGACCGGCACGTGGTCGTCCTCGGAGTCCGGGGTCAGCGCGGCGAGATCCAGCACCCGGTAGCGCGCGGTGAGCGCCGCGAGGTAGGCCGTGCGCTCGGCCGCACCCAGCTCACGGTCCGCAGCCGGGCGGCCGTTCTGGACCACGGTGACGTTCCCGCCGGCGATCACACCGTGCAACGCCACACCGCCGGCAGTGCCGGCGTTTCTGCCCTCGGTACCTGCGGTGGGAGCGGGCCATCCTACCGCGCGGAGGGGTCCCCGCGATTCCCCGCCTTGACCTCGTCGATCGCGATTCCGCCGGTGAAGACCCCGCCGTCGACCCGGACCCCGGTGCCGGTCGAGCTGACCGAGCCGACGGTGAGGAACGCGGCCTGCACATTGCGCAGGTCGACCCCGATGGCCGGCGCGGCCGCCGCGTCGTCGGCGGCAACCGCGTCGGTCATCCGGCGCGCCGCGGCGAGCACCTCGTCGTCGACCGCACCCACCGCATCGGACAGATCCTCGTGCAGCGAGCCACGCTGCGCGTCCGAGCCGGGCCGCCGCTCCACCCCGGAGACGTCGATGTCGCGCCGGCGCAGCAGCCCCTTCAACGCCGCGTAGGCGTCCTGCACCGCCAGCGTCGAGGTGTCCTTCAACCCCGCCGATGCACCCAGCGCCACAGCCGTCACGATCAGAGTCACCGGATCCACCCCGTGATCCTCGTCGCGCGGGTCACACCGGTCAAGCGATCCCGGTGCGCCATCGGCCCGGCCGACCCGTAGGTTCCACGAACGGGGTGAATCGGTATCAGGTACGCGTTGCTCCCGCTCGTCACAGTGCGGGTGGGGAGACGACCGCGAAACCGCTGGACGGCGGGTTTCAGCCGCCGTCCAGCGGGGCCGGCCGGTCAACCGGGTGGAAAACGCGCTGGTCGGGCTGCCGGCGGCGCCGCTCGGTCAACCCGACTGCTTGAGATAGTCCTCGACATAACCTTCGGTGCGGACGAATGTGTAGCCTTCCTCGGGAACTTTGGCAACAGCGCAGTCACGGCCGGTCCATCGAGGATCAGTTGTCGCGAAATTGTCTCGCCGCTCCGGGCTGTACCAACTGCACAGCGGATGGCTTCCCGGTCTCGGGTAATCGTAGATATAACCCTCCAACCGCACGAACTGGTAGCCGAGCTCCGGCGGGCTCGATCTGCAGTCACTTCCCACCCATCGCGGATCGGACGTGGTGATGTATTCCCTCCGGCTGAGGCTGTACCAACCGCACAGGAGCGCCGTTCCAGAGGGTCGGTGTCCCCGGACATCGAAGATGATGCCTTCTTTCCGGACGAAACCGTAGCCGCCCTCAGCCGGACCCCCATCCGGGCTGCAGCTCTGCTCGTCCTGGGCGTAGTCCGTGGTCGTCAGGTTGTCATTCCTACTCGGGCTGTACCAACTGCACAGCGGAATCCCTGTGTCGCGATCGTCCTTGAAGACTTTTGGCAGCAAAAACGCGAGAACCACGCCGATTAGCGGGACGACGACTCCGATCACGACCACAGTCCTTCGCGATTCACTTCGCGCCACCGGACCCCCCGCTCCACGGCCTGGCCGGGCACCCCTTGAATTACTGGCCACCGAGGCCGGCCGAACTCTCGGCCGGCCGTGTTCTATCGTTGCAGAGATGCCCGTCGGGCACCACTCTCGGCAGAACCATAGGCGCGGTGAGTGAACGTGGACTTCAAGGCGCTGGCTCGGGACGAGCGGGCGGACATGGCGGATTTCCTGGCCACGCTGTCACCGAGGGAGTGGGACACGGCGACCTTGTGCCAGGGCTGGCGGGTGCGCGACGTGGTGGCGCACATGATCAGCTACGAGGATCTCGACGCGGCGGGGGTGTTGCGCCGCCTCGCCAAGGGCCGGCTCAGCCTGAACCGGGCCAACGAGGTCGGCCTCGCCGACTACCGCGATCACACGCCCGAGGATCTGCTTGCCGACTTGAAAGGCCACCTGCAACCCCGAGGGTTGACCACCTGGCTCGGTGGCCGGATCGCGCTGCTCGACGCGATGGTCCACCACCAGGACATCCGCCGCCCGCTCGGCCGACCGCGCGACATTTCACCGGAGCGGCTGCGCGCCGCGCTGAGCATGGCGCTGGTCGCACCGCCGATCCGCGGCTTCTGGCGCGCCAGGGGCCTGCGCCTGGTCGCCACCGACCTCGACTGGAGCGGCGGCCGGGGACAACTCGTCTCCGGCCCCGCCGAGTCGCTGCTGATGGCCATCGCGGGCCGGCCCGGCGCCGTGCAGCAGCTCGACGGCCCGGGCCAACCAACCCTCGCCGCTCGAATCAGACGCTGACTCGGCCGACGCCGAAGCTCCCCGACCCCCGGCACACGTCGAACCCCCCGACGGCACACAACGAGTGGTCGCCACACATATGTCCGGACATGTGTGCCGCGCCCACTCGCTGTGTGCGGTGGAGCCGTGAACTGGTTGACGGCCGCCCGCTCTGATGTCGGCGGTCGCGGTGAGGGGTCCGACCCCGATACGGCCGGACCCCTCCGCGCCGTTGTCCACCCGGGACATGGACATCAGCGCGACGGCGGATCCCAACCACCACTCCCACCACGGCCTGGCCAATTGCAAGGACCCGCACCAAGGGTAGAACTCCCGCCCCACCAAGAACAACCCTTATTGCAAAATATTCGCAACAAAGCTTCCTCAGGTAGTCGGGGGTGCACACCACGGCGGGCGGCAGCCCGGACAGGTCGGGGCCAGCACCGGCGAGGCGTAGGGCTCCGACCGGGTAGCCGGATCGGGGAAGTAGACCCGCCTGACGAGCTCCCGCAGCGTCGGCGGGATCATCCCCGGTGACCGCGCCGGCACGTCGCAGGCCAGATCGAGCGCCGGCACACCGAGCACCTGCAGCACCGGCCGCAGTGACCCGGCGTCCCTGGCCTGCGGACAGACCGAGGCGGCCAGCCCGCCGCCGGAGGAGAAATCCCCGACCACGATCCGGCTCCCGTCGAGGCGGTGTTCGCGGCCGCGGGTAGCGACGAACTCCGCCACGTCGTGGCACTGCCGCTGCGCCACCGGGTACGCCACATAGGGCCCGGTCCGGAAGTCCACATTGAGCACCGCGACACCCGAGGTGGCGGCGACGTAGCGGCACCACCAGTCGTCCATCCGCGGGTACCGCATCAGCCATGTATTGGCCCTCGCCGCTCAGATGATCTCGTCATCAGTTGGCTCGCTCATAGTCGGTCAGACCGCTGTGTGGCCGCCGTCTATGAGGATTGACTCGCCGGTGATGTAGGAGGATTCGTCGCTGGCCAGGAAGAGGGCCAGGTTGGCTACTTCGGTGGGGGTGCCGTAGCGGCCGAGAGGAGTTGCGTTCACCACCTTGGTGATCAGGTCGGGCGGGAGGGAGTCGGTAATGGCGGTTCGGATCGGGCCGGGGCAGATGGCGTTGATTCTTATGCCGCTGCCGGCGTACTCGACGGCCGCTGTTTTCGTCATCATCTGCACAGCGCCCTTGGAGGCGCAGTAGGCGCTCACGCCGGGGAAAGCCACATTGGACGCCATGGACGCGGTGTTGACAACGGCTCCCGAGCCGTTGCGCAGCAGGTGGGGTATGGAGTACCGGAGGCCGAGGTAGACGCCGCGCGCGTTGACGCCCAACACGCGGTCGAACTCTTCGTCGGAGTATTCGGCGGTCGGGGTGACCTCGCCGTCGATTCCGGCGTTGTTACGGCCGATTTTTTCGGCCACCGCATCCTGTTGTCCGGAGATGTCGGCGGCGACGACGTTCGCTCCTTCGCGGGCGAAGACCTCCGCCATCGCCGCGCCCATTCCCGAGCCTGCCCCGGTCACTACCGCCACTTTGCCGTGGAGTCGTCCGCTCATGCTGTGTTCCTGCCTAATCGGGATCAGAGGGCCGCGAGTACCCGGGCGCGGTCGGCTTGGGCGCGGCGGGTGACGGCCGAGTCGGGGGCGAACACGTCGAACGCGTGCGGGACGCCTGGGTGCAGGTGCAGCTCCACCGGCACGCCGGCCTGGCTCAGCCGCTCGGCGTATGCCAGGTCCTCGGTGCGGAAGATGTCCAGCTGACCGACCTCGAGGTAGGCCGGCGGCAGGCCGGTCAGGTCGGTTGCTCGGGCGGGGGCGGCGTAGCTGGGCACGTCCGGACCGCCGGCGGCGTCGCCGAGCAGGCAGCCCCAGCCGGTGATGTTGTCGTCGGTGGTCCACATGGCGAAGGGGGCGATCTGCGGGTCCGGCCGCGTGGTGCGGTCGTCGAGCATCGGGTAGACCAGGATCTGGGCAGCCAGTGCCGGGCCGCCGCGGTCGCGGGCCATCAGGGCGAGCGCGGCGGCCATTCCGCCACCCGCGCTGTCGCCCATGACCGCGATCCGGGCCGGGTCGACGCCCAGCTCGCCGGCGTGCGCGGCGGCCCAGCGCAGCGCGGCGTAGGAATCTTCTACCGCCGACGGATACGGGTGTTCCGGCGCGAAGCGGTAGTCCACCGACAGCAGCGGCACACCGGACGCCGCCGGGTAGGCCCGGCAGATCGGGTCGTGCGTTTCGATGCTGCACAGGAACATGCCGCCGCCGTGCAGGTACACCGCCAGCGAGCCGGGCGACGACCCGTTGCGGCGGTAGAGCCGCATCGGGATCGGTGTGCCGTCCGGCGCGGTGGCCTGGTACTCGGTCACCGTGACGTCCGGTGGCGGCGCCACGGCGCCGGTGAACTGGCTGATCAGCGCGTCGGTGCTGGCCCGGCGGGTCTGCCAGTCGCCGGCAGGCGGCGGCGTGAGCCCTGCCGCCGCCTCGGCCAGCGGGGCCAACGCCTGTGCCACCTCGGGGTCCATGCGCAGTGTCATCGCACCTCATTGATGAACTGGCCGATCGTGTCGATCGCCTGTTGTCCTTCGGGCAGGATGCCGGCGAACAGCGGCCAGATGTGGAACTGGCCTTCGCCGACAACCAGGCGCGCGCTGGCCCCGTCGGCGCGGGCCTTGTCGACCAGCCGCGTCGCGTCGTCGTGCAGCACCTCCTCGGTGCCGACCAGTACCAGCAGCGGCGGCGCGCCCGCGAAGTCACCGAACAGCGGGGACACGTACGGGTCCGTCTCCGACGCCGAACCCCGGTACAGCCCGCACAGGCCGGCCAACATCTCCGCCGAGGCGATCGGGTCGGACGAGGCCCTGGTGTGCATCGACTCGCCGGAGAAGGTCTGGTCGGCGACCGGGGACACCGCGACGGCGGCGACCGGCCGGGGGTCGCCGGCGTCGCGCAGCGCCAGCACGGTCGCCAGCGCGAGCCCGCCGCCGGCGGAGTCACCGCCGATCACCACATCGCCAGGGGTGACCCCTTGAGCCAGCAGCCAGCGATACGCGGTGGTCGCGTCCTCCAGCGCGGCCGGGTACTGGTGCTCCGGCGCCAGCCGGTAGTCGATCACCAGGACCCGTGCCCGCGATGCCCGCGACAGTGCCGCCGCGAACGCCCGGTAGCCGTGCGCCGAACCGAAGACGTAGCCGCCGCTGTGCATCCACAGGACTGTCCGGGTGCCCTGCG
>DASYBQ010000140.1:0-4749 GCA_036500625.1 Pseudonocardia sp. | reverse complement strand
CCAGGACCAGCTTCTCCTCGTCCCCCAGCCTGGAGAGCACCAGCTCGGCGATCTCTTCGGCGCTCGCGAGCAGGCGTTGCCGGCGCGCCATGGCGTACTGAATTGTGAGCTCTTCGTAGGCGTCGCTGCTCATTTGCCCCCAAGCTCCCTCGTGACCGGCCGTCTCCAGGCTACCCGGCGCCGTACCGAGCGCGGACGCGCCGGGCGAGCGGCAGTTAGTCGGAGGACTCAGTGAGCCAAGGTGGTTGGTGGCGAACTGCAGCTCCCAGCCGGCGCCGGTGCGCTGCTCGGGCAGGCCATCAGGCCGGCGTTGTTAAGCAGCACATGCAGCGGGCCGTCCCAGGCGGCGGCGAACGCCGCGACCGAGGCCGGGTCGGCCAGGTCCAGCGCGGCGACCCTCGGCGCGAGACGGCCAGTACTCGCGGCGATGTCCTCGGCCGCCGCATCACCGGCCGCGACATCGCGCACCGCGAGAGTGACCTCGGCACCGGTGCCGGCGAGCGCGCGCGCCGTCTCCACCCCGATACCGGAGGAGGCGCCGGTCACCACCACCCGGCGACCGCGCAGGTCAATCCCCTCGGCCACCTCGGCGGCTGTACTGGCAAACCCGAACGGTGTCTGAATGCGGCTCATGGCGAGCCGAGCATAACCCGGCTCGCCAGGAGACGAACGAGCTGGCGAGCTAGCCTCGGACGTAGTCGCCGGGTGCGTCGGCCAGGGCCGGGTGGGCGGTGCTGCCCAGCGGTGGCGGGTTGCGGCGCTGGTCACCGGCGTGCGCGGCGATCCAGCCGGTCCAGTCCTCCCACCAGCTGGTGTCCTGCTGGGCGGCGCCGTCGCGCCAGGTGTCCGGGTCGGCGTCCAGCGTGGCGGACTCGCTGACCCAGTGTTTTGACTTGGGGCTCGGCGGGTTGACCACCCCGGCGATGTGGCCGGAGTTGGACAGCACGAACCGCACCGAGCCGCCGAGCCGGCCGGCGCCGCGCAGCACCGCCGCCCACGGCGCGATGTGGTCGGCCTCCGCGGTCACCAGGTAGGCGTCCTGCTGCACCTGGCCGAGGTCGAGCCGCTCGTCGGCCAGCTGCATCTCGCCGTTGGCCAGCTCGTTGCGCAGGTAGCACTTGCGCAGGTATTCCATGTGCATGGCCGCCGGCATCCGGGTGGAGTCGGAGTTCCAGGTGAGCATGTCGAACGGCTTCGGGTCCTTGCCGAGCATCCAGTCGTTCACCACGTAGTTCCACACCAGGTCGGTGGCCCGCAGCAGGTCGAACGTGGACTTCATGGTCTCGGCGGGCAGGTAGCCGTCCCGCTGGATGCGCGCCTCGATCCGGTCGATGGTGGCCTCGTCGGTGAACACGCCCAGCTGCCCGACGCCCTGGAAGTCCAGCAGCGTGTTCAGCAGGGTCAGCGAACCGATCCGCTTCTCGCCTCGGGCGGCCAGCCAGGCGGCGGTCGCGGCGGCCAGCGTGCCGCCGAGGCACAACGCCACGATGTTGACCTCCGGCGCGCCGGTGATCTCCTCGATGGCGTCCATCGCGGCCAGCGGGCCCTCGCGGAGGTAGTCACTCATCGTGACGTCCCGCAGGCTGGCGTCCGGGTTCCGGTAGCTGATCATGAAGCAGGTGTGGCCGTGTTGTACCGCCCACTCCACCAGGCTCTTCTCCGGCGCGAGATCCATGATGTAGTACTTGTTGATCCACGGCGGGCTGAACAGCATCGGCACCGCGTGCACCCGCTCGGTCTGTGGTTCGTACTGGATCAGCTCGATCAGCCGGTTGCGGTACACCACCTTGCCCGGGGTGACCGCGAGGTCCCGCCCGACCCGGAACTCTCCCGGGGTGACCTGGCGCGGCTGGCCGCGGTTGGCGATCTGGTCGCGCACCATGTTGCGCAGCCCGCGCAGCACGGACAGCCCGCCGGTGTCGAAGGCCTGCTTGAACACCGCCGGGTTGGTCAGCGGGAAGTTCGCCGGCGCGGTGGCCTCGATGACCTGGTTCGCCGCGTACTCCAGCTTCTGCCGCTCGTGCCCGGTGACGTGAGCGCGGCGCACCAGCTCGTGGACGTACTCGGCGAACAGGGCATGCTGCTGGCGCGCCAGGTAGAACCAGGCGTTCGAGGTGTAGGCCGGGTCGGCGTAGCGGCGTTCCTCCGCCAGCTCGACCGGCCCGTCCACCGAGACCCCCAGCGCCCGCAGCCCGGCCGCGACCGCCGCCTGCGTGCCGCGCGCCGAGTAGTTCGCGGCGGCCTGCGCGACCTCCATTGGCTGGCCGGCCAGCGACGCCACCGCGCCGCGCAGCACACCGCCGAATCCGACCGGATCCAGCTGGGCGGCCACGACGTTGCCGTCCAGCACCTCGCGAAGGTCCGTGACAAGCCCTTCGGCCACGTGCTGCAGCCGGCTGATCGACTCGTCGATCGTCACCGTGCTGCCATTCCGCTGATTCTCGCGCTGCTGAACCACTGCCGTCACATCGCCATTCCGCCGTTGACCGAGTAGACCTGCCCGGTGATGTAGATCGAGTCCGGGTCGGCGAGGAACTCCACCACCCTGGCGACCTCGTCGGGCTGGCCGAGCCGCCGCATCGGAATACCCGAGACAATCTTGTCCCGGACCTTGTCCGGCACGTTGGCGGTCATGTCGGTCTCGATGTAGCCGGGTGCCACGCAGTTCACCGTGACACCCTTGCGGGCCGCCTCCTGCGCGACGCTCATGGTCAGCCCGAACAGTCCCGACTTGGCCGCCGAGTAGTTCGCCTGGCCCATGTTGCCCTGCTCGCCGATCACCGAGCTGATGTTGACGATCCGCCCGGTCTCCCGCTCGCTCATGTGCAGGAAGGCCAGCCTGGTCAGGTAGAACGTGCCGGACAGGTTGACCTGGATGACCGAGTCCCACTCGTCGGTCTCCATCTTGTGCATCATCTTGTCGGCGGTGATGCCGGCGTTGTTCACCAGGACGTCCAGCTGGCCGTGTTGCTCCAGCACTTCGTCCACCACCCGCTGGCAGTCTTCCTTCTTGCCGATGTCGCCCTGGTGGATGCTGCATCCGGGGTAGTCGTCGGCGATCTTCTGCGCGCCGTCCGGGCTGTTGGAGTAGCCGATGGCCACCCTCACCCCGCGCTCGGCCAGCCGCCTGCTGATCGCCGCGCCTATCCCTCGGCCGCCCCCGGTAACCAGGGCAACCTGTCCGGTCATGTCTGCCATGCAAATCCCAACTTCTATTTCTTGCTCTGCAACTGCTCCTGCATCGTGTGCACCACCGACTCGTCGACCAGCGTGCTGGTGTCACCCAGCGGCTCGCCCTCGGCCATGTTCTTCAGCAGTCGGCGCATGATCTTGCCCGAGCGGGTCTTCGGCATGTCCGGCGCGAAGATCACCGCAGCCGGGCGGGCCAGCTTGCCGATCTGCTTCGCGACGTGTTCCCGCAGCTCCTGCGCCAGTTCGTCGCTGCCTTCCTGGTCGCCCTTGAGCGTCACGAACGCGACGATGGCCTGACCGGTGTCCGGGTCCTTGCGGCCGGTCGCCGCCGCCTCCGCGACCGCCTTGTGGTCCACCAGCGCACTCTCGATCTCGGTGGTGGAGATCCGGTGCCCCGAGACGTTGGTGACGTCGTCGATCCGGCCGAGCAGCCAGAAGTCGCCGTCGTCGTCCACCCGGGCGCCGTCGCCGGCGAAGTAGGCGTCGGAGTACTTGGACCAGTAGTTCTCCCGGTAGCGCTTGTCGTCGTTGAACAGCCCGCGCATCATGCCGGGCCACGGCGAGCGCAGCACCAGGTTGCCGCCGCCGCCGGGGCCGACCGTGTTGCCCTCGTCGTCGTAGATCGCCGCGTCCACCCCGGGGAACGGCTGGGTCGCCGAGCCGGGCTTGAGCGGGGTGATGCCGGGCAGCGGGGTGATCAGGATGTGCCCGGTCTCGGTCTGCCACCAGGTGTCCACCACCGGGGCCTTGTTGCCGCCGACGTGCTCGCGGTACCAGCGCCAGGCCTCCGGGTTGATCGGCTCACCGACGCTGCCGAGCACCCGGATCGAGGAAAGGTCGTGCCGCTGGGCGTGCTCGGGGCCCCACTTCATGTGCGAGCGGATAGCGGTCGGCGAGGTGTAGAGGATGTCGACCTTGAACTTCTCGATGATGCTCCACCAGACCTCCTTGTCCGGGAAGCCCGGCGTGCCCTCGAAGAGCACGCTGGTGCACCCGTTGGCCAGCGGTCCGTAGACGATGTAGCTGTGCCCGGTGACCCAGCCGATGTCGGCGGCGCACCAGTACACCGAGTCAGGCTTGAGGTCGAACACGTAGTAGTGCGTGGTCGCCACGCCGAGCAGGTAGCCGGCGGTGGTGTGCCGGACACCCTTGGGCTTGCCGGTGGTGCCGCTGGTGTAGAGCAGGAACAGCAGGTCCTCGGAGTCCATCGGCTCGCACGGGCAGGACTCGGCGTCGTCGCTCTGCTCGGCGACCAGGTCGTCCCAGTACACGTCCCGGCCGTCGCGCATGTCCACGTCGCCGCCGGTGCGGCGCAGCACCACCACGTGCTCGATCTTGGTGTCCACCTCGGCGAGGCCCTCGTCGGCATTCGCCTTCTGCGCGTTGGTCTTGCCGGCGCGCAGCGCCTCGTCCTGAGTGACGAGCACGGTGCAGCCCATGTCGCCGACCCGCTCGGCGGCGGCCTTGCCGCTGAAACCGCCGAAGATCACCGTGTGCGGCGCGCCGAGCCGGGCGCAGGCCAGCATCGCGACCACGGCCTCGGGGACCATCTGCATG